>CAXTQJ010000001.1:0-9039 GCA_964246245.1 uncultured Sphingomonadaceae bacterium
GGGCGGGGATGCCGTCCTATAGACGGCGACACCGGCAGCATCGGGCCCTCGGGCGGCACATCCTCGATTGAGAGCTTCACAAGCCGCCCTGCTGCGGAATCGTTGTCGACGGTGTGCAGCGGCATGCTGCCCGAGCCCAGTCCGTTGCAGAGGAACGCGTGCTTGGCGAAGAGCTCGGCGAGCCGCCAAGTCGATGGCGACATCAACCCTCGAACTCCCGAGCCGCCGACAGGTCGGACCGATCGGTCAAGACGAGTTGCACGTGCCGCGCCAGTTCTGTTCGGGGGCCCGTTCCCGTGTACCGTGCCAACGGATGCTCGGGCGCGGCAACCATCATGGGCGCGACACCTGGCAGACCCTCTCCGGTCAACGAAAAGGGCATCACCGGCAGCGACCTGGGCAGGTTAGCTGGCGTGACCGGCAAGGCCGCGCCCGCTGCGTCATTCCGATGGCCGGGAGTCTGCGATGACAATCCCAGAAGCGAGCCGATGCTGCTCCGCGTGCTTTGTGCCGGAACCAACCTCTCGCGCGCGTCGCGCCGTACCGCTTGGCGTAGTCGCGACTGAACTGGGCAGCGCTTTCATAACCGACCGCGAAAGCGGCGCGTCTAGCGGAGGTGCCTTGACGTTTCTTTGTTTGACCGGTCGGGCCGCTACCCCAAACTGACCCCCGCTGGCACCGTACTACTCGCCGACACGCGCGGCATCCTTCCCGGCGTTGATTTCATGAAGGCGCGCACGCAAGGGATGGCCGCCGGCTTCGAGGCGGAACTATTGACTGTCGTCGACATGCTCTTCCCGATAGGCTTATCGGCCTGAGCTAGAGCGTTCCGCGAGGGCTTCGCGGGCACTCGTCTGCGGCTGTTCGTAGAGGCGCTTGGCGGCGCCTATCCGCCAGTTCTAAGTGGGAACGCAAGCGTCGACATCGTCGGCCCGCCGAGGCGGCGAGCACGTCGACGATCGAATCTGCATGATGATGCAGCGCCGATAGACTCAAGGCGCTGCGGCAGAGACTCGGGCACAGTGTCGCTCCCGGGGTAAACTAGTACCGGCATCCTCGCTGACACAGAACCATCCACCCGTTTCTAGGCCCGCGAAAGCCCGCGTGCCTTCGAGGTCGAGAGAGCGGGCGTGGCATCGAAGTCAAGATCAGGACCAACCGGGACGATCCCGCTTGGGTTCAGGAATGGATGGCTCCCGTAATAGTGCTTCTTGATGTGGTCGAAGTCGACCGTCGGTCGGATGTCTGGGCGTTGGTAAAGCGCACGGACGTAGTTCCAGAGCGCCGGATAGTCGGCGAGCGCGCGTTGATTGCACTTGAAATGCCCAAAATAGACCGGATCGAACCGGACCAGTGTCGTAAAGAGGCGGATATCCGCTTCGGTCAGCATCTCGCCGACAAGGTAGCGCCGTTGTGCGAGTCGCGCCTCCAGCCACCCGAGCGTATCGAAGACGCCGGCGACGGCCTCTTCGTAGGCCGACTGGCGGGTGGCGAACCCGGCCTTGTAAACGCCGTTGTTCAGCGTGTCGTAGACGCGCGCGTTGATCGCGTCGATCTCGCTTCGATGGGCGGCGGGGTAGTAGTCGCCCTGGCGAGCGCCGAGGTGATCGAACGCGGAGTTGAACATCCGCAGGATGTCGGCGGACTCGTTCGAGACGATGGTCATTTCCGTCGTGTCGAACAGGACCGGCACGGTCACGCGCGAGGTGCATTGAGGGTCGGACAGGGTATAGATGCCGTGCAGCTTGGCGGCGCCGACGATCGGATCGGCGATTACGCCCGGCCCGGGTGCGAACGTCCAGCCATCTTCCCCCATGTGCCAGTGGACGACGGAAAGCCCGATCATCCCCTGGAGCCCCTTCAGGTTGCGCATGATCAACGTGCGATGTGCCCAGGGGCACGCCAGCGACACGTATAGGTGATAGCGACCGGGCTCGGCCTTGAACCCGCGTGCGCCTAGCGATGCCGAGCCATCCGCCGTCACCCAGTCGCGGAAGACCGAGGGTGGTCGTTGCAGGGCGCCGTCGGACAGCACGGACTCGAAGCCGCCGTTCCGCCACACGCCGTCGACCAGCTCACCCATGCGCCGTCTCCAGCTCGCTGGGAGCAGATGGCGTCGTGGTTGCCAGGCGGACGACCGGAGCAACTTGGTTGCCGAGCAGCTCGATCGACCGCGTCATGGCCGCGTGCTCGAGCGAGGCGGCGCTCATCTGGAGGGTGATGCGCGACACCCCGCCGAGAGCCTCGCTGGCCGCGAGCATCTTGGCTGCGACGCTCGCCGGGTCGCCGATCAGGAAGGCGCCCTGCGGTCCGCACATCGCGTCGAACTGGGCGCGTGTGGCCGGCGACCAGCCGCGCTCGCGACCGATTTCGGTGAACATGTATTGCCAACCGGGGAAGAAGGCGTCCTTGGCCTCCTTCATCGTGGCGCCGACAAACCCGATCGCGTGAACCCCGACTTTCAGACGCTCCGGCGTATGTCCCGCGCGCCGGCCGGCCTCGCGGTAGAGGTCCACCAAAGGCCGAAAGCGGCGGAACTCGCCACCGATGATCGCCACCATCAACGGAAGGCCGAGCGTGCCGGCGCGCACGAACGACTGTGGGGTGCCACCAACGCCGACCCAGACCGGAAACTGCTCCTGGAACGGCCGCGGATAGATGCCCTGCCCAGTCAGGGCCGGCCGATACCGCCCGGACCAGCGCGGATGGGTGGTCTCGCGCAGCTTCAGGAGCAGATCGAGCTTCTCGGCAAACAGGCTATCGTAATCATCGGCCTGGAACCCGAACAGCGGGTAGGCCTCGCCGAACGAGCCGCGCCCGACGACGATTTCCGCCCTGCCCTTGGCGATGAGGTCGATCGTCGCGAACTCCTGGAAGATACGCACTGGATCGGCGGCGCTGAGCACGGTTACCGCGCTGGTCAGTCTGATGTCGGTCGTACGCGCGGCGGCCGCAGCCAGGATGATCGCTGGCGCTGCGTCCAAAAATTCCGGCCGGTGGTGCTCGCCTATACCGAACACGTCCAAGCCGACCCGATCCGCGACCTCGACCTCCTCGAGCAGGTTGGCGAGCCGGTCCGCGGGCGGCGGGACCCGACCCGTGGCCGGGTCGGGCAGGATCGCCGCGAAGCTGTCGATGCCGATCTCCATGACCTTACGCCCCGCCCGCAACCAGCTCGGCCGTAACAACCAGCACGAGTTCCGCGTCATTGATCGCTTCGATCGTGATCGAGGCCTCGTCGGTGATGACCAGACCTTCTCGCGCTTCGACCCGCTCGCCACCGATGCGGACGCTGCCGGTGGCCGGGACGAGATAGCCGCTATGGCCGGGCTGAAAGTCGAAGGTCGCCGTCGTTCCAGCCGCGAGCATCGCACCGTAGATCTCCGCGGCGGCACGGATCGGGAGCGCGTCCGGGGCGTGGTAGCCGCTCGCCAACGGCACAAACGAGCCTGATCGGTCTGCCTTCGGGAACGCACGCGTATCCCACCGCGGCTTGCCGCCCTTGCCCCGAGGTCGAAGCCAGATCTGGAACATGCGCGCCGGCACGTTTTGTTCGTTATACTCGGAGTGGCGGATGCCGGTGCCGGCACTCATCACCTGCACGTCGCCGGCCCGCGTGTGGCCCTTGTTGCCCAGGCTGTCCTCGTGCGTGACCACGCCGTCTCGCACGTAACTGATGATCTCGATGTCGGCATGAGCGTGCAATGGAAACCCTGAGCCTGCGGCGATCTCATCGTCGTTGAGGACGAACAGGTTACCGACCGCGCGATGGGCCGGGTTGCCATGACCACCGATGGCGAAGTGGTGTTTGGCCGGGCGCCAGCCGAGAGCGGCGCCGCCGAGCTCGGACAAAGGTTTGTGTTGAAGCATCGTCGGTAACTCCGGTTGGGGCATCGCCAAGCAGTGCGCTTGGTTTGCCTGGCGCCGCGTCTCGCAGGGCGGCGTCAACGAATCGGGAAAACTCGGCTCCGCGGCGGCGCGGTTCTGAGCCGATCAGGGGGGCTTAGGCGGCGAGCGCCTCGATCTCGGTTGCCGCCTTGGCCATCGCGGCCGCCTTGACCTCCGCACCCATGTTCAGGCCTTCGGCCCGCACAATGGATACATCGGTCACGCCCATGAAACCGAGCACGCCCCGGAGGTAGGATTCCTGGTGATCCATGAACGCCGCCGGACTCTCGCCGCTGTAGACGCCGCCCCGGGCCGACGCGATGAACGCCTTCTTGCCCTTGGGCAGCAGCCCCTCAGGCCCGGTCGCGGTGTACTGAAAGGTCCGCCCCGCAACGCAGACCCGGTCGATCCAAGCCTTGAGCTGCGTCGGCACCGAGAAATTGTACATCGGCGCCCCGATGACGATGATGTCCGCTGCAAAGAGATCGTCGATGTAGGCGCCGCCAATCTCCAGGTCGGCGCCCAGAACGGGAGTTGCCGGCGTCCCACCCTGAAGCACGGCAATGTGCTCGCCCGTGAGCTGCGACGTGCCATTGGCGGCCAGGTCGCGGTAGATCACTTCGGATCTCGGGTGCAGCGCCTGCTGCCGCGCAACCATCTGCGCCGAGAGCGATCGGCTCGCCGAATAACCGCCGAGAATGCTGGAATCGAGATGCAGGATGATCATGGCGGGAGACTCCGAGGGTTGCCGGGTTGGCACAGCGATTGCAGGACGCAGCAAGGCTTTGATCCACTTCAACATCATTTCCTTTCGCAGGCGGGCCGCCATGCGAACAGCCGCTTAAATCCGACAGTCTCTATCGGGTGAGCCGATGCATAGGTAAATTCGAACGACGTTCCGCGCCGGATCGATCCCGCGATCGTATAAAAGCACCTTACTGAGAGTTAACGCCCCTCAACATAGCTCAACTAATTGATCGGGTGCGTTATTATGCATCGCCCGTGGCGATACGTCGTATCGGAAATTCGATGCTACTCACAGTCGCGTCTAGCGATCACATGCCATTTTCTGAAGTCTATTGCTGCTCTCGGTGCAGACTCCCCGCTGTGGCGACGTAGTATCACCTGCTTATTGAAACATCATTCTTACGGTGGATCGCACCGTAATGGAAAGGTCATCACCATGACTACCACCGACGCGACGAATAGCACGATGACGGACAATGAGCGGATCATCCGCACACTTTATGATGTCGCCGAGAAGAAGGACGTCCAGGGGTTCGTGGATATGTATACCAAAGACGGATATTTCTGGGACGTCTCCGGCGGCCAGAAATACCTCGGGCCGACGCTGGGCGACAACCTGGTCAATTATGCTACTGCCTTTCCCGACATGCATCGGGCGCTCGACAAGGTCTATGTGTCTGGTGACGTCGTGGTGGTCGAGCTTTCGCTGAACGGGACCCACAATGGTCCTTTGGCGCTTTCCGCCGGCACTATTCCGGCCACGGGCAAGACGATCCACACGCCTTGCTGCGACGTCTTCCACCTCGAAGCCGGGAAGGTCAAATCGTTTCACTGCTACACCGCCGCGACGGTCCTCATGGAGCAGATCGGCGTCATCGGGAACCTCGGGGCTTCGTTCGCGAAGTGACGCCCGTTCCGCCGGAGGAGCGCCTCCGGCGGGGTCCTGTCAGTATGCCGATGTCTGAAGCCAGAGTCGGCCTGCAGTCATGGCTACCTTCTGGAACAGGTCGCGTGCGTTCTAAAGCTTGGTTCAAAGTGCAGGTCGAACACCAGCTCCCGGGACTACGTCTCGTGACCTAGGATTGTGTGTCCAACGAGCGCATCGGCCGAAGCTCCCGTTCAAAGGAATTCATCATGTCTGACCGCCTCCGCAGCAAGGCGGCCGCAATCACCGGCGCCACGACCGGCATCGGCTTGGCTACCGCCAAGGTCCTCGCGGCCGAAGGTGCAAGGTCTACGTTAGCCTAGGCCGTGTGGACAAATCGGTTGACCGCTTAGCCTTGGGTCGATGCAACGCTGCCTTGCGGAGGCGGGTTTGAGCAGGGGCGATTTGTCGGAGGTGGAATGGCGAGTGCTGCGCCAGCTCTTGCCGTTGGAACCGGGCAGGCGTGGACTTGGGCGACCGCCGGTGAGCAACCGGGAGGTGGTGCTCCCGCCGCCCTAACTAACCTGCTTACTTCATTGAATAAAAATGGAGCGGGCGAAGGGATTCGAACCCTCGACCCCGACCTTGGCAATGCCCTCCAGCAGCTTACGCATCTGCCGTCGATTGCGGCCGAAAGCACGCTAAGCCATTCTAAATACAAAAGGAGTCTGGCGCGTAACACGCGTCTGCGTATCCTGCAGGACACCTCTGGTTCGCTCGATTTTGCTTCCCCCATGCTTCCCCAGCCGCCACCGCGCGAGCCGGGGAAGCAGAATCGGGGAATCATTAATGTTGTAAGGATGTTACATCATGCAAAAACTGACAAAGCGCGCCGTGGATGCCGTCAGGTCGCATGCCGATCGCGATGTCTTTGCCTGGGATGGGGAGTTGCGCGGCTTCGGTCTGCGGGTGAAACCGTCGGGCGTGAAGACCTATCTGATTCAATACCGAAACTCAGAGGGCCGCACACGTCGGCTCGTTCTGGGCCAGCACGGCGTACTCACTCCCGATGAGGCGCGTGACCTAGGGCGTCAGAAACTCGCCGCTGCGGCGCGCGGCGAAGATCCTGCTGCCGAGCGCCGTGCCGCCCGTGAGGGCATTACCGTCGGCGAAGTGTGCGATTGGTACTTGGAGCAAGCACGCTCAGGCCGCATTCTCGGTCGTAAGCGAAAGCCCATCAAGCCATCTACCTTGGACTCAGACGAGAGCCGGATCGAAACTCACATCCGGCCCCTGCTAGGCACCCGCGCGGTGCGGGGCCTGATGCTGCGCGAGGTTGAAGCGATGCAGGCTGACATTGCCGAAGGAAAGTCCGCTCGATCCCGGAAGGGTCGTGGTGGCCGAGCTACAGGAGGCAGCGGGGTCGCTGGGCGGACAGTCGGGACGCTGCGCAGCATCTTTGGCCATGCCCTGCGGTTCGAGATGATCCCAAGCAACCCAGCTTCAGGGGCTCGTCAAATGACCGGGGACGGCCGAAAGCGCCGTTTGAGCGAAGACGAGATACGCTTGCTCGGTTGGACGATGCGAGACTGCGCTGCAGAAGGCGAGCATCCCACTGGGCTGGCAGCTATTCGGCTCATGTTGTTGACAGGATTCCGCCGGATGGAAGTACTCGCGCTCAGGCGGGTGTGGGTTCATCGGCGTGCAGGTTGTGTGGACTTCCCGGACACAAAAGGAGGTGCACAGGTTCGGGCGGTCGGACGGGAGGCGATGGCCTGCATTTCAGCGCAACCCCAAGCTACGAGTTCGCATTATCTGTTTCCGGCAGATTGGGGCGAGGGGCACTTTATCGGTGTAGTGCGCGTACTTGAACGCGTATGTAAACGTGCAGGGCTGGTGGCCGTGACCCCGCATACTCTTCGACACACCTTTGCGAGCGTAGCGGGCGACTTGAACTTCTCTGAACTGACGATCAAGGGTTTGCTCGGTCATTCTTCAAGAGGCGTTACACAAAGCTACGTTCACCTTGATGGTGCGTTAGTCATTGCGGCTGACCAAGTATCCCGCCACATATCTCAAATGCTCGACGGCCAGGCACCGAGTGAAAGAAAGAAATATAGAACTATAAATCGGAGCGTCTGACTGCAATTTACCTATTGGACAGAAGGAGGCGGATACGAGTTAGGTAGCCGTATCGACTATCCGTGGTCAAACCATCGCTGAGCCGCGTCCGCGGAATCCTCGGGCTTGGTGTTGAACGCGATTGGCGTACCCGGGGCACAGCGCCGAATCGCATTTATTACCCGCTCGAAGAGCGTGATGTTTGCATCGGGCACACGGATGCCACCGCCGACAACCACGCAATCGCACCGATCCGCGAGCGAGGCGGCGATCGTCGCCTCGGCGCTGTCGTCCGGCAGGATGGAGCAGAAGCCGCCCTCCCAACCCCGCGAACGCATATCCGCCATCGTCGCTTCGATGCCGGCGGCGACCTTCTCTCCAGTGGTGCCGGGCGGGATGTCCGGGTCCGACGTGTCGACCGCGCCAGGGGCGATGCCGATCAGGAGCACGCGCATCATAGTTTGATCCAACTCATTATATCTCATTTGCGGAGCTCCGGTCCGGTCGTCGCGTCGCAGCAACTTCGGTCAGCGGTCCTGGTCCACGAACGCAAGAACCTCCCGCGCGGCTATCACTGCGCTTTCGCATGCCATCATGTGCCCCTCACCGGAGAATATTACTTCTCTCGAACGCGGTAGCTTCCTCGCCATATCGTGCTGCCGCTCGGGTGGTACGACGTTGTCCTCCTCCCCGCAGACGACCAGCGTCGGGCACACAACATCCTTTAGTCGATCGTCGATGGAGAAATGTGGGTTCTGCCTCTTCTGCTCGCGATGCACCTCGGTGTCGACGAGCGCGACAGCATCGACGGTTAGCTCCAGCATCGCTCCGGGTGGATGCACAAACATCGAGCGAAAGGTCTCACGCAGCGCGTCGCGGTCGTGCCCGTGCTCAATCAGGAAGTCGAGCGTGTCGACCGGGTCCTTCCGATGGTCGGCGGGTCCGGGGGAGAGGAGGCAGAGCGTCTGGAAGGTGCCGGGATGCCGAATCTCGGCGAGGAGGCCGATCACTGCGCCGAAGGAGTGACCGATGAATACCGGCCCATCCAGCCCGAGCGCGTGCGCGAAGGCGACCACGTCGTCGGCAAGCTGGTCAAACGTCCAGCGCTGCACAGTGCCGGCCGACGCACCATGCCCGCGCAGGTCGAGCGCAAAGACGACGTGCCGGCGCGACAGCAGCTCCAGCAGCGCCTCGTACGGTCCCGCCGTCGAGCGCATGGCCAGCCCATGGACGAGGATGAGCGCCGGACCCTCCGAAGCGGTGCCGTGGACGGCATAGCCGAGCGTCGCGCCGTCAACCTCGATGTACCTGATCCCGTTGTCCATCATCAAACTCCCTTCTCATTGTGGCGTTTTGGCCCAGCGGGCAGCGGGCAACCCCCCGAGGAAAACCGCGGGGCCCCCGGGAACCCCCCCGCA
>CAXTQJ010000001.1:9049-51305 GCA_964246245.1 uncultured Sphingomonadaceae bacterium
GTACACAACAAAAAACCGCGGTGGTTCTGGGGGCGTCCCAGCGCGCCCCCCGCCCCCCCCGCGACTGAGTAACGCGGCTGCGCGACTGTACCGCCGCTCTCATCCGAGGTCAGCAGAACGGCACCAGCAACGAAGATGGTCGGTCGCCGCCGGCGTGGACCCGGTGGTGCCCCTTGTTGACGGTGCGGTCGTGGCCGAAACGCGCGAACTGCAGGATGTCGCGTCCACTCACGAGGAGGCGCATCGATTCGCCGGCGTCGAACGCTGTACTCGACGGCAGGATTTCGATCTGCATTTCCACCGCGTTGCCGGGCGCGACCGTCTCGGTCCGGTCGCGCGTTAGATGGGGGCGCCACGGCGCGGACTGCGGGTCGACGTGCCGCTGCGACGCGCGGAGCCAGCCGAGGCTGACCAGACCTTGGCGGAAACCGTCCCTCGCCATGAACTGGACCTGACGCCCCGCGCGGTTGTATTTGCGCAGAGCGATGAACAGGTCGAGGTCATCGGCGTCGAGCGCCGCGGCCCACAGCGTCAGGACCATGGGTCCTGTGATCTCGGTCGGACGGTCGAACGGCAGATCGAGTTGCAGCGTCTCGTTCGTCTCCGCGTCATAGTCGCGGTGCTGTGCTTCCGCTGGCGAGGCGAGCGACAGCCGGCCGCTTTCGAGATCGAGGAAGCGCCGCTCCCACGACACGCGCCCGATCGGCCATGTCCGCTCGGCACGGACGGCGTGCTCGGTCTTCGTCCGTCTGACCTCCAGGCGAACGGGTGGCCGCCGGTCGAAGCCGTTGTCGTCGGCCTTGAGGAAGTGGTCGAGAAACGCCTTCTGCCACTCGAGCGCATCGGCGCTATAATAGCGGTCCCATTCGCAGCCGCCGTGCGTGTAGAGCCACTTCTGCCGGGACGAGATGCGCATGAAGCCCTCGAAGGCGCCACGGCTGTGCAGTCCCTGCAGCGACCACGATCCGCAGATCAGCGCCGGCACTTCGATCGTTTCGAGCGGAAACGGATGCCGCGCCGATGCCTCGATAAGCGTCTGCCCGCGCTCGGCGACCGCCTCGCCCGCGCCGAGTGCGAGCGATCCGGAATAATAGCCGGGCAGGAACCTCGTTTCCGGGATGCCGCCGTGCTCGATGACATCGCGAAGCAGGTCGGAGGCACCTTCCCACGGGACGATCGCCTTCAGGTGCGCCGGCTTGGTCCGCGACGCGCACAGCCATTGGCTGATCGCCAGGTACGAGACGCCGTTCAGGCCGACGGCACCCGTGCTCCATCGTTGGACGCCGGCCCACTCGATCAGGTCATGGTAGTCTTCCGGATCCTTGTCCGAGTAGATGCCGCCCTCGCCCTCGGATCGGTAGTAGCCGCGAGCGTCGGCAATGATGACGACGTAACCGTGCAGTACCCAGAAGCCCGGGTCGGGTGCCTCCCACGGCGTCACGTCGGAGATGCGCAGCGTGCCCACCGCGTTGCCTGAGCCTTTGATTTTTGGCAGAGTCGAATATTCAGCCGGACCACGATCCTTGCCGTAGACGGTCACGGACATGATCACTGGATAGCGGTCCTCGACCTCAGGCCGGAACACGGTGGCATTCAGCCGGGCACCATCCCGCATCTCGACCCAAACGTCCCGCTCGACGACGATGCCGTCGGGCAGCGGATAGGTGACCACACCCCGATTCCCATCGTCGTTGTTCGGCTCGTCGAGCTCCGATTGCGACACAAACACCGTCCCACTCGCTCATTTTCGTCCGCAGTTGCCTAGGCAAATGTACCGCACCTTATACGGGGACCCTCGCCGGCGTTCTGTCCCCTCCCAAAGACGACAGGGCTCGATGGCAACGCCGACGATTCACGATCCGGCTTCGATTGACGTAGTCGTATATTGGTGATCGTGCGCGGGAACGGAGGCGGCGGTGGGCTCGAATACTGTAAACAAGGCTTATCGCAGAGACCTCGACCTGAAAGCGACACTGCCGCGGCGGCTAGTCGACGTCGCTTCTGAGTGCGTCCCCTTCGTCGGCACGGCCAAATTCATCGGAATCTTCGAGACCTTGGTCGGTGAGACCGGAGCCGGGCAGGTCATCGCCTTCGCCTACAGAAGCGCAGAGCCTCAATGTCTTCTCAGCCGCAACTTCTCGCCGACAAGCAGTCGAACCCTAGTTGCCGATTACGCCGACGGCTGGTTTCGACAGGACCCGCTGGTCGGGCGCGTTCTCGCGATGAGCGATGGCGACTGCGCCGTCGCGCGGCTGGAGAGCCTGCGCGGCGAGCTCAGCCCAGAATACGTCGCCAAGTTTTTCGGACAGCCGGGCTTCCATGATAAAGTCGCGGTCTTGGTCGTGCAGGGTCCGCTCCGGATGGTGCTCAGCTTCTATTGCCGGGGCGACGTCAACCAACCTATGCCAGCGTCCTTCGATCTCATTGAGGAGAGCGTATTCCGGCTGATCGGCAGGCTGCTAGCTACTCACTTCCGCCGTCTGGAGGCATCGGAGACCCCGCTGCCGCTGGCCATTCTTTCCGAGCGCGAAAGGCAGGTCTGCCTCGGGATGCTCGCAGGCAATAAGGCGGAACTGCTTGCCGACAACCTAGGTGTAAGGCCGAGCAGCATCGCGACCTACCGCCGCCGCGCCTATGAGAAGCTGGGCATCTCGTCTCGCAGCCAGCTCTTAGCGATCTGTCGACCTAATAAAGCATAGCGGTGCGCAAGACAGTCCTCCAAACTTCCCTCGTCGTACGTGCCGAGCGCTTCGGTACGGTAAACGCGCTATCGTACGTAAGCGAAAGTTCTCGGCCACTCGGTCAATTTAGAACGCGGGCGAGGTCGTTGGCAGCGTTTCTGATTGCAACTTTGCGATGAAGTGCCCATTATAAGTGTCACCGTGGATGTTTTTACGCAATGCGCAAAGCAGCGAAATCCTCTCCGCAACTGAGTTTTGTCGGCGCTGATGGCGGGCAGGTTCTTCGCGGCCGCCAACGGTCTCACGCCGCGACCTCGCCGGAGGCAAAGAGTAGCAGGGCGGTGCAGCTTATATTTGATTAATTAAGCTCGCCGCCATCGAGGATTACAGACTGGCAAGATGTGCGGCTCGTGCCCTGCCGCCTCTACGGCCTAAGATGCCCCAGACCTGAACCGGTATCTTGACGACTGAACGAAAATGGGAAGCCAGGATCCGCTCCGCACGAACATCCTCCAATGGATCAAGTTCATATTGCTCTATCCTCTTCCTTACTGGTTCAGGGTTATCGCCACGAGATCTCCGGCGAAGGCTAAGCGACTCCCCCTGCCATGGAACGAACGACCGAGATGGAGGCTGATCTAGATTGCGCGCTGTAAATTTTAATGGTCTAATAATTCAGCCCAATCTCAGGCTCGTCGAAGTTTTGTGCAGATGACGTGTACATCTAGTCTTTTTCGTGATTTGTCGTCGCCCTTTGGACGGCCCGAAGACTCTGTCGGCTTTCTTCTTTGGCGCGTTGCTCATCGTTACCAACGTGAGATGAATCGCATCCTTGCACCATTCGACATGACTCATTTGCAGTATGTCGTGTTGAGGCAGGCTGCTTGGCTCGGCCGATCCGATCGTTTCGTCACGCAGCCTGACCTGACCCGCTTGAGCAACATACACCCGATGCAGATGTCTCAATTGCTCAAGACACTTGAGAGGAAAGGCCGGGTCGGAAAGTGTCGCCGTCTGACCGATCCGCGAGCTAACCTCGTGAGGTTGACCGACGAGACGTTTGACATACTTACAATTGTCATACCTCTCGTCCAAGCTTTTCAGGATCAGTTTTTTGGGGACAATCCAACAGATCGCGAGGTTCTTCGATCAAGTTTGTGCCATCTCGTAGAGGGCTGGTCGGCGGAATGACCGTGGTTCGTGGATCGCGTTGCCGGACGGTGTCTCGGGTCTGAATCTCTAGATCACGGCTTTGCGGTTAGCGGACAGGCGTTCCCGGAGCATGGTGATGGTCCTCCGATTTCGTGGACACGGGTTTAGGCCATGTTGCGTTCGGCCTGTTCCGGGGTTCTGTATCCGAGGGCGGAGTGGATCCGTCGCCGGTTGTAGTAGCCTTCGATGTACGCGAACAGGTCACGCCTGGCGTCCTCGCGCGTGGCCCATCGCCGCTGATGGACCAGTTCCACCTTCAGCGTATGGAAGAAGCTCTCCATCGGAGCATTGTCGTAGCAGCAAGCCGTCCGGCTCATCGACGGTTTGGCTTTCATTGTAACGAGTTGCCTGCCGTACGCCTCGGACGCGTATTGGCTGCCCCGGTCGGAGTGGCAGATGAGGCCTGCGGCCGGTCGTTGCCGTTGCGCGGCCATCATCAGCGCGGCGAGCGGCAGCTCGGTGCGCATGTGGTCGCGCATCGCCCAGCCGACGATCTTGCGGGTCGCCAGGTCGAGGACGGCGGCGAGATACAGCCATCCTTCGCCGGTCGCGATGTAGGTGATGTCTGCCAGCCAGACGCGGTTCGGCGCCGCGGCGACGAACTCCTGCTTCAGAAGGTTCGGTGCGACCGGCAGGTAGTGGCGGCTGTCGGTCGTGCAGGGCCTGAACCGGCGACCCGCCAGGGCACGGATGCCGTGCCGCCGCATCAGGCGCTCGACCCGGCCCCGGCTCGCCATCTCGCCTTCCGCGCGTAGCGCGGCATGCATCCTGGGACTGCCGTAGCGGCCATGATGCTCGGCATGGAGGCGGCGGACATCGCCGAGCAGCTTCCGGCTTGCCGCCGCTCGCGGACTCTCCGGGCGACAGCGCCACGCATAGTAGCCACTGGCAGAGACCTCGAGGACCCGGCACATCAGCCGAACCGGCCACCGGCCGGCATGATCGCGGATGAAGTGGAAGCTCATCTCGGCACCTCCGCGAAGATGCCGATCGCTTTTTTTAGCACGTCGCGCTCCATGCGCGTGCGGTCCAGTTCGCGCTTCAGGCGCGCGATCTCCGACGCCTGGTCGGCCGGCGACGGCAGCGGCGAGCTCGCGGGCACCGCCGCCCTCGATCGCGCCGAGCCGCCGCGGATCGCCGCTCGCCAGTTACGCAACATCGATGGCGATATCCCCACCTCCGTCGCCACCTGCATCAGCGGTCGCCCGCTCGCCTCCAGCAGCGCCACCGTCTCCCGCTTGAACTCGGGAGAAAACTCCCGCCTCGTCTTCGGCATTGCACACCTCCACACCCTCACGGGCTTAGCAAAGGTGTCCACCGAAACAGGGGACCATCAATGGTTCGTCTCGTCGTCGGTGCCGACACGATCAGCCGGTGGCCTCTTGCCTGTCGCGATCCGCGCCGGCTTACGGCGCAGGCTTAGCAGGCTTAGCAGGCTTAGCAGGCTTAGCGATCGTGCGCAGGATCATCGTCGGTTTATCGATTGTGCGGAAGCGATGCCCTTCGAGCGGACAGTGAACGAAGCATGATCTACCTACCTACCGAGAGGCCGATCAGAGTTTCGATTAGCGCCGGCACCATCGTCGGGCTCGAAGAACCGCTAGAGTTACCGCTCTCGGGGATTGCCCGGCGGCTAGCATCTTCCGCTACGTTTTGTTTTCTTTGGAAGCTTGAAACCCTGCATCCGCAAACGTGAGATCTCTTATTGCGCCAGGCAATAACGAAAGGGAGAAAATCTGCCGTCGTGACTAAGCCTCCCCTTTCATGCTCGCCAATTGCCTTTGACGAGCAACGCGAAGAGACCGAGCTGCCGACAGAGCGGCGGCTGTGGCCGATGTTATCCCGCCTCAGCTCACGACGTGGGCTTTCGAGTTCGGCGCGTAGAACCTGCGGTGCATCGCTACCCGACGGCTTCGGCGCGGTGTCGATCGCCTGTTTATGATATGAGGTAGAGCCGTACATCCACTGCCGGAGGTTCAGTAACGCGCAGCCGCCGTCCGAATGATCGTGGTTGCCGATCATAAGTCTTGCAAGATCCCCGCAAAAGTCTATCGCCGATTACGCTCTAAACCGGTCGTGATCGGCTTTGACGGAAGGGGTGAGTATGAGGAAAACGGCAGTCGTGACGGGAGCCGCGACGGGCATAGGACGGGCGATCGCCGTGAGTCTCGCGTCCGGCGGCTACGATATCGTGATCAACTACAGCCGCAGCGAGAGGGAAGCGCGCGAAACCGAGCGCTTGGCGGGCGAAGCTGGTGCCGAACGAACGACAGTTGTCAAGGCTGACGTCAGCCAAGAGGCGGAAGTCGTGGCGTTGATCGCCGAGGCGGAGCGTCTGTTCGACGGCCGACTGGATCTCTTAGTGAACAACGCCGGCACGACGAGCGACGTACCGCCGGCCGAGTTCGATACGATGACGGTCGAGGATTTCGACCGGGTGTTCGCCGTCAACGTGCGCGGCACTTTCCTCGTCACCAAACATGCGGCGCGACTGCTCAAGGCGATGCCGCAAGCGGCGGTCGTCAATACCGCCAGCATCGTCGGCCTGCGTCCCGGGCCGCAGCCGCTGCCCTACTCGTCTAGCAAGGCGGCGATCATCTCGATGACGCAGACCATGGCGGGTGCCCTCGGACCGTCGATCCGGGTCAACGCGGTGGCTCCCGGCTGGCTCGACGGCGAATGGATGGAGCGAACGCTCGGCGACGACTACCAGCGTCTAATGCAACGCCGCGCGAAGGCGACCCCGCTGAAGCGCACGGCCACGCCCGAGGATGTCGGTGCCGCCGTGCTGACGATCGCGACGCAGCTGATGTTCACCACCGGTCAGACCATCGTCATCGACGGCGGCTACGCGGCTACGAACTGAGGGATGGTAACAATGGACGGCGTGGTGCCTTTCCCTTCGGAATTTGCTCAGGCGTATCGCGACAAGGGCTATTGGCGCGACCGGTCGCTGCGCGAAGTGTTCACGGAATGGTGCGCGCGCTACGGCAACCGCATTGCGCTGCGCGACGCGCACCGCAGCATCGCCTACCGCGACCTCGATGCCCGGTCGAACAACCTCGCGTTGAACCTGCTCGATCTGGGTATTTCGCCGCGCGACCGGCTGGTCGTGCAAATGCCCAATGTGATCGAGTTCGTCTATCTCCATTTTGCGCTCCAGAAGATCGGTGCGATCCCCGTGATGGCGTTGCCGCCGCACCGCTTTCGGGAAATCAGCTTTTTTGTGGAGACGTCCGAGGCGGTGGCGACTGTCACCCCGGACGCGCACCGCGACTTCAGCTTTACCGAAATGGTCGGCCGCATCCGCGCAGCGGCTCCGCACCTGAAGCACGGAATAGTGCTCGGGACCGCGCCCGAGGGGTTCGTGTCGCTGATCGAACTAATCGAGCGTCCCGCGACCCGGCCGGTAAGCGATCTCGAGGCGATCACGGTTCATCCGACCGACCCGGCGCTGTTCCTCCTGTCGGGCGGGACGACCGGCATTCCCAAGCTGATTCCCCGGACGCACAACGACTATGCCTACAACAGCGAGATGGCGGCGTCGGTCTGCGCGATCGATCCCGATAGCGTACTGCTCGACGTGCTGCCGATCGGGCACAACCTGCCCCTTGCCTGCCCCGGGCTGCAGGGTTTCCTGATGCAAGGCGCGACGGTGGTGCTGCACACCTCAACGGCGCCCGAGGAGGTGTTCCCGCTGGTCGAACGTCACGGCGTCACCCACATCCACGCGGTACCGGCGCTGCTGATTCGGTGGACGGAAAGCAAGCTGGCCGAGGCGCACGACCTAACTTCGGTCAAGGTGATCCAAAGCGGCGGCCAGCGCCTTCAGCCCGAGGTCCGCCGTCGCACCGCGGCCGTCTTCCGGAACGTCACGGTGCAGGAGAACTTCGGCATGGCCGAGGGCCTACTAATGTTCGTGCGGCTCGATGATCCGCTCGACGTTCGCATGGAGACGGTCGGCCGCAAGATCTGCCCCGACGACGAGATCCTCCTGCTTGGTGAGGACGACCAGCCGGTCGCCTTCGGCGAGGTGGGCGAGCTATGCTGCCGCGGTCCCTATACCCTGCGCGGCTACTACAGGGCGGCCGAGCACAACGCCCGCGCCTTCACACCGGACGGCTTCTATCGGTCGGGCGATCTCATGCGTCAGCACCCGTCGGGCAACTATATGGTCGAGGGCCGCAAGAAGGACCTGATCAATCGCGGCGCGGAGAAGATCAGTGCCGAGGAGATCGAGGAGCTGATCCTCCGCCATCCTGCCGTCGAGAACGTCGCTTGCGTGCCGATGCCCGACCCTGTCTTCGGCGAGAAGAACTGTGCCTGCGTCGTGTTACGCGAGGGGCAGTCGTTTGACCTCCCGCAGCTCATCGCCTTTCTCGCGCCGTTCGAGCTCGCGAAGTTCAAGTATCCGGAACGCGTTGAGCGTTTCGACACCTTTCCGCTGAGCAACTTCGGCAAGGTATCGAAAAAGGACCTCGTCGCAATCGTCAGCCGGCGGATGGGCGTCACGGCATGACGCTCGTGCAGACGAGCCGCCGCGGCGCTACGGCGCTCATCGAGCTCGACGATCCCCAGCGGCGCAACATTTTATCCCCGGCGCTGTGCCGCGATCTCAGCGCCGCTGTCGCCGCGGCGAACGCCGATGCCGAGGTCAAGGCGATCGTCATAACCGGTGCCGGCTCTGCTTTCTGCGCGGGTGCCGACCTCGACGATCTTCAGGCCGCGGCCGAAGGCGAGACCGGCGCGCTGCATGCAGTCTATCAATCCTTCATCGACGTGGCGGACAGCGCCTTGCCGACCATCGCTGCGGTCAACGGCGCGGCGATCGGCGCGGGCATGAATCTTGCGCTGGCCTGCGACATTCGGGTCGCGAGCGACGACGCTTTCTTTGATACACGCTTCCTTAAGATTGGGCTGCACCCGGGCGGTGGGCATGGCTGGATGCTGCTTCGCGCCGTCGGCTGGGCCGAGGCGACGCGGCTCTTGCTGCTCGGCCAATCGGTCAAGGCTGCCGAGGCGTTCGACATCGGCCTCGTCCAGCGCATCGTCGCGCCGGACCGACTGGCCGACACCGCGCTGGAACTGGCCAACCGTAGCGGGGCGCTCCCGCGCGAGCTGATTCTTGACACCAAAGCATCGCTGCGGATCGCCGCGGCGTCGGATCACCAGGCGACCTTTGCCCACGAGACCACTGCGCAGATGGAGTCGCTCCACGCCGCGCCCTTCAAAGAGCTGGTCCGCCGCCTTCGGGCCTCGATCACGTCGCGCTGACATGACCGGGCCTGTTCTTCTCGAGGTCGGCGGCCCGGTCGCGACACTGACAATCAACCGCCCCGAGCGGATGAACGCGATGGACAGCGCCGCGCACCTCGCGCTCAGCGAAGCGCTCGACGAGCTCGCCGCCGACGCCGCGGTGCGTGTGATCGTACTGTCCGGGGCCGGCGTCCGTGCCTTCTCGGCAGGCCGCGACCTGAAGGAACTGGCGGGCGGCGACGATCCCGTCGTCGCCGCCCGCTGGACACGCATCCGTCGGCTGACCGACCGCCTCGATTACCCCAAGCCAATCATCGCCCGCGTCCAGGGACTCGCGCTCGGTGGCGGCTTCGAGCTCGCGCTGGCATGCGACATCATCGTCGCTGCCGATGACGCGAGCTTCGCGCTGCCCGAACCGCGCCGTGGCCTGATCCCATTCGCCGGCGGCGTCCACCGTCTGCCGCGGCAGATCCCGCTTAAGGCGGCGATGGGGTTGCTGCTGACCGGCCGGGCGCTGCCCGCCCGGCGCGCGTACGAACTGGGGCTAGTCACCGATGTCGTGCCCGCCGCCGACCTCGACGCGACGGTAGCCAGCTACGCGGCGGACATCGTCGCGTGTGCGCCGCTCTCGATCGCCGCGATCCGGGAGAGCGTGGCTCTCGGTCTCGGTCGGCCGCTTGCCGAGGCAATGGCAGCCGCCTACCCGGCCGAGGCCCGCCGCGCGGCGAGCCGCGACAGCATCGAGGGGCCCCGCGCCTTCGCCGAGAAGCGTTCGCCGGTCTGGACCGGCGACTAGGGAGACGACGTCAGATGCGAATGATCGACCTGCACTGCTATCCGAACACGAAGACGTGGATCGACTGCCAGGGCCCCTATGTCGACGCGCTCGCGAAATACTGGAAGCGGGACTGGACATGGAAGGAGGAGGCGGACGTCGCCGCCGAGTTCAGGGACAACGGCATCGAAGCCTGCCTCGTCGCGCTCGACCTCTCGACGACGATCGCCACGCCGCCCTGCTCGAACGACTACGTCGCCGGCATGCGCGACCGCAACCGCGACTGCATGATTGGCGTGTGGGGTGCGGTCGAGCCCGCGATGGGCCAGATGGCGATCGACGAGGCGAAGCACGCCGTCCACGATCTCGGCGCGATCGGCTTCCATTTCCACCCGATCATGCAGCACTTCAGCGTCGACAATCGCGACTACTACCCGTTGTTCGAGGAGATCAGCGCGATGAAGGTCGCCGTTATGATCGACGTCGGCATGACCGGCATGGGCGCGGGGACGCCCGGCGGCATGGGGGCCAAGACGCGCCACGCGCATCCCGCCGCGGTCGACGAGCTCGCCGCCGACTTTCCCGACCTGACGATCATTATGGCGCATCCCGGCTACCCGTGGATCGACGAGACCACCGTGGTCGCGCTGCACAAGGCCAACGTCTTCTGGGAAATGTCCGGCTGGGGTCCAAAATACCTGCCGCAGCAGATCATTCGCGACATGCGCGGGCGGCTGCAGGACAAGATGATGTTTGGTAGCGATTATCCTAGCATCCCGTACCCCCGCCTGATCCGCGAGTGGCACGAGCTCGGCTTCAAGGACGAGTTCCTCGAGAAGTTCTTTCACGAAAACGCTGAGCGCGTGCTCGGATTGTAGAGGGACCGACATGCGCGAAGCCGTCATCGTCTCTACCGCCCGGACGCCAATCGGGCGCGCCTACAAGGGCGCCTTCAACGACACTCATGGTGCCGAGCTGGGTGGCCACGTCGTGCTGCACGCCCTAGTCCGCGCCGGTCTCGACGGCTCCGAGGTGGAGGACGTCGTCATGGGCTGCGGTCGTCCCGAGGGAGCGACCGGCGCGAACATCGCCCGGCAGATCGCGCTGGCGGCGGGGCTGCCGGTGACGGTTCCGGGGCTGACCGTCAGCCGGATGTGCTCGTCCGGCCTGCAGGCGATCGCCATCGCAGCACAGCGGGTGATGTCGGGCGAGGGCGATTGCTTCGTCGCCGGCGGGCTGGAGTGCATCTCGCTCGCCCAGAACGCGCACACGAACACGTGGCGCAATCGATCGCCGCTGCTGCTGGAGCGCAAGCCCGACATCTATATGACGATGCTCGAAACCGCTCAGAACGTCGCCGACCGTTATGGTGTCAGCCGTGACGCGCAGGACGCCTATGCGCTCGCCAGCCAGCGGCGCACTGCGGCGGCGCAGGCGGCCGGCCACTTCGACGAGGAGATCGTGCCGTTCACGTCCTCCATGGAACTGCCGCAGACCGACGCCGCCGAAAGCCGGCGCGAATTGACGACACTGCTGAGGGACGAGGGCAACCGCCCCGCCACCACGGCCGAGGGACTCGCCGCTCTCAAGCCGGTCAGCGGGCCGGGCGGCAGCATCACCGCCGGAAACGCCAGCCAGCTCTCCGACGGAGCCAGCGCCTGCGTGGTCATGGAGCGCGGCTTCGCCGCGGCGCGCGGTCTTCGTCCGCTGGGCAGCTTCCGCGGGTTCGCGATCGCCGGGTGCGAGCCCGACGAGATGGGCATCGGGCCCGCGCTCGCCGTGCCCAAGCTGCTCGCGCGCCACGGCCTCACGGTCGCGGACATCGACCTGTGGGAGTTGAACGAGGCGTTCGCCGTTCAGACGCTCTACTGCCGCGATCGCCTCGGTATCGAGCCCGAGCGCTTCAACGTCGATGGCGGGGCGATCTCCGTCGGCCATCCATACGGCATGTCGGGCGCGCGCATGACCGGGCACTTGCTAATCGAGGGACGTCGACGCAACGCCCGCTACGGCGTTGTGACGATGTGCATCGGCGGGGGGATGGGTGCCGCCGGCCTGTTGGAGATATGCCCCTGACCAAGCTCGGCCCGCAAACACCGAGCTCACGGCCGCGTCCGCACCGCGAGCGAGGCGCGCGAAAGGCACACTAGCGCCCCCGCCGGATCCGAGATGCGGATCGTCCATACCTGGGTGGATCGTCCCAACGCCTCCGCCGTCGCTACGGCCTCGACGAAGCCGTCCCGGACCGATCGGATATGGTTGGCGTTGATCTCCATGCCGACGACGAAGCGGAAGGCGGGATCGAGTGTCAGGGTGCCCGCGACGGAGCTGACGGATTCGGCCAGCACTACGCTGGCACCGCCGTGGAGAAGCCCGAACGGTTGCCGTGTCCTCGTGTCGACCGGCATCCGCGCGGTTAGCCAGTCGTCGCCGAACGCCGTGAAGGCGATGCCAACATGCCCGTTAAGGTTGTTGGCCCCCATCGCCGTCAACGCCGCGAGGTCGGGCGGTCCCGCGTGCCAGATCACCTTGTTCTCCTCGCCGACGCACGCACGCGCAACCGATGACCGCTATGGCCTGAACTCATTCGGTCGAGGGAACGCCGCAATCTGAGACTTGCGGTGACGGACGCGGGTCGTGGACACCGCTGCTTCGCGTTCACGTTCTTCTCCGGGCGGATACGCGGTACATCGAGACGCTAGCCTGCCGTTCTGCCCTGCGGAAGACGTTCATGACCTGCCCGTCGATGACGGCAAACGCCACGGGATCGAACCCCGGCAACCCCTTGTCCCAATCAATCGCCTTCCGCCAGTATGGCTCGGGCTCGCGCGGGCTGATCAGCGGCAACTTTTCGTCGATTAGCCAAGGCGCCTCGAGCACGCCCCAATAGCCGCATGTCCAATGATGGGCCTGCGCGCCGCGAAGAAGGACCGAGGGCCGTCTGTTCTTGTCGTAGAGCGAGATAGGACGCCAGGCGGCGCCGCGCAGAAGCTGATCCAAGCCCGCCTCGGTGATGTGTACGATGTCACCCATGTCCTCACACGATACCATTTGGCTCTCGCCGCAGAGATTGCCGGACGCGGCTAGACATCGACGACGATCCGCGCACTGAGCGAGCGGGAGCAGCAAAGTGCGATCCGCGCGTTACTGTTCTTCTCCTCATCGGATTGAACAAGATCGCGATGATCAGGCGTCCCTTCAAGCACGTCGCAGAGGCATGTGCCGCAGATGCCCTGCTCGCAGGCGACCGAAATATCCAAGCCGGCGGCCAGCAGCACCTCCGCGATCGTCTTGTCGCCGGGTATGGTGAAGGCTTTCCTGCTTCGGGCCGCGAAGACCTCGAAGCTGTCGCCGACCTTGTCGACGACGGCGTCGAACCGCTCGGAATGAATCCGGGATTCCGGCCAGCCGCGGCGGCGGGCTTTCGCGGTGATGAAGTCGATGAAGCCGGCGGGGCCGCAGACGTAGACATGCCGTTCCCCGGTCGGCGACCCGATCGCCTTTTCGGGATCGAGCCGCTGGTCGGCCGGACCGTCGTCGACGTGCAGCACGACGTGCTCCGCAAAGACGCTCGCTGCTAATTCATCATAGAAAGCCGCGCGTGAGTGATCGCGGACGCAATAATGGAGCGTGAAGGCCGAACCCTGGTCCGCAAGACTGTAGGCCATCGCCATCAGCGGGGTGATTCCGATCCCTCCGGCAAAGAGCAGCGACTCGGTCGCCGTGGCGACCAGCGGAAAATGATTCCGGGGCTCGCTGACGTCGATCAGGTCACCCTCGACGATCTCGTCATGAACGGCGGCCGAGCCGCCCCGCGAGTTCGGATCGAGCAGAATGCCGAGCCGATACCGGTCCTGCACTCGCGGGTCGCCACACAACGAGTATTGACGGATAAGCCCACTTCGCGTCCGAATGTCGATATGGGCGCCTGCCTCGAAAGCGGGGAGCAGCTCGGCATCCACGCTTTCGAGGTCGAGGGCGATTGTACTGTCCGCTACTGCCGTTCGGCTCCTCACCCGGACTCGGCGCCATCGATGAGCAACATCTCCTCTATCAGCGGCGGCCGCCTCAACCGCATCTTCGAGCATGTGACGCTCAGACTTCTTCCCGGTCGCCGCTGACGGGCAGTAACCCCTCGGGTCGCACCCATTGCGTCAACGGTCGACCCTCAGCGAACGCTGTCAGCTCCTGGTTGTAGAGCCGCCGAACCGCGACGATGCCGGCGTCCGACGATCCGAGATGCTCGATCCCTTTGCGCCGATCGGCGACTACGCCCTGCCCCACCTGGACGACCTCGTCCTGCGCGAGCGGAACGTGGTGGCACATCTGTGCAATCTGGTCGTAGTGAAGTTCTCCCGACATTACCCGCTGCGCGACGTCGTGCGCCTCAGCCTCGGCGTTTGCGAAGTCCTTCCACCGGTTACGCATGGCTTCGGTCGGCTCGCCGTCCATATATACGCCGATGCAGTGGACCTGAAGATGAACTTCGTCGTCCACAGGCACACGCCAATCAAGGAACATCTGCCAGGGTGCTTGGTGCGTACTTTCCGCTTCGCCCTGCTTCCGAATATTGTCCGGATGGACGGCAAACATGCCGATGTTGGGCATGCCAAACAGAACTTGCCGGCGGCGCCCATCCGGCGTGGTCGCGACATTGCGGAATCCCCAAGATGTTTTCTCGTTAGTAATTTTCGGGACCGCCTCAAGTTGGAGGTTCTTCAGCGCGGACCCTTGATGTGTAAACCAGATGTGACCCTCGTCAACGAAGTTCTCGACATTCTGGAACCAGTTGCAGGGACGCGTATCGATCTGTGCAGAGACCATCCTCGCCCGTTCCCACTCGGGGTAACGTGTAAACTCGGGCGGTTCGCCTTCGCCGAGAAACACGAAGACCATGCCGAGATATTCCTTGGTCGGGTAGCCGCCGATCCGGATGTTCTTCTTGTAGCCGTCCGCCTCGAGCGGCTGGTGAACGCACTGCCCGTCCGGACCAAAGGCCCAACCATGGTAGGGGCAACGGATCGCGTCGCCCTCGACCCAGCCGGTGCTCAACATCGCACCGCGGTGGGCGCAGCGGTTGTCGACGCAGTGAACCTTGCCGTCCTGGCTCCGGTAGACGGCGAGCTTCTGGCTCATAATCGTGAGCGGCAGCGACCGGCCCGGGTCAATCCTGCGCGCTTCGATCACCGGCTGCCAGAACTGCCGCAGGTACCGCCCGGCAAGCGTGCCCGGCCCGGTACGAACGAAGTCTACGGTCCCCTGATCGGCGAGCGGTGCTTGCGGAAGGTCCGCCGACTCTCTCGTCATGTCGATTGCAGTTGCCACCTGAGTCACTCCTTGAAGGATGATATTGCTTCATTCGCGAAGCGTTGCGCGACGTCGGGGGCGCAGCCGGCCACCCCCACTGCCGCAGTCAAAATGCTTGTTTTATGCAGCGGAGACGCGCCGGGCATCGCGAGAAGCCGGAACGGGACGGCCGCCAGCAGCTGGTCCAGCTGACCGGTCGCCCAACCCGATCCCGTGATCTCGCTGCTCGGCATACGGAAGTTGGCTGCCGCCGCGGCGGTCTGCGCCGCGATATCGACCGCGATCGGCGGGCTCCCGAGCATCCGGTCCACGCGAACAAGATCCCCGAATTGGTCCGTCACGGCGACGCTGACCGCCACTCCCGCGGCTTCGGCCTGCCGAAGAACACTGTCCGCAAGCGTCAAGGCGCAATCTAACATTGGCTGCGGGCCTGCGGGGGGCACCTCGTCGAGGCCGGTGCCGACGGCATCGGCCGCTGGCTTTCCACCGTAAGCTTCCGTCCACCGCGCCATGTCGTCACCGTGCTGCGCGCTGTATGGGCCACCGACGGCATAGCTGATCACCAAGTCCTCCAGGTTGCCCGGAACGCCGTCGACGAGAAAGGCCGACTGGTCCATCGAAGGGAGCTTGATGAACGGACCGATGCCAAGCCCGGTAGCGATCGCTCCGGTCACAGCACCGTCCCGCCGCACTGGCACGCCGCCGCCTCCCGGAAACGGCTGATCGCGGAAGACCTGCTGATAGGTAGAAAAAATTCCGGGGTGAAACTTTGCCATTCGAGCGGCAAATTGCGCGCTCGGCTCCCCATTAGCAGCCGTCGCAAAGGCCTTCGCGCGGACGAGCGGCAGTGCCCCGGCGGGCGCGCCGTCCATTCGTACGGCGCACACCGGCGTGCCGGACGTGTCGACAACGACAAATGCACCCTGCTGCTTGAACGACGCGGTCTTGGCCATTGCGCGATCGAGCAGTCGCCGCGCCTCCGCAAGGGGCATATCGCCGAACTGGCCAGCCATGCTGCGAAGCCGCCTATTTTACAATCGAACGCCTTTCGTCCGATACTCGGCCGATTTAGATCACGATCGGTTACAGAGCAAGGGTTGTTTTCTGCATGAGTGCGCGGCAGATTTACGCAAGAGCCAGAGGCTGAAGGAGTGATGTTGCAGCTTAGCCTACGAGAGCGTCGAAAGGCGGAGAAGTTTGCCGCCATCACAAAGGCGGCGCGCGAGCTTTTCACCACGCACGGCTTTGCCGCGACGCCCATGCGCGAAGTGGCACGGCTTGCTGACGTAGGTTTTGGTACCGTCTCGGCCTATGCCATGGACAAGGCCGGCCTCGCTGCCATGCTGTTCGTGGAGGACCTTGAACGGCTGGAGCCGCTGTTCACGACCGTTAAGTCGGACGTGCTCCTGATCGACCAAATCGTCTGCTACTTCTCGTACAGCTTCAGGTTTTGGGCGAGCTCGCCGGAACTGAGCCGGATTGTCCTTCCCCGCCTAAGCAACGCCGACAACCCGCATTTGGCAACGATACTTAGGCGACGGGCGGCGGTTCGTTCATCCTTGAGCAAGTGGCTGCTGGACGCCAAGCAGATGGGGCTGGTCTCGACGCAAGTGAATGTCGAACAGGCGGCGGAGCTTCTCTTCGCCTTGTACATCGGCACTATGAACGAGTGGCTCAGTTCCGATCTCGACGATGTCCAGGCTGGGATTGACCGACTTTATTATCTGTTGGAAATACCGGTCGATGCTCTCGCCGGGGCCAAGAACGGCAAGTCTGTATCGGGCACTCGGAAGCAACGATGAGCTGCATTGCGGATTTGGAAACGTCGGATGTGACGAACAGCGTCGACCCGCCGTCCGCGCCGATGCCGGCTGCGACCTTTAGCGGCAGCGGCGGTCGCTCAGCAAGCCCGGCCTCGCCCATCCGTCTCCATTGAAGGCGATCATCTGCCCGAGCGGATGACGGTCCAGAAGCATCGCGGATGCGCTTGCGGAGGCCACCGATACATTTGCCAGCGAAATAAAAAGGCAGCCTGTAGTCATCGCAGACCAAGTCGTCGCTCTCTCCAGGCGGGCTATGTGGGGCGCACCATGCCTAGCTTCAGCAATCCGGTAAAGCGCAGCATGTCGTGGCAGTGCTCGATCATGAGCTTGATGTTGACGCTGTTGCCGGCGGGCTCGTCGAGAATGGCGTAGTGGGCCGTGCCGGGCCTGATCTCGGTCGGCTGAAGCTCGCTCAGGTCTCTCGCCCCTGCTCCAAGCATTTCGCACGAGTTGCACAGACACGCATAGCTATTCCCGTCTGTTGTCAGCGACCAGTTCGACGTTAGTAGCGGACCGCCAAGGTGGCGCCGTAGGTCCGTCCCGGCGCTGGCGTGATGTTGTTGCCGATGTCAGCTTCGCCCAAATATGCTGCGTAGTATGTGTTGGAGAGGTTCTTGCCGTACACCGAGACGGTGAGGCCGTTCCAGCCCGGCGTATACGCGATTGACGCATTGACCGTGTCGTACGGCCCCTGGCGTAGGCGATTGTCGGCTTCCGCATACCAACCGCTATTATGGTAGTAGTTGGCATCGAAGTCGAGATGACCCCTGCCGACATCGATGCGGTAATTGCCCCCGAAATTAAGCGTGAAGGAGGGGGCGGCTTGCACTTGGTTCCCGCCGACGTTGCCGAGACCAATGATGTTTCCACCGTTCGGCCTACCGACGGGCGGCGGGAAGACCGGGACGACGGGCGTCGCCGTAAACGCCTGGAAATCCTTGTACGCGCTATGAAGGTAGCTGGCGCCCGCCGTGAATGTCAGGCCATGGGACAGCCGGGCTTCGATGTCCCCGTCGGCTCCGTAGAAGCGCGCGCCGGTCCCGTTGTAGGCCGTCAGAATGCCGCGATTGAGCAACTGTAGCTGGATGTTCTGATAGTCGTAGTAAAAGCTTGCGACGTTGATACGGAGATGCCGGTCAAACAGGTCGCTCTTCACTCCGACCTCATAGGCGTCAAGCGTCTCGGGTCTGAGGATATCGACCGGAAAGTCCTGGAGCAGGAACGCACCGCTCTTGAATCCGCGGTTATAGGAAACGTAGGCGAGAAGGTCCGACGAAAACCGGTGGTCGACGGAAAGGCGGTAGGTCACTTTCGAGAACCGCTGCCGGCCGGATGACAGCGTGGTTCCGACAATCATGCCATTCGGCAGGAAGAGGTCCGCGCGACCGTTCTCCTTGCGCAGGTCGGTCGTGTAACGAATACCACCCGTGAGGTTGGTATCCTCGAAGATCGGGTAGGTCGCCTGGGCGTAGGCCGCGAGCGAATTGACCGTCTGCGACGAGTTTTGAATCTGCGTGATGCCGTTCGGGATCGTCGTGCCGTTGGTCTGGGTTCCGTCGTATCCATCGCGGGCCCAGAAGTAGAATCCCCCGAGGATCCACTGCAGCTTGCCCTTGTTCTTGGGCTGGAGCTGAAACTCTTGGCTGAGCTGGCGGTTATACTGCCTGATGAAGACATTGGTCAGCGAAACGGGGGTCTCGTCGTAATCGAGATTCGTCCGGTTCAGCGTATTCCGATATGCGGTGATGCTCTGGACCTGCAGGCTGCCGACATCCTGCGTGATGGTCCCGCTATAGCCATATTGTTCGAGACGGGCAGCAGGCTGGATGTTCTCGTTCACGTCATACCCGCCTCCGGCGAACTGCTGACCAAGGACGTTGTAGCTGCCGGCCACGGGTCGAAGGCCGTCGAGCGGTCCCTGGAGCTTGGAGTAGTCCGCAGACAGCACGATGGTCGTGGTGTCGAACGGCTCCCACTTCACCTTCGCACGTCCGGCTAGGGTCCGGGCCTTGTAGACGTCGTCGCCATTGTACAGGTTTTTGCCGAAGCCGTCGTTCTGGTTCTGGTAGTAGGCAGAGACGCTCGCGGAGAGGCCGGGAGCAAGGCCCCCGCTCAGATAGCCCGCCGCGGTGACCGTATCGAGATTGCCGTATCCGACGCTGAGATCAGCCGTGGGCGTGTCTTGCGGCGATCGAGTGGTGATCTGGATCAGGCCGCCCGTTGCGTTGCGCCCGAACAGGGTGCCCTGGGGCCCCTTGAGAACTGCCACCTGTTCGACGTCGTTAAGCGCGAGCAGGGCGCCGCTCATCGAGCTGATATAGACGCCGTCGATATAGGTCGCGACGGGGTTCTCGATGCCGGGACCGTTGCTGCCCGTCCCGATGCCGCGAAGCTTCGCCTGCGCATAGACGCCGGCATTGTTGGTGTAATTCAACCCGGGAATGACGGTTATAAGATCCGTCGTGAGGCCCACGCCGGTGGCGTTGAGCTGGTTGCCGGTGATCGCCGTGATGGCGATTGGCACGTTCTGCAGGTTTTCGGAGCGCTTTTGGGCGGTGACGACAATGTCCTCGATGCCATCGTTCTGGCTCACCGCCAGCTGCGGGCTCGCGGCGCTTGCGGAGCCGGTCGCGGCCGGCCCCTGTCGACCGCTCGGTCCCGGGGTCCCAGGTGTAGCCGGCGTGACGGCCACACCTGGCGCGGTGACCGCCGCCTGCGACCAGGCCGGCATCGAGCCGAAGCACCCGCATGGCGCAATCGAAGCCAGCAATACGGCCTTAACCGCCTTTTTCATCGTTCCTCCCCAACCACGCGGAGCTCGGAAACTGGCTCCACTCTTTTCCGGTCGTGATCGGATTAGATGGTTGCCCGCGCGTGTCAAGCCGTTTTGGTCAGACTGTGGACTGTGCAGGCCCGCGAAGGTGAAACAGGTGCGTTCCGGCCCTTCGAGCGCGATGTTCCTTCGCCGGAGCCGACCTGTGCCTTGTCTAAGATGATCGCAATCGATTATGGTCCAGCTATCGAAACGCCTGGGCTTCGAGCGTCTGATGGAGAGCGCGATGCAGGAGGAACAGTACCTGCAGAACTGCTGGTATGGCCTGGCTTGGGCAGCTGAACTTGACGACGGCGCGCTTGTCGCGCGTAAGGTGCTCGGCAGGAACCTCGTGGTGTTCCGCGACGCTGAAGGCCGCCCGGCGGCGCTGCGCGACCGCTGCCCCCACCGCATGGCTCCGCTCAGCCTCGGCAGGGTGCGCGATGGCACCGTGGAGTGCGGATACCACGGCTTGCGATACGACGGATCGGGCCGCTGCGTCCATTACGCCTTTGGGCCGGTGCCGGAGCGGGTGAGGGTCGAGCACTTTAAGGTGGTCGAAAGGGACAGGATGGTCTGGATCTGGCCCGGCGATCCCGACCTCGCGGATCCCGGGCGGATTCCAGACTACCACTTTCAGAACATGGACGGCGTCGACGACGACTGGGTCGTCTTCGGGTACACGCACGTGAAAGCCGACTACCGGTTGGAGATCGACAACCTGATGGACCTGTCGCATGCCGAATACCTGCATGCCTCCTCATTCGGCGGACGGGGCTACATCAACAATCACGGGGAATATCAGCTTCGCGACCTCAACCACGAGATCCATTCCAACTGGTGGATGCCGGGCATCGATCTCGTTCACCCTGTCACCCGGCAGCCGATCGGCGTCCAAGCGGATCACTTCCTCGACATGCGGTGGACCGCGCCAAGCAACATGCGACTCCAGGTGTCTTTTCTTCCTCAGGGGGCGCACTCCGACCGAAGGGACGGGCCCCGCGATGACCTCCCCGGGCAGTTCTCCGCACACATCATAACGCCGGAGGACGAGGGCACCTGCCACTACTTCTGGAGCGCCGACAAGCCGAAGGGGAGCGTCGGGTTCGTCGGCGGCATGAGCAAGGAAATGGGCCACCAGATGTTCAAGATCGCGTTCGAGATCGAGGACAAGCCGATGCTCGAAGCGGTGGCGGCGAACATGGAGAAGGATTTTTGGGACGAGATGCCGCTGATCCTGCCGAACGACGCGGGTGGCATCAGGGCGCGCCGCAGGCTCGCCAAGCTCATCCGAGGCGAACAGCCGGCCGTCCCGGAAGTGGGTGGCACCCACGATGCGATCGTCGCCGATCAAACGCACTAGAGGTAGACCCCCGACAATCCGTCGATCGACGCGCTTGACAAAAAGGCATCGCCGATTTCGCCGGCCGTGACGATTCGCACACTAGTCAGCCGAGAGAGACTCGGTCAGCGTGGGGTCTGCGCCATGTTCGTTGGCTGACACGAAGAAGATCGGTTGCGCGAACGAGTCCTCCAACGCTGGCACGCGCGTCTCGAGCCGTTTCGCCTAGAAACGCGCTCCCGGCCAGTCGGTGATGGCAGAACGGATCGCCGGTAGCGCCGCGGCGGCAGCCGCGAACCGTTCGACCCGGGGCAACCGGCCCCCTTCCCAGAAACCGACTGTGCCGACGTCGGTCATGCGCATGAGTTCGATTCCCCAGAACAGGTCCGCCATCGTCGGGCGGTCACCCCATAGCCAAGCCCGCTCCCCGCGCTTCGCTAGCTTCCCCTCTAGAGCGCCAAGCGCCGCCTCGGCCTTGTCATAGGCCGTCCGCATCGCCTCGGGCGCGAACAGCTCGTCGGCTGCGGACGACTCCTTGGCACGCTTGGCGGAGTACGCTTTCTTCAGGATGGGCTCGCCGGCATGCTCGCTGATCAGCTGGTCGCACCATGCGACCTTGCGAAGGGAAAAGGCGGCGTATGTGTCGGCTCGGCTGTGCGTCGCCTCGGCACCCTTCGGCGTGCGACCCATCAGCATCTGGTAGTTCGGCAGGTTGTCGACGACCGCGAGTTCGACGTCGATCGCACTGGCGAGGCCGGCTGGATACAGGCGCTGGCCCTCGGGAGCTTCTGCGTCAAGTCGGAGGCAGATTCGTTTCGAGTCGACGACCACTTCACCCGTCGATCGATCGATGAGCGTGGGCACCACCGCGCCGTCGCACCCGCCCGTCTCCGTCGAGGTGGTGCCACCGTGATGCGTCGCCAGCGTGCCGCCCAGCGACTCGCACCCGATCATGCGCAGCCGTACATAGCCCGGCAGGTATGTCTGCCCCTCGAACAGGTTCACCGAGTGGCTAATATAGCCGAAGCCGTGATACGCCAATACGGCCCGCACCTTCTGCGAACAGATCGAATTCGCCGCATGGAATAGTTCATGGCGCGGGATCTGCTCCGCGCGGCCGCCGACCACCTTTCCTGCACGGCCCATCGCCTGCGCGGCTTCCGCCACGGCGGCCGTAAGCGCTTCATTCATAGCCTATCCCCTCCCCCAGACGCCGTCCGCCTGCAGCCCAAGCCGCCGCGCGTCCGAAAAGAAATATTGCCTTGGCCTTCGTCGGTCGACCTGCGGTGCCATCTAGCGCCGCCGCCCACTTTCTACCGGCTCGTCGCAAGGCTGTCGGTAGCGGCTTGCCGCAATTCGGTCCTCATTCGCATCGTCGCCGCCTTGACCAACGACATAGTCGCTGTTACCCGATCGCGATCGATTTCGCAATCGTCCGATTCCGATCCGGCCGGAGAGCCTGAACCATGGTGCAGGCATGCACGCGATTAGGAGAAGTGGCGTGACGAGTTCTTCGGTGCCTGCGAGTGATATCATCCAGGAGTGCCAGTCCCGCGGCTATCTTGCTAAGCAGCTCTACATCGTCTCGACCCGGCCCGTGGACGGGATCGGGCCGGTAATGGAGAACCTCGCAGTTCACCTCTCCTTCCAGGAAGAGCTTGAGCGGACCGGCATCATGTTCGCGGCCGGCCCGAACTGGACCGACGACATGCAGGCGTGGGAAGGAGACGGTACCGTCGTCTATCGGGCGGAGTCGCTCGATCAGGCCAAGGAGATCGCCGCACGCGACCCGATGCATGTCAGCGGAGCCCGGACCTTCACCGTTCGCCCTTGGTTCGTCAACGAAGGGACCATCACCGTTGAGCTTGGCTTCGCAACCGGTCGGTTCAAGTTGAGATAGCTCTTTCGTCGGCGCGGAACCCGCCGGAAGACGGTTCCTGAGGTCGCCAAGAACCAATGGACATCCATAGAGGCGCGTGACGTCGCGCAGTCGATACAGGTGCAGGCCAAAGGATGGGACAGCGGCTCTAGTTAAGACAGGCGCGGTCGGAATGAGGATTACCGGACGGTCGCACGTCGTCGATCGTCGAGCCATAAAGAGGATGACCGATGCTTTATCTTCGGATCTGCTTCGACCAGCCGGGTGCCGCCGCTGTGCGCGCGCAGCATCTGGGTCGCCACCGCGAGTATGTCGGATCTCATGTCGGGACACCCCGAGGCGGCGTGACCGTCGTTCAAGGCGGTCCGATCTCCGCCGACGACGATCTGCAACGGCAGATCGGCAGCTTTCTCGTCGTCGAGGCGGCATCGATTGAAGAGGCTCGACGTTTCCATGACGATGACCCGTTCACGCAGGCGGGCCTCTTCGATCGCGCCGAAGTGGTCCGATGGGACCGGCACATCGGCAATCCGAGCGAAGCCGGATATGTGCCCTGAACGCGCTGGCGCGGATCGTTCGAGATGAGCCGGACGGCGGAACTAAAGGACGATTGGCCCCGTCACCGATCGAGTGGACGACATCGGCGCTGTCTCGCCGGCAAACATCCATTCGTCACAACGTTCGTTTGAAGACCTTATGACCGAAGCCAGATCCGTCGACGTCGCCGTGATCGGCGCTGGTCCGGTCGGCATGGTGCTGGCTTGCGAGCTGATCCGTCACGGGTTGACTGTGCGGATCGTGGACAAGGCGCCCTCGACCAAGGACTACAGCCGCGCGCCGGTGCTCTGGCCCCGTGCGCAGGAAGCGCTCGATCTCATGGGTCTGCATACACTTTGGGACGGCCATACCGTCCCGATGCGCTGGACGCACGTCAACGTCTACGGCCGTCCCGCTGGCTCCGTCGCGATGGATGCGGGCGACAGCGCCTATCCTGCACCCCTGCTGGTGGGGCAGGATGTGACCGAGCGACTCCTCAACGCTCATCTCCTCTCGCTGGGCACGCCGGTCGAGCGCGGAACCGAGGCGGTGCGCGTCGAGCTTCGCGACGACGGCGCGACGGTAACCCTCAAGCTCGGCGACGATGCGGAGGAGGCCTTCGCGGCGGCGTGGGTGATCGGGTGCGAGGGCACGCAAAGTCTGGTGCGGGAAGGTGCGCAGATCGGCTGGGACGGCCATGCGCTCAAGGGCCTGATGGTCCCCATCGCCGACGCCAAGGTCAGATGGCCGCTGATCAACGCGGTCGGCCACAGCCAGGTAGCGCTTACGGACAGGGGCTACATGCTAACCATCCCGCTTCCCAGCGCGCAGCGGATCATCGTCGCCGTGCCCGACACAACGCCGGCGGGGGAGGAGCCCACGATCACCCGCGAAGGCATGGAGGCCGTTACATCGGATGCTATGGGCGGTCCCGTGGAACTGCTCGAGGCGTTCTGGTTGACCGTCGTACGCTACGGCAACCACTTGGCATCGACCTACCGTTCCGGCCGCGCCTTGCTGGCCGGCGACGCTGCACACTCGATCGCGCCGCTCTCTGGCCAAGGCATGAACACCGGAATGCAGGACGCCTTCGACCTCGGCTGGAAACTGGCCTATGTCCACAAGGGCTGGGCACCTGACAGGCTGCTCGACAGCTACGGCGCCGACCGGCGCCCAGTCGCCGCACGTCTCGTCGCCGCGACCGACCGCTTCTTCGGTGTGGTACTTGACCCCAGCGCCACGCAGAAGCGGCTGTTCCGGGCGGCAGGCCCGACGGCCCTCAGGTTCGCAAAGGTGCGAAAGACGATCGCGGAGTTCTACACCGAAGTCGACGTTTCCTATCCCAACAGCGCGTTGAACGACGCCCATGCAATGCTCAGCCCCAAGCCGGGCGAGCACGTTCGCGATGGCGAGGTGGTCAGCTGGCCCGGTCTCGAGCCGCTGCGTTTCTATGACCTGCTGAGAGGGTTGCATTGGACGGCGATCGCCTTTTCGGGAGCTGAGCCGCAAGAGAACGATCTCGCTACGCTGCAAGGCGGAATGGACAGTCTCGTCCAGCGTTGGGGGCCGGATCGTCTGGCCGCAAGGCTCATCGTGCAGGCACCGTCCGTTCCTATGCTTGCATTCGGCACGACGGTGCCAATCGCGTTGGACGCTTGGGGCAGGTTGCATCGTTCCTATGGCGCCGCCGATGGTGCGCTTCTGCTCGTGCGGCCCGATGGCTACGTCGCATTCCACCGTTCGGTTCGTGCCTCCGGCCTGGAAGCGCTGGCCAAGCACCTCGATCAGATTTTCGCTCAGGGCTTCGGCGCATGATGGTTGCGAGGCGGGATGAACTGCCGGACCAAAAGGCAGCCTCCCGATCGTCACGTGGGTGTTCAGGAGGCGACTGCGGTGATCGATCAGTTCGACCGACTGTCAAGTCGTTCGGTTGCGGGCATTCCCAGTGCGTGGCCTCGCCGACCACTTCCCGGTCATCTTGGAGATCGGGCTCATCTTGCACGACTAGGATGGTGGGCGCGCTGCGGAGTTGTGGTTTGCGGGAAGAACGATGAAGCTGGTTAGGTTTGTGGTGGACGGCACGGCGCGGGTCGGGCTCGTCGCCGGCGACGAAGTCGTCGACGTCGCCGCCTGCCTGCCGCAGTTTGGCACGATGGTTGCGGTGATCGCCGCGGGCAAGGCCGGGCTGACGGAGATCGCGGCGAAGACCGCCGGGGCGGTGCCCGCGTTGCGGCTCGCCGACGCCCAGCTGCTGGCCCCTGTCGAACGCCCGGGCAAGTATCTCGCGATCGGCATGAACTACGCCAAGCATCTCGAGGAGTCGGACAAGCTCGGCGTCGCGCGGTCGACGCACCAGACGTGGTTCAACAAGCAGACGACGTGCCTAAGCGGACCGTACGACGAGATCGACCCCGGCGTGACCGAGAAGCTCGACTATGAGTGCGAACTCGGCCTTGTCATCGGCACGGCGGCGAAGCACGTAGCCGCCGCCGACGCGCTGGCGCACGTCTTCGGCTATTTCGTGGCGAACGACGTCTCGGCGCGCGACTGGCAGTTCCACACGCCGACCTTCACCATGGGCAAGTCGTTCGACTCGCACGGTCCGATCGGCCCGTGGATCGTGACGGCGGACGAGGTGCCCGATCCGCAGAACCTCGCGCTGCGCACCTTCGTCAACGGCGCGGAGCGTCAGTCGAGCAACACCGGGCTGATGATCAACCGGATCGACGCGCAGATCGAATATCTGTCGACCGCATTCACGCTCGAGCCGGGCGACCTGATCGCCACCGGGACGCCCGAGGGCGTCGGGGTCGGCATGAACCCGCCGGTGTTCCTTCGCGCCGGCGACGTCGTGCGCTGCGAGATCGACGGCATCGGCGCGATCGAAAACCGAGTGAAAGGATAAGCCATGGCGGTCACCGGCGTCCTGTCGTTCACGCTGGCGGTGCCCGACATCGCGCCGGGCGTCGCCTTCTACACCGATGCCGGCCTCGTCGCCGATGTCGCGGGCAACGTCGCGCGGTTCCGCTGTCCTGGGCAGGACCGCGAGACGATCGTCCTACTCGGTGGCGCGGCCGCCAAGCGGCTCCACCACATCGCGCTGCGCGTCGACAGCCTCGCCGGGATGGCCGGCGACGTCGTTCGCGCCGGCGGCCAAGTCGTTGCTGCACCAGTCGAGTTCAGTGACGCCGGGCTGTGGGTGACCGACTCGCACGGCATGATGATCCACCTCGCCGCGCACGCTGCCGACGAAACTCATTCAGAAGATCAACCGTTTCCCGTAAAAAAGCCAGGTCGCCTGGTGCGCAAGTCCCGGTCGGCGATGCTGCCCGGCAGCGCCTATGGCCCGGCGGCCCCGCGGCGGCTCGGCCATGTCCTTGTCTTCACGCCCGATGTCCTTGCGTCGGTCCGCTTTATGGAAGACGGGCTCGGCATGGGGCTCGCTGATCGCGCGCAGGACGTTATCGCCTTCACCTGTGCGAAACTCGATAGCGACCATCACGTCGTCGCCTTCGCCAAGTCACCAAGCATCGGCTTCCACCACGGCAGCTTCATGGTCGGCGATCCCGACGAGGTCGGCCGCGGCGGCCGGGCGCTGGTCGACAAGGTGGGACCAGACAGCTTCCGGGGCGACTGGGGATTTGGTCGCCACACGATCGGTTCGAACTTCTTCCACTACATCCAGGACCCGTGGGGCAGCTGGTTCGAATATTTCTCCGACATGGACCATATCGAGGACCACGGTGCGTGGACCCCGACCAACTACGCGATGGCCGACAGCCTCGCCAATTGGGGGCCGAAGGTGCCGCCCGACTTCGTCCATAACTACGAAGCCGACGACGGCGGTTTTGCGGCACGGCGGATCGCCGCCTAGCCCAGCCGGTGAGCCAACTAAACCCGGAAAGGTCCAAAATGATCGACACGATCGACGCTACAGTCGCACGTCTCTTTACCGACGCCCGCTCGCAGAACGGCTGGCTGCCGGACCCGGTCGGCGACGACGAACTGCGTGCGGCCTACGGCATCGCCAAATGGGGGCCGACGTCGATGAACACCCAGCCGATGCGGATGCTCCTGATCCGCTCCGCCGAAGCGAAGGAACGGCTCAGACCGGCCCTTGCCCCAACGAACGTCGACAAGCTGTTGGCCGCGCCGGTGATTGCGGTCATAGCCTACGACATGGAGTTCCACGCCCACTTGCCCAGAACGTTCCCGCACAATCCCAATGCGCAGGGTTATTTCACGGGGAACCCCGCGAGCATCGAGCCCACCGCGTTCCGCAACGGCTCGCTTCAGGCGGCGTACTGGATGCTGGCCCTGCGGGCCGTCGGCCTCGACGTCGCGCCGATGTCCGGCTTCGATGCCGCTAAGATCAATGCGGAGTTCTTCGCCGGCGGCACTTGGCGGGTCAACCTGCTCTGCGGCATCGGACACGGGGATCCGGCGAAGGTGTTCCAACGCTCTCCCCGACTAGAGTTCGAGCAAATCGTTCTCGCGCTTTGATTAAACGGTTCACCTCCGTCGAATCCCCACCAGTCGCTTCGAACACTTCCACATCGGTCTCCGCGGAACGACAGCTGCCTCATCGACCCCTTTGGCGTTGCAAGAAACTCGCCACGCCCATGACGGTCGTCCCGGCGGTGTTCGCTCGATGAACGTCACGATACTGCTTTCGAGCACTATAGAATGCGGCGCAATCTATCTTTACTTCATCGCCTCCGATCGTGCGAATAGAAAGATAACGCCACACTGACTCTGCCTCGCGAATCGTAAGACCCGCCACATCGTCCTGCACCTTATCATCAAGGAACGATAGAACGACATAACGCAGGAGTGGCGATCTTTGGATGAGCAACATTTTAGCAAGTTGACCGAGCGCCAACGCGTTTATTTGCGGGAGGTTTTTCAGCACCGCAACTCGCAGGAAATCGCATTTAAGCTGCACGTGAGCGCGCGAGCAGTTGATAAGCAATTGCTACTCGCGAAAGCGATTATCGGCGCGACGAGCCGCTTCGAAGCCGCGCGACTCTTCGCCGAGTTCGAAGCAGGGGTAGAGGGTTTCTACCCTGCAAGCGTTGCCCCTTCTCGGTCCGCGTTTTGGCCGCTTCCTTGGCCGGCGCCGACGGAGTCGCGATCGACGAACTCGTTGACGTGGCAGCAGGTTTTGGCTTGGGGAACGATCATCGCGATCGCCACTCCCATCGCCATCACTGTCGCTGCCATGGTCATTATCGCCCTCGCGCTTCTGCTCGGCATCCACCTCGGTTAGCGGGCGCCGCGGCGCCAACGGAGAAGTGTATGACCAGCCTTTCTAGCTCCAGCCGCCTCGTCGCGACCGATCTCAGGCGCGCGGAGCGATCCATTAACCTGGCAACACGCGACGCCGCGCAGTTTCTGCTGACGACGCTCGATGTCACCGAAACCGAAAGGCTGTCCCCGGCCATCGCCCATCGCACGGTTAAGGCGACGGTCGATGCGCTCACCGCCCTGGTCGACAGTCAGCATCATATCGCGATGCGCGCGCATGTAACGGCGGAAAAGGCCGGGCGCGAGCTTGGCCTGACCGTCACAAGCTGGGGTGTCGGCTATCCAAAGCCGCCGAGTGTCACCGACGAAGCGGCCGTTCTCGACGACAGGGAGGATATGGCTGTAGCCGGTAAACCCTCCGTGGGGTCTTCGTTTGCGACCTCTCAATAGGGTGGACGCGAGCCTCCTTCTTGCCCTGCTTTACAACGGGACGCTTGTCGCGGTCTGCGCATTTGCTCTGCAGCGCGGTGGGCGTCCCGAGAGAATCGGAGCGGTCGTTAGTTTAACGGCTTCGGGCGCGACGGTCGCGTTGCGCTATTTCCAGATCGCGCAAGGAGCGCCGGCCGAGATCTCCGTGCTGGTAATCGACGCCGGAGTTCTTGCGTGCTTCTTTTGGTTGGCAGTTCGCACCGTCCGTTTCTGGCCGGTTTGGGCGTTCGGATTTGCGCTTGCCGATGTCGTCGTAAGCCTTGCCGGCGGTCTAATCCGAAACACTCCACTGTTCGCATATCAAACCAGCCTGGGCATTTATGCTTATCTCGCGCTCGGTGCACTGGCGGCCGGCACACTGCGGCTGCCAAGAGACGCTACGGCTAAGGACTTCGATGGCTTCAGACGTTCAGCGCAGCCTATCGGCGAAGCGCTGGATGGCTTATGACGCCCGGAGCCTCCCCGCGTCAGACGTCGACGAGGCCTGAGTTCAGCCAGCTCGCGACCTTTCTCACTGTGGTCGAGGCGCGCAGCTTTGCCAGCGCAGCGCGGCTACTCGGCCGCACCCAGCCAGCGATAAGCCAGGCAATCGGACGGCTCGAAGATATCTACGGTGGCGATCTGTTCGTCCGCCGCCGCGGCGCGCCGCTGGCGTTGACGCCAATCGGCGAAGCGATCCTGCCGTCGGCCCGGATTGTGATCGATGCAATTGACGAGCAGATGACCCGTGCGGTAGCGGCCGCACAGAGCCGAGAGGGCCATCTGACCGTCGGCTTTTTTCAAAGTCTTGCGAGCGGTCGATTGCGAGCCGGACTGGCCGCCTTCCATGACGCGGGTCCGAATGTACGGCTGCGCCTCGTTGAAGCGCTGCCTGGCGAACTATACGGTCAACTTAATGAGCGATCGATCGACCTGATGATCGGCGTAGCGCTGTCGGATCACGCCAACCCGATGCTGACCCAGGAACCGTTGTGGGACGAGCCGCTTGTCGTCGCGCTGCCTACCCAGCATCAGTTTGAGGGGCGCACCACTTTAGGTCTGGCCGAAATCGCGACGCTGCCGATCCTGGCCCGTGAATCTTACGCCGAATTGCACATATACCGAACACTGCTCGACCGCGTCGACGGTCAGGTCCAGGTCGAGCAGCATGCCGTGTCGTGCCAGACGATGCTGGACATGGTAGGCCTTGGTCTCGGCGCGGCCATCATCTTTGAGTCGGCAGCCGTACCTCACCACCATGTCGTGTATCGTGCCATCGCCGACGAAAGCGCCTCCGTTCCGATCGTGGCGATCTACCCGAAGAATGATGCGAACCCGCTACGCCACCGCCTGCTGCGTCTCATCCGTGACGCGGCTCCGAATGAGAAAGCCTCATCTTCACCCGCTTCCCGGCCACGGCATTAGCACCAGGTCGCGGCTGACAAGCACGCGAACCCGTGCACCAGGACGAATTGTGATGGTCGGCTGGACGTCGAGCTGATGCTCGCCGAGCTTGTCGCCGGCGCGTTGGACAGACTGGCCGGCGCTGTCGCGGATCGCGAAGGCGATGTCGTTGTTGTTGCCGCCACCGGTAGCGGCGTTCGACCCGACCCCGAACAACGTCGAGATCAATCCTGCCTCGAGCAGCTTGCTCAGGTGATGATTTACCCGGTCAGCAAAGCCGCTTTGGCCGGCGGCGTCGGTCCCGATCAGCCGGTCGAGGTCGAGCGAGCGGCCGTCGGGCAGGATCAGCCGCGTCCAAACGACCAGCGCCCGCGACTGGCCGTAGGTGACGTGAGCATCGTAGCTGCCGAGAAGCCGCGTGCCCTGTGGAAGAAGCACGGTGCGGCCGGTCGTCGAGTCGAACACGTCCTCGGTCACCTGCGCGACGACTTCGCCCGGCAGATCGGACGACAGGCCAGTGACCAGCGCCGCGGCGATCGTCGATCCCGCGAGCACGACATAATGGCCGGCTGACGGCTGCAACCGACCGCTGTTGACGGTCGGCGTACGCGCCCCAGTGGCGACGAACGCCGCCTTGCGATCCTGCGGATCAGCCGACGCCGGGCCGGCTGGCGCGTCGGGCGCGCTTGGCGACAGCGGTGGCGACGACGCCATCGGTTCGGCGGCCTGCCCCGACGCCGCAAACAACTTGCTCGACCGCGCGCTATCGCGTTGCTGTCGTTGCCGCTGAACAGCGGCGGCCGCTTCGGTGTTGGTCGTTAAGAGCGCCCTAGTTGCCGGCACCGCAGAGGATACCGCAGGTGATGAACCTGCCGGCTGTGCGGTCGATAACGCGGTAACCGGCGGTGGGCCGAGTGCCGTCGCTTTCTGCTCGGCGAGGGCGGCATAGTCCTTCGGCGCGGTCGCGAGGAGGTCGGTCGGCTGGCGATGATCGACCGCAACGGTCTCTTGGGGTGCGGCGTGCTGGCTTTTCGTCAGACCGATGCCGAGAACGACGGCGAGCGCGACCGCGCTGCCGCCGGCAAAAAGGGTGATCGCCCGCCGCGAAAGGCGGCGGGGCCGCGGCGGGGCGGCCCGCGTCGCGATCGGGGCGGGAGCTTCGCGCGACCGATGCGGCACGGCGCCCGGTTCGTGGTCGTCCGCGCTCACGAGCGCCGTTCCCGAATCCGCTCGATGCGAACGATCTGCGGCTTGCGCGTGCCGAGGCGGAGCTCGGCGACCGCGAACAGTCGGTCGACGATGATGTACCGCCCGGCGACGCGGTAGTTGACGAGCTCGGCCTGGCGCTTGTCGCCGAGCAGGAACAGCGGCGGCAGCTCGGACTGGGCTATGCTGGCGGGAAACAGCAGATAGGTCTTGGCCCCGTCGTCGAACACCTGAACCGGCCGCCACGGCGGATTGGCACCGGTCAGCCGATAGGCGAAGTCGAGCTTCGCCGGGTCGATCCCGGCCTGAACCTGGCTGGCGGCCTGAGCCTGCGCCACATCGAGCGATGCCTTAACCGCAATCAGGTCGTCTTGTGGGTAGGACCAGCCGACACTCGCCATATAGGTCGCTGGCGTTGAGCGGATCTCGACATGGTAGGTCCGCTTCGTCGTGTTGATGACGAGATTGGTCTTCAACCCCGCCTCGGTCGGCTTGACGAGGATATGGGCGCGGCGCGTGGGTCCGGTGCCGCTCGAAGCCTCGCCGATGACCCAGCGAACGGTGTCGCCGGCAGCGACCGCGCCGGTTTCGGAAAGGCCTTCGCCCTCCTGGAGCACAATGTCGGTGACCTGCCCGACGGCGGTGTAGACCTGGTACAGGCCGCCCGGCGCGAAGGCGAACAGCTGCGCCGCGCCCTGCCAGTCGGCACCGCGCGGTTCGACCCGTGCGGCCTGGGTCGCCGCGGCAACTGGCACCGCGGCACGCTCGAGCGGCGAGGCTATCGCTGAAGCTGACAGCAGCAAAATGGGTGCGAGCAAGAACGAGCGCATGATCATTCTCCGAGGTCCTGGGACCAGCTGATGGCGTGGACGTAGAGCCCGAGCGGGTTGCGGCTCAGGGTGGCGGCGTCGTCGGGGGTGCGGACGACGACGGTGAGGATTGCCGACCAGTGGGTCGTCGCGGACAGCTGGCCGTGGTCGTATTTCCGCTCGGTCCACGCGACACGGAAACTGTCGGCGGACGCGCGGACGACGCTCTTGATGTCGACCGAGACCTGGGCGTCGGCGAGCGTCGTGAATGGGTCCGATCCCCTCGCGTAGTCGTTGAGCGCGGCCGCACCCTGTTCGGTGGTGAAGTCATACGCCGCCTTGAGGTTCTGGCGCAGCACGACCGGATCGGCGGGACGGCCGCGGACGTTCTCGATGAAGCGCGCGAGATGCCACGCGATCTGCGGGTCGGTCGGCCGATAGTCGGCAAGCGCGGGGGCGACGCTGCGCGCGTCGCCGACCCGGTCGACCTCGACGACATAGGGAACGATGTGGCTGCCGAAGCGCAAGCGCAGGTTGTCGACGACTGCGAGCAACAGCAGCGCTGTCGTACCGAACGCCATCAGCCGCCAGCTGTAAGCCTGCTGGCGCGCCGAGCCGATGCGGTCGTCCCAAGCCTGACCCGCACGTTGGTACGGGGTCTCGGGCTCGGGCTCGCGGCCGAACCGCGACGAGCTACGGCGAAAAGGGTTCATGAGCGATCCTCAAGCGAGATTTGCGCGGCCCCGCCGCCATGGTCGGCCGAGCGCAGCGTGTGCGCGGCGAGCCGCGCGCCGTGCGCCATCGTCTGGCGGCGGCGAAGCGCCCGCGCCCACGCCGGGGCACCAGCGCCGCCGCCCGAGCCGGCCGGCTCTTCGCCACCCTGCGCGCCGCCCTCGTGGCTGCCAAATGAGGCGGCAGGAGGAGTGCCGCCCGAAGATTGACCCGTCCCAGACAGGCCGGCCGCGCGCGACAGCGTCGACGCGGCACTCGCGCCGGCGCGGGTCGCGAGGCCGGCCGCGCCCGCAACCGCGCCGCCAGCAGCCGCACCGACGCCGGCAACAACCAGCCCGGTGCCGATCGCCGCGCCCGCCCCGAGCTGCGGGCCACCCGACATCAGCCCGCCGGCGATACCGGGTCCGAAGATGGCGAGGCCGAGCAGGGTCAGGCTGGCGAGCGCGATCGAAGCGACCTGCTCGAGCGTCGGTGGCGTGCCGCCGAAGTTGCCGATGAAGGTGTTGAAGATGGTCGAGCCGATGCCGATGATGACGGCGAGGACGAGCACCTTGATGCCGGTCGCCATAACGTTGCCCAGCACTCGCTCGGCAAGATACGCGGTCCGGCCAAATAGGCCGAACGGCACCAGCACGAACCCAGCAAGCGTCACCAGCTTGAACTCGATCAGCGTGACGAACAGCTGGATGGCGATGATGAAGAAGGCGAGGCACACGATCGCCCAGGCGAGGAGCAGCACAGCGATCTGGACGAAGTTAACGACGATGCTAGGGAAGCCGCCGAGCGCGGCGGCCTGATCGAGCAGCGGCTGGCCGGCGTCGATCCCGATCTGCGCAATGCGGCCCGGATGAAGGAGGTCGCTCGCGTTGCCCGAACCCGCCGCCTTCAGGCCGAGCCCGGAAAAGCTCAGATAGATAATCTTGGCAAGGCCGTTCCAGTTGCCGATCAGGAAGGCGAAGAACCCGACCTGGATCGTCTTGCGGATCAGCCGCGCGACGATGTCCTCGCCCTCCCCCCACGTCCAGAACAGGAAGGCGAGCGTCACGTCGATGACGATTAGCGCGCCGGCGAGAAAACCAACGTCGCCGTGAATCAGACCGAAACCGCTGTCGATGTAACGTGCGAAGGTATCGAGAAACCCGTCGATGACACCCGTGCCCGACATCGCTCAGCGCTCCACGGAAGGGCGCGCGCCGACCGGTGCGGAGGTCGACGGTAAGGTCCGAAGCGCATCACTCGTCCCGCGCTCGCTGCGGCTCTCGCCGAAGAAGCGTCGGCGACTCTTTTCCCACGCCGCGCGGCAGGTGGGATCGTCGACCTGTGGTGGCAGGGTCCGGCAGCGGAGCAACTCCGCCGTCAGCGGATCGGGCGGCGCGACAGGTGGGGCCGCCTCCTGTTCGACGACGGCATAGCGGCTGTCTTCGGTTGTCGGACGATGGAGCGCTGCCAGCGCCAGCGCGCCCGACACCGCGACCACGACTCCGGCCGCGACGCCGCGCCAGCGCGACCGGCCAGAAGCTGGAACGACCGGAGGCATTGTTCCCTCGCGCTCCCCGGTCATTGGAACAGCGTGACAAGCTGAGCAACATAGGCCGGGCCCGGCGCAAGGAATCGTTTCGTTTGCTCCATGCCCTGCGCCTCGTCGGCGGTGGCGCGGGCCGCGCCGAGGCTCGCAGCGCGCGACTGCGCCGCGATGACGGTGGTCAGGTCGGCAAGTTGACGCGTCTGCAGCGCGACGAGCTGGTTGCCGGCCTGCGCCGCCTGCAGCGCCCCGGTCGCGGTCTGGCTGGCGCCGACCAGCGTGCTGACCTGCGCGCGGGTGTCGTCGAGGTTGGTGACGATCGTCGCCTGGGTGTGGAGCGAGTCCTGGAATGAGCCGACCGCGTCGTGCCAGCGCGCATCGGCATTGGCGACTAGCGTCGCAGATGACGTTCCGCTGAGGCTACCGCTCGGATAACGCGCAGCAAACACCCGGTCGATTTCCTGGACGTTGTACGCAATCTGTTGTGCCTGCGCGATCAGGCCGCGCGTCCGGTCGAGCGACTGCTGGATACCCGACAGCGTGTTGGTCGGCAGCGACGCGAGGTTGCGCGCTTGATTGATCAGGCCCTGCGCCTGATTTTGCAAGCTGGTAAACTGGTTGTTGATCTGCTGGAGCGACCGCGCGGCGGTCAGCACGTTCTGCGCATAGTTGCTGGGATCGAACACGATCCCGCCGAACTGGGCGCGGGCCGGTGTCCCGACCGTCAACGACAACCATGCGACGCCCGCGACGAGCGTGGACAAGCGATGACGGCGATTCATGCGACAGTCTCCTGTTCGGTGGGTTCGGGGGAAGGCTCGGCGTCGGCGGCGACGAGATCGGCGGCCCAGTCGAGGCCGCGGTGGCGGAGCCACGCCGCGGCAAAGCCACCGGCTCCATGCTCGGCAAGCAGCGCGCCGATCGCGGCGATGTCGCGGCGCGACGAGGCGGCGGTGAACGCCAGCGCGACGGGGCCCAGCCCGAGGTCGAACAGCCGGTTGCCGGCGGCCGACTGGCAGTAATAATCGCGCTTGGGCGTCGCCGACGCGATGATCTCGATCTGGCGGTCGTTGAGGCCGAACCGGCGATAGATGCCGGCGATCTGCGGCTCGAGCGCGCGTTCGTTGGCGAGGAACAGCCGCGTCGGGCAGCTCTCGATGATCGCCGGTGCGATCGCGCTGCCTTCGATGTCGGCCAGGCTCTGCGTGGCGAAGACGACGCTGGCGTTCTTCTTGCGCAGGGTCTTCAGCCATTCCTTGAGCTGGCGGCCGAACAGCGGATCGTCGAGCGCAAGCCACCCCTCGTCGATCAGAATCAATGTCGGCCGCCCGTCGAGGCGACGGCCGATCCGGTGGAACAGATAGCTGAGCACCGCGGGGGCGGCCGGGGTGCCGATCAGCCCCTCGGTCTCGAACGCCTGCGCATCGCTCGTCCCAAACGCCTCGTGGTCGCCGTCGAGCAGCCGCCCGTACGGTCCGGCGAGCGTATACGGGGTCAGCGCGCGCTTGAGCCCGTTCGCCTGGATCATCACCGACAGTCCGGTCAGCGTGCGCTGGACGAGCGGAGCGTCGGCAAGGCTGCCGAGCGCGGTCCACAGATAATCCTTGAGTTCAGGGGTAACGGCGAAGCCTTCGCGAGCGAAGATCGCGGCGAGCCAGTCGGCCGCCCACGCGCGCTCGTCGGGCTCGTCGATCCGCGCCAGCGGCTGCAGCGATACCGGTGCATCGCCGCCGAGCGACCCGCCGAGGTCGTGCCACTCGCCGCCAACCCCGAGCGTCGCAGCGCGGATCGACCCACCGTGATCGAACGCAAATACCTGCGCCCCGTCGTAGCGCCGAAATTGCAGCGCCATCAGCGCCAGAAGCACGCTCTTTCCAGCTCCGGTCGGCCCGACCACCAGCGTATGGCCGACGTCGCCGACGTGGAGCGAGAAGCGGAATGGGGTAGACCCTTGCGTTCTCGCGTGGAGCAACGGCGGTCCGCCGAGATGGGCGTCGCGGTCGGGCCCGGCCCAGACCGCCGACACCGGCATGATGTGGGCGAGGTTGAGCGTCGAGATCGGCGGTTGGCGGACGTTGGCGTAGGGGTTGCCGGGCAGCGAGCCGAGCCATGCCTCAAGCGCGTTCAGCGTCTCAGGAATGCACGAGAAGTCGCGGCCGCGGACGATCTTTTCGATTGCGCTGAGTCTCAGATCGGCGTCGCGCGGGGTGTCGCCGAGCACGGTAACCGTCGTCGTGACGTAGGCGAACCCCGCAAGATCGGCCCCGAGTTCCTGCAACGCCTGATCGGCCTCCGCCGACTTGTTGGCGGCGTCGCTGTCGACCAGCACGCTCGCTTCGTTGGTCATCACCTCCTTGACGATCGCCGCGAGGCTCTTGCGCTTGGCGAACCACATCCGCCGGATGCGGGTCAGCATCTTCTGCGCCGCGACCTTGTCGAGGCAGATCGCGCGCGTCGTCCAGCGATAGGCAAACCCGAGCCGGTTGAGGTCGTCGAGCATGCCAGGGACGGTCACCGCGGGAAAACCGGTGATGGTCAGCGTGCGCAGGTGCCTGGCCCCGAGCTGCGGGTTCAGACCGCCGAGCAAGGTTTCGTCCGCGAGCAATGCGTCGAGGTGCATCGGCGTCGCGGGCATGACGATACGCTGGTCATGGGTCGAGATCGTCGAATGGAGACATGTCAGGGTCTCGCTGGCCGACAGCCACGCCGCTTCGGGCATCACGCCCCCGATCATGTCGAGGACGCGGTTCGTCTCGCGCTGGAAGTCGGCGAGATGGTCGGCTGCCGCCGTGGCGCCGTCGGAGCCGCCGACGAATAGCCAGCTACGGGCCCGCCCCGTGTTGTCGGCGGGCGGCAGCCATTGCAGGGTCAGGTAATAGGTGCTGGTCAGGTTAGGCTGGCTGATATCGCGGCCCTCGAACGCGTCGCGGCGCTCGGCGTCGATCAGCGCCGAAACCGCGTCGGCGAACCCGTCCGACACTGGATAACCCGGCGACGGCTTGCGCTGCGCCTCGACGTAGATCGCCCAGCCGGTGCCAAGCCGCTTGAGCGCGCTGTTGAGCCGCGCCGAGGTCGCGATGAGTTCGGCGGGCGTCGCACTGTCGAGGTCGGGTCCGCGGAACCGCGCGGTGCGCTGCAGGCTGCCGTCCTTGTCGAGGACAATGCCCGGCGCGATCATCGCCGCCCACGGCAGGAAGTCGGCGAGCCGCGACGGACGGCGGGCATGTTCGCGCAGGAACATCATCGGCGTCAGCTTTCGAACAGGTGGGGAAGCGCCAGGTGGCGGCGCGCGACGGGCAGGATCTGGGCGTCCCGACGCGCCGCCATGACCGCGAGGCCGTGGCCAACGACCGCCACGATCAGGCCGATCAGCCACAGGTGGAGGCCGATACCGATCGCCGCGGCCAACGTGCCGTTGACGATGGCGAGCGCGCGTGGGGCGCCGGCGAGCAGGATCGGTTCAGCCAAAGCGCGGTGGACCGGTGCCACGAACCCGGGAAGGTCGGTCTCCATCAGAGCAGCGCCCCGCCGCCGAAGCTGAAGAAGCTGAGGAAGAACGACGATGCGGCAAAGGCGATCGACAGGCCGAAGACAATCTGGACGAGTCGCCGGAACCCGCCCGACGAGTCGCCGAACGCCAGCGTCAGCCCGGTGACGACGATGATGATGACGCCGACGACCTTGGCGACCGGGCCCTGCACCGAGTCGACGATCGACTGGAGCGGCGTCTCCCACGGCATGTTCGAACCAGCCGCCCAAGCCGGCAGCGTGTAGGTGAGGCCGACGGCGAGCACGGCGGCGCGACGGAATGGAAGACGGCAAGTCATACAAAATCTCCGTTCGGGCTGGTGAGGGGGACGAGGTGGTAGCTGCCGTTCGCGTCGAGACCGTCGACGCGAACGAGTTCGGTCAGGCGGCGCTGGGTGCCGCGGCCGCTCAGCACAGCGATGACGTCGATCGTCTCGGCGATCAGCGGACGCGGCACGCTAGGCACCGCTTCAAGAATCAGCTGCTCGAGCCGGTGGAGGGTGGCGCTCGCGGAGCCGGCATGGATCGTACCGATCCCGCCGGGATGGCCGGTGCACCAGGCCTTGAGCAGATCGAGCGCCTCGGCCCCGCGCACCTCGCCGACCGGGATGCGGTCGGGCCGCAGCCGCAGGCTCGAGCGGACGAGGTCGCCGAGGGTGACGCCCGGCGCGGTCCGCAGCGCGACGATATTGGCCGCATCGCATCTCAGCTCGCGCGTGTCCTCGATCAGGATGATACGGTCGCCGGTCGTCGCCGCGACCCCGAGCAGCGCGTTGGTCAGCGTCGTCTTGCCGGTCGAGGTACCGCCGGCGACAAGGATGTTGGCGCGGTCGCGCACCGCCTGTGCGAGGGCCGCCGCTTGGCCGGCTGACATCACGCCAGCCGCCACATAGTCAGCCAACGCCAGCGGCAGGCTAGCCGGGCGCCGAATTGAGAACACCGGCGCGGTCACGACGGGCGGTAGCAGCCCTTCGAACCGCTCGCCGCTTTCCGGCAACTCCGCCGACACCCGTGGACTGCCGGCATGGACTTCGGCCCCGACATGATGGGCGACTAGGCGGATGATCCGCTCGGCCTGCGCGGGAGCCAGTCGCTCGCCCGTATCGTTCATGCCCCCGGCCAGCCGGTCGACCCAGACCTTGCCGTCAGCGTTGAGCATCACTTCGGCGACGTCGCCATCGGCGAGCCAGGCACCAATCGCCGGTCCAAGCGCGCTCCTGAGCATCGCGGTGCCGCGCTGGTGGACGAGAATCGAGGGCTGGGTCACTTCTGTCTCCGGGCCGGGGGACCGGCGATGGAGACAGGTAAAGAGTGAGAAAATCAGGCGGTCACAACAGGTGATTTACGCCTTCGTAGGGGCGGCGATGTCTGGCTAGATAGCGGCATAGACCAAAACCCTATGCCGGAACGACAAGCAGGCTGATGTGACTATGTCGGCTAGCGCCCGTCTGCCGCAGCCGACTCGCGCAATCGATTGAGTGCGCTGAGGGCGTGGAAGAGATAGTCGCCGACGATCTGCTCTTGTTCGCCGTCGAGCATGTCGCGGGCGAGCGCAACAAGGCGGGCGGCTTCGGCACGCCGTGCCTGCGTTCGATCGTTTGCAGGAAGCTGCATAGTCGATGCCTCCATCGCCGATTCAGTGCATTCGCTGCAACGGAGCAGCGAGTAACGCTGTCGTGCGGACAAGTAGCATATTCGCTGTAGCGAATAAACTCGCCCGGCCTGTTCGGCGACAGTGTGTGGATGGATATCCGCATATTGGTCGGCGGCAACGTCGCTCGATTGCGAAAAGCCAAAGGGATGAAGCAGGAGCTGTTCAGCGAGGTTGCTGGCTTGTCCCAATCGTACCTGAGTCAAATCGAGAATGGCCACGTCAATCTCACCCTTCTTGGATTGAATGAACTGGTGCAGGCGCTGTCGGTGGAACCAGCAGAACTGCTCCGACTAGACGGCTAGCCAACGCGCCGAGGAACGCGCGGCTGTCGGCGGCGGGACGACAAAGGAACGCTAGCCGATCCGGGGTTGACGAGCAGGGTCGCGCCGGAGAACATAGGTAGAACATCCGAGTCGGTGAGCCTATGCCCTCCTCTAACACGATATCTTCGATCGCAGACCTCCGTAGTCGCATCGCGGCCGTTGCACTGTCGCCTGTCGCGATGCTGCCCTTCGGTTTGGACGCCGTTGATTGCCGGCTCGGCCTCGGCGGTCTCTCGATCCACGCCCTGCATGAGATCGCGCCGTCGTCGCCGCGCCTGTCCGACGACGCGGCAGCAACGCTGTTCGTCGCCGGTATCGCAGCGCGCGCCGCCAGTGCCCACCCGGGCCGCCAGGTCCTTTGGGCGCTGACCCGGTTTGACCTCTACGCGCCGGGCCTTGAACAGGCCGGCCTCGCCGCCGACCGGGTGTTCTTCGCCGAGGCGCGGGACGACGCCCAAGCGCTGGCGTTGGCTGAGGACGGCGTGCGCGAGGGCGCGCTCGCCGTCGTCGTGGTTGAGATTCGCCGCGTGTCGATGGTCGCCACGCGTCGGCTTCACTTAGCCGCCGGCGAGGGCGGCGTCTCCGTGCTGATGCTCCGACGCTGGCGGCGCGCGGCGGCGTGCCCGCTTGGCGAACCGTCGGCCGCGGCGACACGCTGGCGCGTGGGTTCGTCGCCGTCGTCGCCCCTCGGCGTTCCCGGCGTCGGCCGCGCCCGCTGGGCGGTCGACCTCGTCCGCCAGCGCGGCGGCGAACCCTTCTCCCTGATCGTGGAGGCCTGCGATGACCAGGGTCGCCTCGCTTTTCCTGCCGCAGCTCGCGATCGAGCGGTTGCGCCGGAACGAGCGATCGCCCGCGCCGCCTGAGCGCGCGGCCGTCTGCCTGCCGGCCGATGACGGTCCCGGTGCCTGCTCCTTGCTGCGGGGCGGCGGTTGGCGACCTAGCGCGCGCTGGGCGCAGGACCGACCAACGTGCGGCGACGTCGCCGAGCAGATCGCGACGCTGCCGCTCCATCAGCGTCCGCCTGCCCGCGAGCTTGGCCGCCGGTCGGAAGCGGCGGCTCCACCTTTCCGCAACGCGTTGCCGGACGCAGATGCTGCCGGCCAGCCCACCTCCCGTGGACCGGAGAGCGTACCGTGCCGCACGCCGCTACTGCTCGTGGCGTTGGTCGGGCGGCGGCAGGTCATCACCGCCGCATGCCCGGCGGCGCTGGCGCTCGGCCTTGCCCCGGGGATGGCCGCCGCCCAGGCGCGGGCGCTCGTCCCCGACCTCGACATTCGCCCGGCCGATCCCGACGCCGACCGCGCCGTCCTCGACCGGCTCGCCCTCCACGCCGTCCGGCACTGGGCCCCCGGTGCGGCGGCCGCAGCCGACGGCCTGCACCTCGACCTGACCGGAGCAACGCACCTTTTCGGCGGCGAGGCGCTGTTCTGCCGCCGCGTAATCACGTTCTGTGCCCGCCTCGGTCTGACCGCGCGGATCGCGGTCGCGGGTACGCTCGGCGCGGCCCACGCCTTGGCCCGGCACGGCCCAGCCCCGGTCACGATTGTCGCGCCGAACGGTGAGGCTGCCGCTATCTCGCATCTGCTGGTTGCGGCGCTGCGGCTTGCACCCGAAGCTGTTGCCGCCGCGGCTCGGTTCGGCCTCGACCGCATCGGCGACCTGCTGCCGATGCCGCGCGCACCGCTAGCGCGCCGGCTTGGCCTTTCCGCCGTGGAGCGGCTCGACCAAGCGCTCGGCCC
>CAXTQJ010000001.1:51315-72517 GCA_964246245.1 uncultured Sphingomonadaceae bacterium
CGACCGCCGAGGCGATCGCGACGGTCGTCGCCGACGTCACCCGGGACCTCGTCGACGTCCTTCGCCGGCGGGGCCTCGGTGTCCGGGCGGTCGAGCTGATCGCGACCCGCGTCGACGGCGTCGATGAGCGTCAGGCGATCGGCACATCGCGCGCGACCCGCGATGCGGCGCACCTGACCCGCATGCTGTGCCAGCGGATCGAACGGATCGATCCCGGCCTCGGCATCGAGGTCGTGCGGCTGACGGCGACCCGTGCCGAGCCGCTCGCCGCGACGGCTTTGTCGTCGGTCCTGGCCGGGGGCGATCCGGCCCTCGACGTGTCCGTGACAGTCGACCGCCTCGCCGGGCGCGTCGGCGAGGACGCGCTGTTTCGGACACGCCCGATCGAGAGCGACGTGCCCGAGCGCGCCGTCGACCGCGTCGGCGTCCTCGAGCCGACGGGCACGTGGCCGCGATGGCGACGCCCGGTCCGGCTACTGCGCCTGCCCGAGGTCCTGACCAACGTCGTCGCTCTCCTGCCTGACCACCCGCCGCGTCGGTTCGCGTGGCGCGGGGCGACCCATGCCGTCGTCGCCGGCGACGGCCCCGAGCGCATCCACGGCGAGTGGTGGCGGCGCGACGCCGAGGTCGACGCAGTCCGCGACTACTTCCGGGTCGAGGACGAACGCGGCGCCCGGTTCTGGCTGTTCCGCCGCGGCGATGGCATCGACCCCGCCACCGGCGACCTGACGTGGTACATGCATGGGCTGTTCGGGTGAGCGGCTACGTCGAGCTTCAGGTCACCAGCCACTTCTCGTTCCTGCGCGGCGCGTCGTCGCCCGAGGAGCTGTTCGCCGCCGCCGCGGTGCTCGGTCACTCGGCGCTCGGCGTGGCCGACCTCGGCTCGGTAGCCGGCATCGTGCGGGCATGGGAGGCGGGGAAGACCACCGGCGTCCGCCTGATCGCCGGCACTCGCGTTCTCCTCGACGACGGCCGCTGCCTGCTCCTCTATCCGACCGATCGGTCCGCCTGGTCGCGGCTCACGCGGCTACTTACTCTCGGCAAGGCACGCGCCGGCAAGGGCGGATGTACGCTTGGATGGCATGAAGTCGCGGCATGGGCCGAAGGGCTGGTCGCCATCCTGCTGCCCGACCTGCCGGGCGAGGTGACCGCCGGGCATCTGGCCGAGCTGCGCGAGGTGTTCGATCGCCGGGCATATTGCGCGCTAACCTTCCGTCGCCGTCCCGACGATGTGGTGCGCCTCCACGACTTGGCCGAACAGGCCGCGATGGCCGGCATCCGCGCGGTCGCCACCGGCGACGTCCTCTACCACGCCCCCGAGGCACGGCTCCTCCAGGACGTCGTCACAGCTATCCGCGAGAAGTGCACCGTCGAAACGCTGGGGTTCCGCCGCGAGCGCCACGCCGACCGGCACCTCAAGTCGCCCGAGGAGATGGCCCGGCGATTCGCCGCCTTCCCCGGCGCCATCTCCGCCACCGCCGACGTTGCCCGCGCGTGCACCTTCGACCTCGGCCAGCTCAGCTACCAGTACCCGCACGAGAAGGTCGTCGAAGGCCTGACGGCGCAAGGGGCGCTCGAGCAGCTGACCCGCGAGGCGGCGGATGCCATGTTCCCCGACGGCGTGCCGCTGCCCTACCAAGCGCAGATCGCCCATGAGCTGCGGCTGATCGGCGACCTCGGCTATGCGCCGTACTTCCTGACCGTCAACTCGATCGTTGCCGAGAGCAGACGCCGCGGCATCCTCTGCCAGGGGCGCGGCTCGGCCGCCAACAGCTGTGTCTGCTTCGTCCTCGGCGTGACCAGCATCGATCCCGTAAAGCACGAGCTGCTTTTCGAGCGGTTCGTCTCGGGCGAGCGCAAGGAGCCGCCCGACATCGACGTCGACTTCGAGCACGAGCGGCGGGAAGAGATCATCCAGTGGATCTACGACACCTACGGCCGCAACCATGCCGCGCTGACCGCCGTCGTCACCCGCTACCGCGCCCGCGGCGCCGTCCGCGAGGTCGGCAAGGCGCTCGGCCTGCCCGAGGATCTGACCAAGGCGCTCAGCGGACTGATCTGGGGCTGGAGCCAGGAGGGGGTCGGCGAGAAGCAGGTCACTATGCTCGGCCTCAACATGGAGGATCGCCGCCTGCGGCTCGCACTCGACCTGGCCCGCAAGCTGATCGGCGTGCCGCGGCACCTGTCACAGCATCCCGGCGGCTTCGTCCTGACCCATGACCGCCTCGACGACCTCGTGCCGATCGAGCCGGCGGCGATGGCCGACCGCCAGGTCATCGAGTGGGACAAGGACGACATCGACGCGCTCAAGTTCATGAAGGTCGACGTTCTGGGCCTAGGCATGCTCGGCTGCATGAACCGCGCGTTCGAGCTCTTAGACGAGGCGAAGGGCGTCCGCGTCGGCATGGCCGACCTCCAGGACGACGACCCGCAAGTCTACGCGATGATCCAGAAGGCCGACACGCTCGGCGTGTTCCAGATCGAGAGCCGGGCGCAGATGTCGATGCTGCCGCGGATGAAGCCGACGCGGTTCTACGACCTCGTCATCGAGGTGGCCATCGTCCGCCCCGGCCCGATCCAGGGCGACATGGTCCACCCCTATCTCCGTCGCCGCGAGGGCAAGGAGAAGCCCGAGTATCCCCGCCCCGAGCTCCGCGCCGTGCTCGAGAAGACGCTCGGCGTGCCGCTGTTCCAGGAGCAGGCGATGAAGGTCGCGATCGTCGGCGCGGGGTTTACGCCCGCCGAGGCCGACCAGCTCCGCCGGGCCATGGCGACCTTCAAGTTCACCGGCGGGGTCAGCCACTTCTTCGACAAGCTCGTCGGTGGGATGGTCGAGCGCGGCTACCCCCGTGAGTTCGCCGAGCGGACCTTCAAGCAAATCGAGGGGTTCGGCAGCTACGGCTTTCCCGAGAGCCACGCCGCCTCGTTCGCCAAAATCGCCTACGCGTCGTGCTGGATGAAGCACCATCATCCCGACGTGTTCTGCGCCGCGCTGCTCAACGCGCAGCCGATGGGTTTCTACGCCCCGGCGCAGGTGGTGCGCGACGCGCGCGACCACGGCATCGAGGTGCGGCCGGTCTGCGTCAATGCCAGCCGCTGGGACTGCACGCTCGAGCCGCGCGACGGCACCGGCGGCGGCCGTGACAACGACGGCGGCGGCGATGGCCGCCTCGCTGTTCGGCTTGGACTGCGCCAGGTACGAGGCCTCGCCAACGTCCACGGTGCGGCGATCGTCGCGGCGAGGGGCGAGATGCCGTTCGCCTCGGTCGAGGAGGTCTGGCGGCGGGCGTCGGTGCCGCGCGCCGCCATCGAGCGGCTGGCCGAAGCGGACGCGTTCCATGCCATCGGCGAGGACCGGCGGCAGGGGCTGTGGAAGGTCAAGGGTCTGGGCGAGGCACCGCTGCCGCTGTTCGCCGCCGCCGACGCCCGCGAGGCCGCGTTCAGCCCCGAAGGGATCGAGCCTGTCGTCATGCTGCGACCGATGTCGGACGAACGCGAAGTGGTCGAGGATTACCGGTCTCTGCAGCTGTCGCTGCGGGCGCACCCGCTGACATTCCTGCGCAATGAGCTTGCCAGCCGGGGCGTCGTCCGCTGCGCCGACCTCGCCGGCATCAAGGACGGCCGCCGGGTCGAGGTCGCCGGTATCGTCCTCATCCGGCAGAAGCCGGGATCGGCCAAGGGCATCCTGTTCGTCACCGTCGAGGACGAGACCGGCATCGCCAACGGCATCCTCTACCCCGACCGGTTCGAAGCGCAGCGGCGGACCGTGATGTCGGCGGCGATGATCGGGCTGAAGGGCCGGGTGCAGAAGGAGGGGGACGTCATCCACGTCATCTGCGACCGGATCGTCGACCACGGCGACCTCCTCGCCCAGGTCGGGCGCATGGAGTTCCCGCACGCGACCGGCCGCGGCGACGGCGCCCGCCATGCCGGCTCGCCCGACCGCGGCGACGCCGGATGGAAGCCGGCAGCACGCAACGACCACTGGCCGCCGCACGCTGACGGCATGGATCCCGAGGAGGTCGTGCGGGTCAAGACGCGCGACTTCCGGTGACCGGTGTCGGCCCTGCCGCGGCATCAGCGCGTCATCGTCTCGCTGTCGCTCCATGTGCTCCGCGCGGCCATGGTCCGCTCGGGCACCGTGCCGGTCGCCGGGGCCGAGGTGCGGCTGGCGCTGCGCTGCCTCTTGCCGCACTGCCCCGAGCGCTGGCCGCTCGAGCTGTTCTGGGACGCGGCCGGGCAGCCGAACGAGATCGGCCGCGCGCAGGGAACGACCGCGGCGTTCAACGGCATCGTCCGGCAGCTGAAGCTCGCCGGTCGGCATGAGGAGTAATGCTTGCGATGCGGCTCCGGACGGCATCACGCGTGCAACCACCGACGACGCCGTCGATCACGTTGGTCGCCGGCTGAAGACGCTCGAGCAGTGCGCCCTCCACCGCCGGACGTTCCGCCTGACCTGCCCGGCATGCGGTCACGTCCGGCGGCTCGACGCCATCCCGCTCTGGTGGATGTTCGTCATGCGCGGGTGGGAGGACGACCTGCCCCGCGCCATCGGTCGGCTTTGCTGCAGGCCCTGTCGCGATGGTGGGCGGATCGTTCGTCCGCGGTTCGCGGTCACGCGCGAGCAGCCGGAAGGCGAGCAGCCGTCGTACCCGAGCGAGCACGAATGGAAGAGGGTTGTGTCGCGTTATCGGTCATGATCGGATCGCGACATGTGCAACCTCTACAACCTGAAGGTCGGTCGATGGGAGTATCTCGACGCGCTCGCCGCGGTCGACGACCTAGCCAATGAACTTGAGGTGACCAAGGACTACGCCGCGCCAGGCAAGCCCGGTTACGTCGTCCGGGTCGAGGACGGCCGGCGCGTGCTCAGCACGATGAAGTGGGGGTTCCCGACGAGGAAGCCGCGCAAGCGGCCGGCGCGGGAGGGCGAGATGCCGTTCCTCCACGACTGGTGGACAAACTGCCGCAACCTCTCGAACGGCATGTGGCGGCCCTGGCTGTTCAAGCCGGAGCATCGCTGCTTGGTGCCGTTCGAGCGCTTCGCCGAACCGAAGGCTGTCGCCGACCGGACAGCGCCCGGCGACACCAGCTGGTGGTTCACGGTGTCGGACCAGACCACACCGTGCTTCGCCGGCGTGTGGAAGGTCGATCAGGATCACGACCGGGTCTACGCTTTCTGCACGACCGAGCCCAACCCGCTGGTCGCGCCGAAGCACCCCAAGGCGATGCCGGTGATCCTCATGGCCGAGGCCCACGACTGCTGGCTCAACGCCCCAATCGACGAAGCGGTCGCTTTGATTTCGGCCTATCCTTCACAGCTCATGGCCTTCGCCTGAATAGCGACTCGGGCGGCATATAACGGCCTGGCCGCTTTCGGGCGCCTGTCTGGCTGAACGGATTCTCGTGCAGGTAGCGATGCCCGGAACAAAGGCTCCGTCGGGCCACCGTTTGAGCGATCAGATGACATAGACGGACGTTCGGTGGGCATAAGTCGCCCGGCGCCCTGTTTCCGATGACAGTGAGTTTGCTCCGGTCAGCCCTGACGGCACCGGGCAGGCCAGTGCCCGGTTAAACGGGCTTCCGCCGCGCCGTTCCGTCCGCGGCGTTGACACGGGCGAGGCGGTCGGGCGTTGAGGGAAGCGCAGAGGGGAAAAGCGTTGCCGCTACATAAGGACATGATCCTGGACAGGCTGGCGAGGCGCGGCAACGTCGCGCAGTTCGTCGCCTTCCGGCCGGAGGGGGGCGCCCCGCGCCAGAGCTTCTGCCGAATGGCTGGACACGAACCCAACGAGCTGTTCCTCGACCCGTGGCAGGCCGTGGACGCGCTGCTCGCCGTCAGCGGCGAGGGCAAGGTGAACGTGCGCAGCTACCTCCCTGACGAGCCGCGCAGCCGGGAGTTCGTCTACGGCTTGGCCACCACGGACGAAGCTACGTCTGCGCTGCTCAGACTGACGGCCGAGGGCCTGCACACCATCGTGAACGAGACCATCGACGTGTCCGACGGCGGGGTTTCGGGCGTCGTCCAGGGCGCCACCATCGAGTTTGCGCCGGACGACACCCCGCGGTGCGTCGAGAAGCCGGGCGTCGCCTCCCTGCCGTTCACGCACGGCCTCGAGCTCCTGACGACCGTCTACGGGTTCGCACCCGAGCTGGAGGCTCATGACGGGGAGCGGACGGAATTCAGCATCCACCCGCGCCCGCGCGGCTGGAAGCGCAGCCACACGCTGGTCTGGGAGCACGAGGGCGGCGTTGAGCCGGCCACGCCAGCGTCGTCGAGATGGCCCAACCGCTTCAGCCGCATGATCGGCGACAAGGCGTTCGGCCTCCTGATAGCGGATCGGCTCGGCGCGCCTGTGCCTCGGACGCTCGTCGTCGCGCGCCGTGTCGCGCCCTTCTACTTCGGCCGTGCGACCGGCTCGACCGAGATTTGGACTAGGACGTGCCCGTCCGAGCCGCACCCAGGCCTCTACACCACGGTGAAGGGCTGGACCGATCCGTTCGCGCTGTTGCATGCGGAGGATCCGGGGGGCCAGGTGCTCGCGTCGGTCCTACGCCAGGACGCCGTTTGCGCCGGGCACAGCGGCGCCGCGATCGTCGGATCGGATGGAGAGCTCGCGATCGAGGGCAGGCGCGGGGAGGGCGACAGGCTGATGCTGGGCCTGGACAGGCCGGAGCCGCTGCCGGGCTTCGTCGCCGACGAAGTGAGGTCCCTCCACCGGCGGCTTTCCTCCACGCTCGGCCCGGTACGCCTGGAATGGGTGCACGACGGCACACGCGCATGGGTCGTGCAGCTCCATCTGGGCGCCACCTCCAGCGCCGGCTCGATCTTAGTTCCGGGGCAAGCGGAGGAGTGGGTCCGGTTTCCAGTCGAGCGCGGACTAGCCGAGCTGCGCAGAGCGCTCGATCGGCTGCCCGCGGGAGCGGGGCTCGTCCTCGTCGGAGAGGTGGGCTTGACCAGTCACGTCGCCGACCTCGTTCGCAAGGCGGGTGCGCCCGCTAGGCTGGCGGTGGCGGGCTAGCTCAGGGACGGTCGTCTGGCCCGGCGCGCGGGCTCCGCCAGAGCTCCTCGAGGATCTCCTGGTCGCGGACCCGGTGCACGGCCAACACGTGATCCGCGAGGTCCGGGACCGAGTGCTCGACGAGCAGCTCGACGACGTTGTCCTCGACGCGGCGCCCGTTCGCTCGCTCGCGAAACGGGAAGTCGCCGATCCGCGAGAACGTGTCGAGCCCGCGCGGCTGCGGGCTGAACAACGTGCTGCCGCTGTTTATCGGGCTGAGCCAGATGCGGTTTCGGTGCCTGGCGACGAGCCCGCGCGCGTCCATCGTCAACACCGTCTGCGGCCTACCCCTGTACGCCCGGGCGCGAAGCAGCCGCCATATCCGCTCGCGCGAGAGCCAGAAGAAGCTGCGCGAGTTCAGCAGCTCGTACCACTGTGCAGGCGTCACGCCGCCGCGCAGGCACTTCGCCAGCGCGGCGTCGCTCATCGGCTTCTGGTCCCGTAGCACCGCCCCCGGCATGCCTTGGAGACCGAGCGGCACGGATTGCGGACGACGTGTGCGCAGCAGGACCTCGCGCTCCGCCTCGCCGCCGCCGTAGGCGTCGACCAAGGCCGCGGCGCTCATCAGCCCATGCTCCCGCAGGGCGGGCCAGGCGCCATCGTGCGCCATGTGCCAGAGCCGCGGATAGGTCGCGACCAACTCCTCCTCGGTCATCTCCAATTACCCCCGCTCGAGCACGCCGCCGTCGGCGAATGCCTTGGAGACAAGCGTCACCGGCACGCCCGCCACGGCCTCCACGCGACGGATGAACTCCTGCGCGCGCTCGTTCAAGCCGCCGTAGTCGGTCGCCCGCCTGTTCTCCACGCCCAGGTAGTCGACGAACGTCAGGGCTATGTCGGTGGCGCCGTTCAGCTCCGTCGCGCGGCGGAGCTGCCCCCAGTCGAACTCGGCGATCCTTCGGAGCCTGTTGGACACCGTCCCCTTCTCGGCTTCGATGAGCTCCTCCAGCGGGATCCCGGACCGCTCGGACACCTCGGACCATTCCAGCTCGCGGCCCATCCAGCCCGACGGGCCGCCCACCCTGATCGGCAGGACGCGCACGACCATGATCACCCGGTCGACGCGGGCGTGCGAGATGCCGGCGTCGGCCAGGCAGCCGGACGCCGAGGTTTCCCGCGAAGTGACGTGCGGGTAGGGACCGTGATGGATGCTAAGCGCCGTCCCCTGCGTCCCTTCCAGCAGGACCCGCCTGCCCGACCTGTAGAGGAGGTCGAGCTCCTCCCGCACGTCCCGAACCCACTCGGCCAGTTCGGGCACGTCGCGTGCTAGCCTCATAGCGGGCCCGAGCATCGGCGGATCTCCGCGGTTCACGATCTTCCGCGCCGACGCCGCCCCGACCCCCTGCCTAGTGGTCGCGATCGAGACGAGGCCCCCGCCCTCGGCGCGTCGATCCCATTCTTCGATGACGACCGCCTGGGGGTCGATAGCCAGCCGGTTCCCGTCGAGGCCGTGGTCGCCGACCTCCTTGAGCAGCGTGGGAAGCCACAAGGTCGATCCGGCACCTATCAGCACCGACGCCTCCGGGTTGGAACCGGTGCCCGACGGCAGCTGCACATACTTGTATGGCGGGTCGAAGACACGGTGGCCGGCGTTGGGGCCTCCGATGCGGACCAGCGCGCCGTATCGCCGCGCCAGGTGGGCGCAAATGTTCCCCTTGCCCTCGCTGCCGTACTGGGCGCCGACGATCACGTCCACCAGGCGCCCGGCGGCCGGCGGCATCGAACCGAAGATGGCCATGGCGGCGGTCGCCAGGGTGGCCGCCCCGGAGTGCTCCGTCTCCAAGACTAGGTCGGCGCCGCCCGCGAGCGTGTCGACCTGGGCTTCGGTCCCATGCCGCCGCGCCTCGGTGTAGGTGGCGAACTCCTTGTGCTCGGCCTTGCGGTCCGCATACCGCCGCGCGATGGTGGCCGGGTCGGCGTTCAGGTGGACGTGGAGCACGTCACCGCTGAAACGCCTCCGCAGCGCGGTCACCTGATCGCCCGTGCGCGCGGAGTCGAGGATCAGCAGATCGCCACCGCCAACCGCCGCGGCCTCGGCCACGACGTCGGCGACCCACTCGCCGCCGGTCGCTACGTCCTGCGCCGCGCCGGCCTCCTGCAGCGCGCCGCGCTCCTCCCCGCAACCGGTCCGCGCCGCAAGCCAAGCGCTCGTCGAGACCTTGCGCGCACCGAACATGTCGACCAGTGCGTTCCTGAATGTCGACTTGCCGACCCCGATCGGCCCGGACAGAACCACGAGCCTCATGCCACAACCCCCCTCTTCGCGCCCGTCGACCGGGCACCTCGTCGGTGCGAGGTAGGCGCCAGCGGGCGTTTTTGCATCCGAGGCTGGTCGAAATTCGCCAGTCTGACCTTCTCCATCAGCCAAGGCACCGACCGTCACGGATTGGCGGCTCGCGCCAGCCGTGACACAATGGAAGCATGAACATTATGCAGCGCGTCGTCGCCGTAAATGTGGCCAGGGGCCCGACGATCACCCTCGCGAGCGGCAGACTGTTCGACTTCCTCGACCCTCACGGCAGCGACTTCGACATCGAGGACATCGCGCACGGCCTCGCCCACGTCTGCCGCTACGCCGGGCAGTGCCGCGCCTTCTACTCGGTCGCGGAGCACAGCATCCTCGTCGCGGACACAGTCGGGGAATTCGCCTTCGAAGCGCTGCTCCACGACGCGGCGGAAGCGTTCATCGGCGACGTCACGCGCCCGTTCAAGCAGCTGCTGCCGGAGTACAAGCGCATCGAGGCCACCGTGGAGGACGCGATCGCCGAGCGCTTCGGCCTCGATCGTCGCTCCAGGGACGAGGTCAAGCGGGCGGACCTGCGCGTGCTGGCTGCGGAGCAGGAGCAGGTCATGGCGCCCGGCTGCGCCGACTGGGCGGTCAACGCCGGCGTCGAACCAGCGCCGGTCGTGGTCAGGCTACTCGAACCGGTCGCCGCCAAGTCCGCCTTCCTAGAGCGATACGAGCGCTACCTCAGGGAGCGCCAAGGGCGAAGGCGAAGGACCCCGCCGCACCGCGGGACGACATCGCTATAGAAGGCCTACCGGTCGGCGAAGCGCCGCGTCTTCGCCTACTGAGTCCGGCGGCCAAACCGCGCCTCGTCGTTCGTGTCGCCGCGAGCGCCGCCCGGCGATCGGCGCGGCGTCGATCCTCGGAGAGTACTCTCGGACGGATCGGGTGGAATCAACCAGAGCGGGGGAAAATAGATGGACACGATCGCGCTCGCCGCCGCGCAGGACGACCTGCTGACCGAACCGGCCACCGCCGCGTTCCAACTGCGCGTCCAGGCCTGCGGCAGGGTCGAGCTGCTGGACGGCGAGGAGGAAGGACGCGCACTGTGCGGCGTCGGCCCTCAGCTGCTGGCCGCGCTCGCGAACGGCGGTGCCGTGGCGGAGTTCGGCGCCGCGATCCTGGCGGTCGCCGAGCGGGAGTTCCTCTCGGGGCAGGCAGCCGGCCGCGCGAAGCTACGTCTGGAGCTGGCCCGGCTTCTCCACGGCGACTGATCCCGTGACCGCTTCCAGGCGCAGGTGGGTCGGAAACGAACCAACGGCTGTTCCGACCGTGGTCCATCGGATAGAACCGCGTGCCGTGGCGCGTGTCGACGCCCCGGGGGAGCGCGTGGCGATGGGCGGACTGTCAGGGGAGTTCGAGGAGTTCCAAGCCCAGGACGGGGCCAAGGCGGCCGAGCGCCTGACGGCCCTGCTGCAGCAGGAGGACGCCGTGGGCGACCTGCTGAAGATGGACTACGGCGCCTGCGAGGTGCTCGTCCACGACTACAGCCGGCGCAAGGTCGGCGGAATCCCGCTCGGGTGCTTCCTGCTCGCGACCAGGCTGCGGCCCGGCGAGGCGCCAAACCCCACGGCCGAGGACAGCGGCCTCGTCCTGCTCCGGGTCACAGGCCAAACGAGGCTGCCGAACGCCACGGAGACGGATCAGAACAGGTTCCAGGCCGGCCAGCGCGTCGCGGCGCACGAGGACCAATGGGACGCCGACGGCAGGACCGACCAATTCACACTGCACCAGCTTCGCTACGCCGGCGTCAGCTGCCGCATCCTAGGTACCTTCCGGATGGTCGGCGAGCTGGGCAGGTGGCGCCTGTCGTTCGGCGCCGACGTGTCGAATTTCTACTCGGGCCGCGGCATGAAGGTCTACAAGCCGGTCGGCCCGGCGCTCGCGACCATCGTCAACTTCTCGCGGGCGGCGACCGACGAGACCCACAGGCTCGCGGGAGGTCGGGTCGTGGTCGGCCGAGTCCGCTACTCCTCCTCCGAGCCGACCGTGGACGAGGCCAGGGAGGCGGTGGCTGTCCGACTCGATCCGACCGACCTGGTAGCGCGCCGCACCGCCCTGTTCGGCATGTCGCGCACGGGCAAGTCGAACACTACCAAGGTCATAGCGAGCAGCGTGTTCCGCCTGCGCGACCTGGACGCCCAGGCCGGACGGATCGGACAGCTGATCTTTGACGTGAACGGCGAATACGCCAACGAGAACACGCAGGACGGGACGGGCGAGAATGCGAGCTGCCTGAAGAACGTGGTGAAGCATTCCACCGGCGCGAAGCCGGGCGACATCGCCACCTACGGGCTCACGCCCCACCCGGCGGACCCGGGCCGCAAGATCGTCAAGATCAACTTCTTCGGCCGCGAACCCGTGCGCTGGGACGACGCAGGCCAGGTGCGCGCGGCGTTGGAGCCGCTGCTGGTCGGCAAGCGCATGGCCGACGACGTCCTTGGCGACGACGGGAGCAAGTACATAGCGAACTTCAGAAACACTCCGATCGAGGTGCCTGACGCGCTGGACCCGGGCTCGGCGACCCGCTTCAGGCGCTGGATCTCGGTGTACAGGGGCGTGCTGAGCGCCGCCGGCTTACGGCCGCCGACAAACGGTCCATCTATCAAGGCCGTGTTCGGCACCGAGCTGAGGAAGGCCATGACGGCGTCGGCCGGCGTCGACGCGCCGGACTACGCCGCCGCCGCGATCACGCTCGGCAAGGACCAGCCGCAGTGGGCGGAGTTCGTCGAGGCGTGCAAGACCCTGCGCCGCTTCATCCTGGACAGGACCGGCGGCTATCCGCAGTTCTCCGCCGCATACCGCAGCAAGCGCGACGACGGCCGCAACTGGGACGACGAGACGCTCAACAACATCCTGGGCATATACAGCTACCCCAACGGCCCCAAGGCCCTGCTGCCGCTCGCCGCCCAGCACGATCCCGCCAGCATCGAGGACTACGCGGTCAGCATCGCGGACGACCTCGTCGCAGGCAGGTTGGTGATCTTCGACCAGTCGACGGGCGACCCCGACATGAACAGGGACGCGGCGGAGCGCGTGATGTGGTCGCTGTTCAACCGGCAGAAGGAGCGGTTCACCAACCCCGACCGCGATGAGAACGGACAGGCGGTGCCTCCACCCGACATCCTCGTCTACGCCGAGGAGGCGCACAACCTCCTGCCCGCCAGCTCGTCCGCCGATGTGTCCAACATCTGGTCGCGCGTGGCGAAGGAAGGCTCCAAGTACCGGATAGGCATCGTCTACGCGACGCAGGAGCCGTCCTCCATCCAGTCGAACATCATGAAGAACACGGACAATTGGTTCGTCGCGCACCTGAATAACTCCGACGAGACCAGAGAGCTGAGGAAGTACTACGACTTCGACGACTTCGTGCAGTCGATCCTGCAGGTCCCCGATCCCGGCTTTATCCGCATGCGGACGCTTAGCAACCCGTACATCGTGCCGATCCAGGTCGCCCGGTTCCGGGTCGCGGGCTGATGCCCTTCGAAAACGAGATCGCGACCGGCGAGAGCCTCATCGCGCTGGAGAAGAGCGCGGCGCTGCGCGACTTCGAGGGCACGATCGCCGTGCGGTCGGACGCGGGCCAGCACGACGACGCACCCGTCGCCAACCCGCCCAGGACCGAGTGGCTCCCGCGCCGGGTCATAGCCATCGACGGCTCCAGCGTCACGCAGAAGGTGCAGAACGGATTCCCCGGCGCCGAGTGCAGCCTTGTGATGCTCTCGGTCGTGTTCATCGACATATCCAAGCTCGCCGGCATCGGCTCCGACGAGATCCCGTCGCCCCGGATCTTCCACGAGATGGACAGGGCGCACACGTTGGACGCGGTGCTGCCGGGATCGAACGTAGTGCGGAAGGGGGACGCCGCGGACACGCCCAGGCGCTTCTTCCGCGCGACCGTCTTCGACGCGCTTGGCGGCCGCCTGGACGAAAATCACGAGACACTGGTCGAGACGATGCGCCGCATAGCGCCCGGCCGCAGCGCGGACATCGAATGCCCGGCCGACGACTGCCATCGGCGCTACGCCGGCGGCAGGGACGCGCACCCGTGCGGCTGCCCTCGCGCGGAGACGCTCTTTGAGACCGACACGCTGCGGTTCCACGAGCGCTTCAACGACGTCGGACCGAACGGCGAGGTGCACGGCGAGGTTAGGCACGTGCTGGAGGTGTTGTCGCTCGTCAACATCCTGCGCTTCTTCGAGAAGCCCGAGCGCATCCACTTCCTGAGGGACTGCGTGTTTGTGCTCGACGGGCCACTCGCCGTTTTCGGCCAGCCCGCCTGGCTCGCGCCTCTGATCCGCGCCGAAATCATACGGATCTCGGCCAGCGTCCGCGCGGCGACGGGGAGCGATCTGCTTGTCATTGGGGTCGAGAAGAGCGGGCAGTACGTCGCTCACTTCGAGGACTTGGACTGGACCGACGCGGACGGACCGCGGTCCAGGTTCGCGCCCGGCACCGCGCTCATCCCCGACGCGAAGTACGTCAACCGCAACATCGTCTTCAGGCCGGAGACGTCGAAGCCCTCCGGCGTCGACACCTACTTCGGGCGCAAGGTCTTCTACAAGACGCGCGCATCCGCCCACGCGGTGCTCAACGTCGCGATGTCCAACGCCGCGTCGACCGATTTCACCGACACCTCCATGGCGGCGTTTCCGCGGCTCGGCGACGCCCTCAACGTCCTCGACCACCTTTCCACCTACCTCTACCAGGACGGGTTCATGCCGCTGGTGCGCGCGCACGCGCACGCGGCCATTCCGCTCAGGCGTGGGACCGACATCATCAAGGGCCTGTTCGGGGAGGTCTGAGTGGACGCGGCCCCCACCTGGTTACCCGACCAGCGCGCCGCCCGCCGCGCCGTGGGCGCGCGCTGGGCCTCGTTCGGGCCGTACTACGCGATGTTCCCCGTCCCGTTCGCGCGCGACGTGATTAGGGAGAACACGCGGGTAGGCGACGGCGTCCTCGATCCGTTCGCTGGCCGGGGAACGAGCCTCTTCTGCGCCCGAGAAACGCACCGCCATGCGCTCGGCGTCGAGATAAACCCGCTCGGCTGGATCTACGGGAGCGTGAAGCTCGCTCCAGCCGACCAGGACGAGGTCCTCGCGTGCGTCCGCGAGGTGGGCGCGGCCGCGAAGGGCTTCGAGGCCGGGGCGCGCGGACTGCCCGAGTTCTTTCACCACTGCTTCTCGGCGGACGTGCGCGCGTTCCTGCTGGCGGCGCGGCTGCTGCTCTCGTGGCGCACGCGCATGGTGGACCGGACGGCCATGGCGTTCATCCTCACCTACCTGCACGGTAAGATAGAACGGGGCAGGCCGAGCGCGCTGTCGAACCAGATGCGCCAGACCAAGGCTCTGGCTCCGGACTATTCGGTGCGGTGGTGGGCGGCCAACGGCATGTCGGAGCCGCCGGCGGTCGACGCCGTCGCGTTCCTGTCCGACCGGATACGCTGGCGCTACGCGAAGGGCGCTCCGAACTGGGGACAAGGCGCCATGAGGCGGGGGGACTGTCGAGACGTCCTGCCCCGGCGACGCGGGGCGGACCCGAACGGATACCGGCTGCTCCTGACCTCCCCGCCATACAGGGGGGTTACCTCCTACTACTACGACCAGTGGCTCCGCTTCTGGATGCTGGGCGAGACGGAGCGGCCGAAGCTCGATGGATCCCGCTGGAAGTCGAAGTTCGACGACGCCGCCGCCTACCGCTCGCTGCTAGAACGCAGCTTTCGTGCATGCCGAAGGCTGCTCACCGACGACGCGGTCGTCTACGTGCGGACGGACGCGCGCCCGGCGACGCTGGACGTGACGCTCGACGTCCTCGCCCGGTTATTCCCTGGCAAGCAGCTCGAGACCTCGCCGGCGCCCTACCAGCGCGCCACCCAGACGTCCCTGTTCGGCGACCACGCGGCCAAGCCGGGGGAGACCGACGTCGTGCTTAGGCCCTGACCGCTGGAGGGCTATGGCGACCGGTCGGAGTTCTCGCCGAGAACCGGCGCCGACGTGGAGCGACCCACGTCCTGGCTGGCATCGGTCGCCTAGCGGACCGGCCGGGCGTGCTGCACGTGCTCGCATCCAACAAGCTCCGGCTCCTCGCGAACGGCTACTCGGTGGCAAGGGGCGGGATCGCGAGCGGCTGGTCAGCAGCGCTGCCGCCACCAGCGAAATGCCCCTCGCGACCAGGGTGGCCGAAGCCCGCGACCGGCGTCGGAGCCACGTCGCACTGACTGAGCGCGGACGCGCGCGCATGGTGGAACTGCTCACCGGGTAATCGGGGCATGCGAAACGAGCCGAAGGCGTCTGGCGAGATGCACGGGTTGTTGCGTTCGTTCGCCACACGTTCCAGGATAGCCGGCGCCGGTCATGCCAGGGCCAACGGCGGAGCGTCTGAAAGCGGAGCCGGGTTCGGACGGCGTTGCGGCAGACGCGCCGGCAGGCGGCGCCCGACCAGGATCGGAGGAGATGGAGTTGGGGTTCTTCAGCGACGAGGAGGCGGAACGGCTGCGCGTCGCTCGCATGATCATCCACGTCGTCGGACTGCCCGGCGAAGAGTTCGTTGCACAGGAGGAGGTGGAGGTCCAGGAGGAGGGCTTCTTCCGGGCCCGGATTCTCGCCGAGACTGGCGACGCGGTCCACCAGTTCGCTGAGACCTCGATGGTCAGGCCGATCCTTGAGAGCATGGGCCGTGACGAGACCGGTTTCCAGCAGGGTGGGCAGCAGCTCGCCGCGCTGTTCGCCCGCGACCACGTCCGGCAGTCGACCCGCGGCGCCTTCTTCGTCTTCGAGCTGGACGTGGGCGACGCTTCGCGCGTCTACGCGCTGATCAAGTACGACTACCGGGAAGTTGTCGAGCTGGCCCAGGCGGGCGGGCGCGCCACCTTGCGGGGCATCCTCCAGGCCTTCGTTAAGGAGCGCAAGGCCATCCAGAAGATCTGCGTCGCACGGGTCGCCGCCGGGACGGCGGATCCGGTCGTCACCGCCGCCGACCGCATGCACACTGCGCCGGACCTGACGGACTACTTCGCCCGCTACCTGGGGGTCACCCGATCGCGCAGCGACGCCGAGCTCAGCAATCGCCTACAGGACGCCATGCGGGCGACGCTGGTCGAGGTGCGCGAGCACCTGCCGGCAGGCGGCGTCCCTGCGGCACTGCGCAGGGCCAAGCAAGCCCTCCAACCGCGCGATACGGTCACCAACGACGACGTCCTAGACGCCATGCTGCACGCCGCGAACCGGCCAGACGACGAGCAGGTGGTCGCCAGAATCCGGTCGAAGACGGTCAAGCACCTGAGGCAGCAGAAGCTGGAGGACGTTTCGTTCCGGCCCGAGCAGCGAATCTTCCAAACGCGACCCCGGGAGTGGGTGCGCACGGCCGAGGAGGTGCGGCTGGAATATCCCGCGGAGCAGCTCGGCCAGACCGTCAGGCTCGAGGAGCGGGACGGGCTGATCGTCTACACCGTCACCACCAGGCAGATCGTCGATGATGGAACCGTCGCGGACCGCGCTCGCCAGCGCCGTTGACGCGCTCGCCGACGCCGGCAGGGCGACGGTGACCGAGTCCCGGTCCGAGCTCGCGCTGTACCAGCTGGACGGCGCGGGCGCACGGAGCGTCGCCGCGCTCCTCGCACCGGCCGGGTGCTCGCTCGCCCGGCTCGCCGACGAGGGCGGCGACCTGCAGCCGCACCAGCTGGAAGACGCATCGGAGCGGGTGGAGCTGGTTGCGACCAAGCCGGCCGCGCCGGAGGACGTCTTCCCGGTGCTGACGGCGGACGGTTTTCGCGCCCTCCTGGAACGGGACGCCGAGCTGCCCGTTGTCTGGGTGGCGGGCCTCGATCGCGACCTGCTGACCGCGACGACGGCTTACCGCCCCTGGGACTCGCCTGACCCGTTCGAGCCGAACGCCGCTCCGCCCGACCCGTCCCGCGTCGTCAGGCTCCTTACTGGCCGCCCCGCCGAGCAGCTCGGGCGTTGGCTCGCCCGCGACCCGGACGCCGACGTCTCCGGCCGCGTCCTCTCGCCATGGCGGGCGCAGGCGGCGGGGGTTCTGGCGGCCGCGCTCGCGCAGGAGGTGGAACCCGACGGCTCGTTGCTGTTTAGGGGGCCGCCGCCGACACGTTTCCGGAACTCCGGGGGCGCCAAGGTAGAGGTAGGCTCGCTGGCGGCTCTCCAGCGGGCCGCGGGCTGGGTCTATGAGAATCCGCGCGAGCTCGAGAACCGGCACGGGCTGCTCGCCGCCGAAATTGCGCGGACGGCGCTGCGCGATGGCGACGTGTCCGACCTTGCGGCGGTCGCAGACGTGGCGCTCGAGGGTGCCAGGATCGCGTACGGCTTCGGCGTGTCGCAGCAGAGCCGGGACGCATTGAAGACTCTGACCGACCTGCGCAGGGCGGTGGCTGACGAGACGGCCAAGGTCGCCGACGCCACCCGCTCCCTCGCGACCGCGGTGCTCGCGTCGGCGGTGGGCAATGTAGCCCTCGTCGTCGCCCGCATCACGATCGCCAAGGACGCCAGGTTCGTCGCGCCTGCGGCGTTCGCGATCGGTGTCGCGCTGGCGGTGTACGTCGCCCTCGTGATCGGAAACGGTGCGCACTTCCTCGCAATTCAACGCGATCTGCGACGCGACTGGCGCGACAGGCTCTACCGCTTTCTAGGTCGCGACGAATACCGCAGGATGGTCGACGATCCGGTCGGAAGAGCCGAGAAGGCCTTCCGCAACGCAGCTATCGGCAGCGGGATCATCGCCGCGCTGATGCTGGGAGCTGTGGTCCTGATCGTGACGCACTAGTTCCGGCTACCGACGCCCGGCCACGCGTCGGCCGGAAGGGAACAAGCGTCTGATGTCGGGTAGCTGCCATGCTCACGAGCTTTGATTTGCTATTTCGGCAATCAGATCTTCGAGCACCCTTCGCCGTTGGGTCAGCGCCTGCATCCGCCGATCGACCTCGCCGAGCATCGCTTCCAGCTGTTTCGCGAGGCGCCCATCAGCGTCTCGCCGTTCTGGAGGAGATGCCATCTCCGCCGCAGGCGGCCCGCCGAACCCGCCCGGACCACCGTCTCCAAGGCTGCGCCGATCTCGCTCCGCTCGACCCGCTCGGATTTCGGCCCGTGCCCGGTCTCGTAGCCGTCGGCCGCGTGCATCCGGTCAGTCCCCCCGGCGGCGAGAGCCACGAGGACCGCCGGCGGAAAGCCCGAGCCTTCGAGCGCGCCGTCCTGCGCCTCGCCCATGCACGTCTTTGCGGTCGTCACGCGCCTCAGCGCCACCGCACCGAACCAATCCTGCACGTACTGTTCGGTCGAGGTCGGCACCGGGACTGCCGCGCCGACAGTGGCTGGATCGTCCGCCGCCAGCTCGTCGACGACCGCGGGATCGACTGGAGGTCGCCCCTCCGGCGTCCACGTTGATCGAACCCGCTGATCTCGGTCGCGATCCGCATGTTCGCCCTTCTTGCGCGCCGTGCCGAGGCGAGGCAGCGCGACGCGCGGTCCTCGGAAGGATCCTAAATTCCCCGATCCATTTCCCATCCATAAAGGTTTCCCGTCCGGCGACGTGTCGATCCAGCTTGGATCGGCGAAAGCCGCTCCATCCTTCAGGCTAAGGCGGGCGACGACCGGCTGCTACCGGCGGTTCATGCGGTCGCCGGCATATCGGCTGAGCCGCCCAAGCTGCGGACGCCCCGGGTCTCTGCCCACGCGAGGTCAGCGCGTCCGAGGAGCGAGTACCGACTCGCGTCAAGCGGCCGCAGCCGGCATCCGCCAAATCCGAAAGGATCAGGAACTTGAAGAGGAGGAGCGGCGATCGCTCTGGGTGGAAAACCAGATCAAGAGCCTCCGGCGGAGCCTAAACCTGAAAGGCAAGAGAAATGCAAACTCAAATATTCAAAATGACCAGCGACCGGCGCGAGATGCAGTTTTTGGCGTTCGCCGTCCGCGACGTTTTCGACGGCCTCGACGACGGGACGCGTTCCCGGATCAGCTTCGTCGGCCGACCGGACGTCGGACGGGACGAGTTCAGCGTGGCCCTTGCCCAGACGGCTCTGGGCCAGGGAATCGACGTCGTCGCGCCGGTCTTTCGCGCGAGAGACGGCGAAGCCAGCCCCATCGGCTACGAGGTGCTGAAGCTCGAAGACAACGTAGCATATCTGTACGGCGAGTGCGTCCTGTGGTCCGGCGATTCCGCCGGCAATGCGGTGCTTGTTCCGCCGTTCATCGACGTGGGCGCCAAGCACTTCGTGGCGGCGGGCGGTCGTCTCGAGATCCGCGACGGCTGGCCGGCCGATGATCTCGCCGAGGGCATGCAGCGCGCGGCGGAGCGCGTGATGGCACGCTACCGCGAGCTCCGGATGTAGCGCCCCGACGTCGCGGGCGGACGTCGCTCGGCGGGGCGTCCCGCCGGCGGCCCCATCCGCGCATCGGCCGCCGCCGGACGCGCGCGACCTGGCAACTGCGCCTTGCACCAACGTTTGCCCTGGCCGATGGTCGCCGCAGCCGCCGCGGGCGTTTGTGAGGAATTCGCAGAAGGCTGGTGTGCGGCCCTCGCTGCCTCGGCAACGGCCGTCGAACTCCCAAGCTGAGGACGACTCGCGGCGCGGTCGCTCTACGCACTGCGCTTCCGCCCGCTTGTCATGGGAGGCGGCGGTTGCGATCCGGCGGGTGGACGCTCGACGAGGGCGACGAGTTCGACGCCGAGCGCCGCCGTCATCCGCTCGAGGATGTCGATCGAGACCGACACCTTCGACCGCTCGATGTCGCTCACGAAGGTCCGGTCGACGCCGGTCTCGTCGGCCAGCGCCTCCTGCGACAGGCCCTTCCGCGTGCGCAGCGAACGCAGGTTCCACGCGACGATCTCCCGGGCCCTCATGACGCATGACGGCGACGCGCGGAATATTTAATCCACCGGGTATATCCGACACGTTAGGGTTGAGTTAGGGTGCCGTCGGGCCGGACGCCGGCCGCAGCTTCCCACCAACGGCCGATGGAGAACCCGATGCGCATCCCCTTCCCGACGACGGTGATCGCGGCCGTCGCCCTGTCGGCCGCTCCGGCCGCCGCCGTCACCTACGTGGGGACCCGACAGATCGGCGCGGGCAGCGTCGACCTTACGATCGCGACCGACGGCCGCACCGGGGTGCTCGCCGCCGCCGACATCACGGCCTGGACGGTTGTCATGCGCGATCCGACCTCGGCGTCGCCGGTCCGGACGCTAACGAGCGACGGGGTGGCCGGCAGCCTGCGCGGCGTCGTGTTCGCCAGCGGGACGGCGGTCAGCGCGACGCCGACCGCGCTCAGCTTCGCCTTCGGCCCCGGCAACCTCCTGTTCGACACGGAAGCCACCGGGCGGCCGTTCTACCAGCTCGTCAGCTCGGGCTGCGACACGGGCTACTCGGGCGAGACGCGCGCCTGCGAGCAGTTCGACACCGGGTCGGACTTCGGTAGCCAGCACGTCCAGTACATCCTGCATTCGGCCGGAGACACCGTGGTCCTCGCGACGGCGGCCGCCGTTCCCGAACCGGCGGCCTGGGCGCTGATGACCCTCGGCTTCGGCTTGATCGGAGGGGTGGCCAGATCTCGGACCGTTCAAGCGTCCTGACCATCGCGGCAGCCGTCCCGATCGGGCGGCGAAGGGCGGGCACCACTGGACGCGCGATGACTGCGGCACATCGAGCAGCGGCATACCCGGAGACCATGCTCGCTCTATTGACCTGGAAGCGTTCCGGCGCACGCGTCCCGTCGCCGTAGCCGCGTTGCGGGCTTTCCGACGTGACGGTGGCTCATCGATCCGATCGGCCATCAGACGCATGTGACGGCCGTCGCTTCTCGCGATGCCGATGGCCGGCGCGCCATTCGGCACACGACAGCCCGTGACC
>CAXTQJ010000002.1:0-340 GCA_964246245.1 uncultured Sphingomonadaceae bacterium
GGCACCCTCAAGCTGGGGCCGCGCGCGCTCGCCGCCGAGATCGGGAAGCGCAGCGGCGGCGTCCTCGGCGCGGTGACGGTGATCGCGCCGGCGGCGTCGTACCCGCTCGGCTATCATCACGCCGCATCATACACTGCCGACCGGCTGGTCCTCGTCGGCGACGCGGCGCACGGCATCCACCCGATCGCGGGCCAGGGGCTCAACATGGGGCTGCGCGACGTCGCCGCGCTCGCCGAGGTGCTCGTCGACGCGGCGCGACTCGGCCTCGATCTCGGCGCGCCGGCAGTGACCGCGCGCTATTCGGCGTGGCGGCGACTTGACAATTCGATGGTCGGTGCGG
>CAXTQJ010000002.1:350-2476 GCA_964246245.1 uncultured Sphingomonadaceae bacterium
CCTGATAGTTGGTGGAAAAAAACTCCGGGTTGCCGGTCCCTCCCGTGCCGGTGACGATGCCGGGCACGTTGGAAGCGATGTTCACGTTGTAGACGTTCTGATCGAAGTACGCCCCGCTGCCGGCGACCGGCCCGCGGCCGGACCCGCGGCGGGCTGCGACCGGGTGGCGACCGGCCGGCGGTGGCCGGTGACGACACCGTGACGGCCGACCGGCGACCACGCGACGATTGACCGGCACCCCTCGTCACGTCAGCGTGGCGCGCGGATCGACTCCGGGGGAGGACGGCATGGGCGTGACCGGCATCGGCGGCTTCTTCTTCCGCGCGCGCGACCCGGACGCGCTCGCGGCGTGGTACAAGACGCACCTCGACGTCGGGGCGGGGTGCGACGGGACCGGCGGCGATGGGAATGGGGGCGATCCCTATTCGTGGGCGACCGCCGCCGGTCCGACGGTGTTCCAGCCGTTCAAGGCCGACACCGACTATTTCGCCGCCGACAAGGCGTTCATGCTCAACCTGCGCGTCGACGGCCTCGACGACCTCCTCGCCCGCCTGCGCGCCGCCGGCATCGCGGTCGAGACCCGCGCCGAATGGAACAGCCCCGAAGCCGGCCGCTTCGCCCGGGTGCACGACCCGGAGGGGAACGCGGTCGAGTTGTGGGAGGGACCGGCGGACTGACGTCGACCCGGTGGACGGCGTTCCGTCGCGCCGGGCGATCGACGGAAGGTTTCCCGCGAAGCCGCGAAGATCAGTCCTCGCCGACCGACCCGGCACCGCCGCGCACTCGCTCACACCTCGCGCGCTTCCTCGACCAGCATGATCGGCACCCCGTCGCGGATCGGGTAGGCGAGCCCCGCCACGTCGTTGACCAGTTCCTGGCGCTCCTCGTCGTACCGCAGCGGCATCCGCGTCAGCGGGCAGACCAGCAGGGCGAGAAGGCGCGGGTCGGCGCGTTTCGGTTCGGCCGCGGGCGCGTCCGCCGCCGGCACGTTGCCGTCCGCGCCCTCGCTCACTGCAGCGTCTTGCCGTCGCTGCCGCCCGTCCCTTGCGCGAAGGTCATCAACGCGTTGAGCGTCGCCGCGCGCGCCGGCAGATCGCGCGCCTCGAGCAGCGCCTGGCGCTCGACCGGATCGAACGGGCACACCGCCGACAGCGTCGTCACCAGCGATTCGTCGTCGGCCTCGCCGACCGCCTTCCAGTCGGCCGACAGCCCCTGCGCGTCGAGATAGCCGCGGAGCGTCGTCTCGAGCGCCGACCGCGCGGCGGGCGCGAGCGGGCGAGGCTCGCCGGCGTCGTCGGCGAAGGCGTCGAAGTCGGGCATGACCTGGCGATACGGCGTCGTCACGTCGAGTTCGCGCGCGACGGCGAAGCGCACGACGCCGGTCAGCGCGATGATCATCCGCCCGTCGCCGGTTTCGCGATATTCGGTGATCCGTCCCGCACAGCCGACGCCGAACAGGCCCGGCCGGTCGTCGCCGCGCTCGTCGTCGTCGTCGCGAAGCCGCCGCGGCTGGATCATCCCGATCAGCTTGTCGCCGGCCATCGCGTCGCGGACCATCGCGAGATAGCGCGGCTCGAAGATGTTGAGGGGCATCACCCCGCGCGGCAGCAGCACCGCGCCGCCGATCGGGAACACCGGCAGGACGGTCGGCAGCATCGCGGGATCCTCGGTGGCCATCCCGCCTTATACGATCACGCGAACAGGATCGTCGACAGGCGGCGGCGAACCGCCGCTGCCCACGGATCGGCGAAGCCCGCCGCCTCGAGCAGCTTGAGCAGCTTCGCCCGCGCCGCGCCGTCGTTCGCGTCGCGATCGCGCGCGATGGACGCGAGGAGGACGTCGGCCGCGCCGTCGCGGTCGCCCTGCGCGAGCCGCCCGCCGGCGAGGTCGACCGCGCTCGCGTGGTCGTCGGGGTCGGCGGCGACGCGCGCGGCGAGGCCGGCGAGGTCGTCGCCCGGGACCGCGTCCTTGGCCAGCGCGATCGCGGCGCGGGTCTGCGCGAGCGTCGGGTCCCGGGCGTCGGCCGGCAGCACGGCGAGCGCCGCCTCGGCCGCTTCGGGCTGGCCGAGTGCGACGAGGGCGCGGGCATAGCCGGCGACGACCTCGACCCCGTCGGGAAACTCCAG
>CAXTQJ010000002.1:2529-15862 GCA_964246245.1 uncultured Sphingomonadaceae bacterium
ACATCTGGGCCGCGTCGTGCGCCGCGCCCTCGTCGAGCGCGGCGTTGGCGGGGGCGATCATCGCCTTGACCTCCTCTTCGGGCTCGCCGGCGGCGGGCGGGACGGCGGCGAGAAGACGGTCGACGAACGCCTTGACCTCGCGCTCGCCGAGCGCGCCCTGGAAGCCGTCGACCGGCTGGCCGGCGACGAAGGCGTAGACCGTCGGGATCGACTGGACGCGGAACTGCGCCGCGATCGCCTGATTCTTGTCGACGTCGATCTTGACCAGCTTCGCCCGGCCGTTCGACGCGGCGACGACGCGCTCGAGGATCGGGGTCAGCGTCTTGCACGGCCCGCACCATTCCGCCCAGAAGTCGACGAGGACGAGCGCACCCTGCGAGCCGTCGATGACGTCGCGCTTGAACGCCTCGATGCTCGCCTTGTCGGCGGCGGGGGTCGACAGGCTGGCCACGCGTCTGGTCTCCTTGGATTCGGTCGCGCGACATATGGGGGGCGGCGTCGCGGCTTGCCAAGCCTGTGGACCGTCGGCAACCGGATGCTCCGGCCGGGGACATTTCCCACTTGTGGAACATCCCGACTCTGTGTAGCCAGCCGTCTCCCGAAGCGGGGCCAGCGCCCCCCTTCTGCCCGAGCGGGCGTAGCTCAGGGGTAGAGCACGACCTTGCCAAGGTCGGGGTCGAGGGTTCGAATCCCTTCGCCCGCTCCAGTTTTCCTCAATGAAATCAACAGGTTAGCTGAGACCATGGTAGCTGCAATTTGCTTCCCCAGGCTTGCACGGAAAGCCGGGGAAGCGTGGGGGAAGCAGCGCGCAGCGTAGCACCGCGCAGAATCGGTGCCGTTCTGACTGGGCGGGAAACTGGACAAGCTCGCTTGGATCGATGCGCCCCGATCGGCGCAAGCATCCTGAGCGGCGCAGCTCACAGGCATTTGCCATTCCTTACCGAAGAAAGCGCGAGCGACGAGGGGCAATTCGACCCTGTAGTGATTTGTGCACAGAGAGTGGTGCCCGTCCAGCCCAGTTCGCGCCCATTGACGGCGAAGCTATTCGGCAAGGTTGAATTACGCGCTGCCCGAGCAGGGCTTTGCAATTCACAGAGTGAGAGAGTGGCTTCGCTTTTCGTGATGGGTTCGAGGTCGAGAGAGAGTCTCGCGGCCGCCCGTCGCGAAAGGCTTTGCCATGAGCAAGAACGATGTGCGGCGCGACGTGAGTGTCGGTGCCGGGCCGGTGACGAGCGGCTTCAAGGTAGATATCTCCCGCGGCGAGCGGATCGGTCGGGTGTCGTCCGAGTGGTTCTCGCGGCCCGACGACGAGCGCTACCTGTCGCTCGGTACACTGCAAGACGCGGTACGCAGCCGCGCCGAACGCGCCACCGCTAGAACCGTCGAGACCAAGGCGCTGCGCGTCGAGGCCCGCACCAACGACGTCAGCCGCCTGTCGCTCGCCATTCCGGGCTGCGCCGAGCCGATCGCTCCGACCCACTGGTCGTTTAGTCAGCTGTGTGGCCTCGTCGGCGTACCCGCCGGATACCTTCGTCAGCTGCCCGCACCGCTCGCCGGCATCAACCTCCAGCACGGGCTAACCTCGCACCGCGCCGAACTGGTCAAGACGCTCGAGGCCGACAACGGGCGAATCGAACTGCGCGCCGTGACCGGCCCCGACTATGGCCGGATCTGGGATCACGAACTCGTCGAGGCGGTAATGCGCATCGCCGGCGACGGCGTCGGCGATACGCGCTGGAAGGTGCCGGGCGCGCTCGACTGGTCGACCATGACCCACAACCCGTTCGTCGAGATCACGAAGGATACGACGACGCTCTACGCCAGCGACCGCGACGTCTTCCTGTTCCTGGTCGACGACACCCATCCCATCGAGGCGGGGCGCCTACCGAACGGCGATCCCGACCTCTACTTCCGCGGGTTCTACTGCTGGAACAGCGAAGTCGGCTCGAAGACGCTCGGCATGGCGTCGTTTTTCCTCCGCGCCGTCTGCATGAACCGCAACATCTGGGGCGCCGAGGGCTTCGAGGAGGTCTCCATCCGACACAGCAAGTTCGCCGCGCACCGATTTGCCCACCAGGCCGCGCCAGCGCTCAAACGCTTCGCCGACAGCTCGGCGGGCGCGTTCGTCAGCGGCATCCGGGCGGCGCGTGAGCGCATCGTCGCGCGCAGCGACGAGGACCGCGAGACCTTCCTGCGCAAGCGCGGGTTCTCGAGAACCGAGACGACGACGATCATCGCCACCGTGCTCGGTGAGGAAGGTCGCCCGCCGGAGAGCATCTATGACTTCGTCCAGGGCATCACCGCAGTCGCCCGCGATCGTCCGCATCAGGATGCCCGTCTCGAACTCGAGGCACGCGCCGCCAAGTTGATGGCGAGCGCAGGGTAGCGCCGATCCGCAATTGCCGCTTCAGCGGCTTTGTGGATGTCAGGTTCTACGCCGCGTCGATCCTCAGTTCTCCGGCCCGCCCCTTCCTAGAGGAAGAGGTGGGCTGGAGTTTCGTGACGGGTTCAGGGTCGAGAGAGAGGCTTTCGACCGGCCCGTCATGGAGAAGCCCCGTGACCAAGTCCGTCCAAAAGATCGCGCTCAGCACCTCGCGCGACATTCCCTTCGACAAGCTGGTGCTTGCCCAGTCGAACGTCCGCCACGTCAAGGCCGGCGTCGGCATCGAGCAGCTCGCCGAGGACATTGCCCGGCGCACGCTGCTGCAGAGCCTGACCGTCCGCGCCCTCGTCGGCGACGACGGTGCCGAGACCGGCATATACGAGGTGCCCGCCGGCGGCCGCCGGTTCCGCGCCCTCGAACTGCTGGTCAAGCAGAAGCGTCTGCCCAAGACCGCACCGATCCCGTGCGTCATCCGCGAGGCGGGGTTAGCCGAGGAAGACAGTCTCGCCGAGAACGTCCAGCGCGCACCGCTGCATCCGCTCGACCAGTTTCGGGCGTTCCTTGCCTTGCGCGAACGGGGCATGGGCGAAGAGGAGATCGCTGCCGCGTTCTTTGTCACCCCCGCCGTGGTCAAGCAGCGGCTGCGGCTCGCCAGCGTGTCGCCGGCGCTGCTCGACGTCTATGCCGAGGACGACATGACCCTCGAGCAACTGATGGCATTCACGGTTCATGGCGATCACGAACGGCAGGACGCGGTGTGGGAGGCGATCTCGAAGTCCTACTCGCGTGAGCCCTATGCCATCCGCCGCATGCTGACCGAGGGCGCAGTGCGCGCCAGCGACAAGCGCGCGGCGTTCGTCGGGCTGGAAGCGTACGAGGAGGCCGGCGGCACGATCCTGCGCGATCTATTCCAAGCCGACGATGGCGGCTGGCTGCAGGATCCGGGCCTGCTCGACATGCTCGTTGCCGAACGACTGCGCGAAGAAGCCGAGACGGTGCGCGCCGAGGGCTGGCGCTGGATCGATGCGGCTCCCGACTTCGCGTATGGCCATACCTACGGTCTGCGCGGCATCGTCGGCGAACACCACGAACTCACCGCCGACGAAGAAGCCGCGCGTGAAGTGCTCGTCACCGAGTATGCCGAGATCGAAGCCGCCAACGCTGGCGACGGCGATCTGTCCGAGGAGGTCGACGCGCGGCTCGGCGAGATCGAGACGGCCCTCGAGGCGTATGACAACCGCCCGGCGGTCTACCGGCCCGAAGACCTCGCGATCGCCGGTGCGTTCGTCAGCATCGACGGTCAGGGCAAGCTGCGGGTTGAGCGCGGCTATGTCCGGCCCGAGGACGAAGTGCCGATCGCCGCACTTCTCGACGATGGTGCTGCCGGCGGCAACGACAGTGCCACCATCGGGACTGGCGACTGCGAGCAAGACGGTGACGGTTCCGCCGGCACCGGCGGCATCGTTACCACGGGTACGAACGAGCCTGATGAGGACGAAGGGCTCAAGCCACTCCCCGACCGACTACTGACCGAGCTGACTGCATGCCGGACGGTCGCGTTGCGCGAAGCGATCGGCCGGAGCCCGCAGGTGGCGTTCATCGCCGCGCTACATGCGCTCTGCCTCAGGCTGTTCTACCACTACGCCCAAGACAGCTGCGTCGAGCTCGACATCAAGAGCGTGTCGTTCGGGTCGGGCGTCCCCGGCCTGAACGACTCGGCGGCCGCAATCGCGATCGACGCACGCCACCGCGACTATGCAGAGCGGCTGCCGCGTGAACCCGGCGATTTGTGGGATGCGCTGGTGACGATGGGCGACGACGACCGCTCGCGGCTGTTCACGCACTGCATCGCACACGGGGTCAACGCCGTGCACGAGGCCTACAATCGGCGGCCACGCGCGCTCGCTCATGCTGACCGGCTCGCGGCGGCGGTCGATCTCGACATGACGGAGGCGTGGACCCCCACGGCCGAGAACTTCATCGGTCGGGTGACCAAGGCGCGGATCGTCGAAGCGGTTCGCGATGCGCGGGGCGATGCGGCGGCCGACCGGCTGACGGGTATGAAGAAGCCCGACATGGTTGCCGCCGCCGAGGTCCAGCTCGCCGGCACCGGCTGGCTGCCCGAGCCGCTGCGGACCCTCGGCCGGTCGTTCGTGCGAGCCAAAGGCGAGGCGATCGTCGCCGAGACTGGGCTGATCGAACCGGTCGGGACAACCGCGGATGCGCAGATCGACGAAACGACGGCAGGCGACGGCGAACAGGCCATCGCCGAAGATGATGCCATCGTCGACTATGACGACATCGCGCAGGCCCCCCACGCGATCGCGGCCGAGTAGCCCCTGACTCGCCGCATACTTGGGCCCGTCGGCAACGGCGGGCCCATTTTCTTGAAAGGCATGAGATGCCGAACACCGCATCCGACCTGGCACGCCGTCTCGCCGAGAGTGCCGAGGCAGTGTGCCGGCACTATCTCCCGAACGGCAGGCGGGCCGGCCGCTACTGGCTGATCGGCGACGTCGACAACACACCGGGACGCAGCCTCTACGTGAGGCTGATCGGTACCGGCACCGGTCGCGGTGCGGCCGGTAAATGGACCGATGCGGCGACCGGCGAGCACGGCGACCTGGTCGACCTAATCGCGGGCCGGCACCAGCTGACGACATTGGGCGACACCCTCGACGAAGCGCGCCGCTTCCTCAGTCTGCCGTCGTCCGAGCGTTTTGATGATCGGCGTCGCGAACCGGCGCCGACAGGTTCGCCCGAAGCCGCGCGCCGGCTATTTGCCATGTCGAGGCCGATCGCCGGCACGTTGGCCGAGACCTACTTGTGCAGCCGGGGCATCGCCCAAGCACGAAAGATCAGCCTTCGCTTCCATCCACGCTGCTACTACCGCGCCGACACCGACGACCAAGACGACGTCCCGACATCGTGGCCAGCACTGATAGCCGCCGTCACCGACCTCGATGGCACTGTCACCGGGGTCCACCGGACGTGGCTCGATCCATCAGGCCGAAGCAAAGCGGCGGTCGCTACCCCACGTCGTGCAATGGGCCATCTCCTCGGCAACGGCGTCCGGTTCGGTCGTTTCGACGACACGATGGTTGCCGGCGAAGGCATCGAGACGATGCTGTCGCTCGCCGAGGTCTTACCGAGCCTGCCGGGCGTCGCTGCGCTATCTGCCAATCACCTCGCGGCACTCGTGTTGCCGCCGGCGCTGCGCCGTCTCTACATCGCCCGCGACAACGATCCGGCTGGGGATCACGCGACTCAAACCTTGACCGAACGCGCGCAGGCGGCCGGGGTAGAGGTGCTGACGCTGACTCCACGACTCGACGATTTCAACGACGATCTGCAGCAGCACGGCATCGATGCCATCGCCGCCGTGGTGCGCGTTCAGCTGGCTCCGGAAGACGTGGCACGGTTCTTGGCCCCGAAGGGCGATCATCGCGACATTGCGAAGTCCCGGCGAAATGGCTCCGGCTCATAACGTCGATCACGTCTGCCACCCGGCTCAGCGGATCACGCCCACGGCCTTCTGAGAGGGCGATCGGACCGGAAGCGGTCCGGGCCCGCAACGGCTCCGGCGGCGACTATTTCCCCCTGCGCGCAGACGGCGCGCATTCCTCGCGCGGCAAAATAGTCGCAGCCTCCGCCGTCCTCCGCTGCGCTGCGGCCGCTCGGGGCTCGCGCCCTCGGCAGTGCCGGCCCGGTCCGCCTCCGGTCTTCGTCGCCGGCAAAGGCCACGATGGGCGCGGCCGACGCTAACGGAGGCAAACGCCATGACGACCGACGACGAACCGATCCACGCCGAATCGCCGACCGCATCGCTCCTCGTCGAGCTCCAGCTCTACGGCCACCGGCCGTTCCAAGAGGAGCCCGACGCGCGGCCACTGCCCGAGGATTGCATCGTCCGCGGTGCGCTCGCCGACATCTTCGATGCACTCGTCTCGACCCTGCTCGAAACGCGCCTCGAACCCGACCTCGAGGAACTGCTCTGGGGCACAGTCAACCTGTTCCACCGTACCGTCACCAACATCGAACGCGAGCTCGATACCAACGAGGCGGCGCAGAAGCGCAGCCAGCGCGACCAGGACGGCTCGGAGATTGCTTCGGTGGAACTCGAAAAGCTACTCGCCGAAGGCCTGACGCTGATCGAACGCCGCAACGCGTTTGAAGCGATGCGCGACGGCGCCGCCGAACTGTTCGAAGTTCACACGGGATCACCCTGGCGCCTGCGCCGAGGTTCACTCGTCAGCTACCGGTCGCTGACCGCCGCCGTCATCGACAGCCGCGAGTTTATCGCCGCCCGACGCCGCGCCCAGAATGAAGTCCTCGTTCCGGCAGGACCGAAGATCGCGTTTACCGGCGGGGCCGACATCACCGACCATAAGCTGATCTGGGACACGCTCGACAAGGTCAACGGCAAGCATCCCGGCATGGTGCTGCTCCACGGCGGCAGCCCTAAAGGGGCCGAGCTGATCGCCGCCAAATGGGCCGGCAAGCGCAAGGTCGCTCAAATTGCCTTCAAGCCCGACTGGACGCGCCACGCCAAGGCGGCTCCGTTCAAACGCAACGATGCGATGCTCGACATCCTGCCGATCGGCGTCGTCGTCTTCCCCGGCACCGGCATCCAGGACAACCTCGCCGACAAGGCCCGAAAGCTTGGTATCCCGCTGTTCGACTTCCGGCCGAAGCGCCGAGGCGGGTGAGCGCCGCCGCTCGCACGCTTTTCGGAGCCGACGAATGCTCAGCCGGTGTGCCGCACGTCTCGCGCGGCGATTGGATGGGGGCGCGACTTCAATCAGTCCCCCATTGCACAACGCGCCGGATTCACTCCGGCGCCCTATTTTGCTATGATCGATCCCGCGCTGTGGTAGCCGGCGGAAGCGCGTCCGATCATCTTTGAAGAGGACGCACGCCGATGTTCATTACCCTGCCGCTGGCGCTGATAGGCATCGGCTATCTTGTCTACCTCCTGTTCGGGGCCGCGAGCTATGCGCTGCCGCTGATCGCTGCGCTGAGCGCCGGGTTCGCTGCGGCGCACGCCGGCGCGTCGAGCCTCGGCGCATTTCTCCTTGGCGTCGCCGTGTTCATGCTGGTGATCGCCGTCGGCCGCATGGCGACCTTGCTCCTGCCATCGCGCCATTCCCGCACGGCGGTCATGCTGCTGTTTGCCGTACCCGCCGCGATCGCCGGTTATCAGGTCGCATCCGCACTGCTGCACTTCAGCAGCCTCGGCGGTTGGGGCTTTGCCATTGCGGCGATTGCGGCGCTTGCGACCGCTGCGGTGGCCGCAAGACGGCAAGTCGCCCCACGGGTGTGACCGTCCGACAAGAGCGAAGCGCTGTCAGCTTTCGCGGGAAGCGGACGCTTCGCTCGGCTTCCCGGACCGGACTCGGCCGCGGACCGTTATCGCTGCCCATCGCGGCGTCGACCAAGCTAAGTTCGACCGGCCCGTTGTAGAACAATCAGGTTGTATCGGAGCAGTTGATCGCGTCGGTCGGCTGAGCCCGAAGAACCGTCCCTCGGCCTATCCGGTCCAACCACCGTTAACCTGCCCGTCGCGTCACCCGGTCAGCAGGGGATCATCGTCGGGAACTGCTCGGGGACCAACCCTGGAGACCGGCCTGTACGCCGTCGTTGCTATCCCCTTCTGCACTGTGTTCTACGTTCCCCTCGAATCGCCGACGGTTGCCACCATCTCCGTTGTGGCATGCCGGACCCGCGTCCACACGGCCTCTCGATGGGCTTTGATGACCGGGGAGGGCTGCGCCTCGCCCGCCTGAACCGCAACGGCGTTCAGGAGCTTTTTTCCCCTGGGCTTCGCCCATTCCTCGCGAGGCAAAAAAGCCCCCGCTTGCCGTCCTCCGCTGCGCTGCGGCCTTGCAGGTGCGGCGGCGGATCGCCCCGGTCTTCGGGCAGCCATCGAGGCCGCGGTAGTCGCGGACTCGATCAACCAGCAAAGGAGACTTCTCATGGCGACCATCGGCATCTTCAAGAAGACCGCCACGAACGAGTATTCGGGTGAAATCGTTACCCTCAGCGTCCAGGCTCGGAACGTCCGCATCGTCCCCGAAGCCAACCGCGCCAACGACAACACGCCGTCGCACCGGGTGATGGTCGGGCGCGCCGAGATCGGCGCCGCGTGGACCAAGAAGTCGAACGAGGGCCGCGACTATCTCGGGCTCAAACTCGACGACCCGAGCTTCACCGCTCCGATCTACGCCAACCTGTTCGACGACGAGGAAGGCGAGACGTTCAGCCTGATTTGGTCGCGGCCAACTCGCCGTAACGACTGACGGCTGATGACTAGCCCCGCCCGGGAAACCGGGCGGGGCCAATCGTATGTTAACTTCGCCGCAACGGGCGTGAACGCACTGATCATTCAATATAATCTCGGTATTATAAGGACATAATCGTCGATCGGCTTGGCCGCCGGCCCAATTGGCGGCACCGTGGATCGTGGCGGGGCCTTGTTGCGTGGAGGAGTCGACGATGCCTGGCTATCAAAAGCTTCGCCTGCCGCCGCCCTACCGTGCGATGCTCGACCTCGACGCGTCGGGCTTCGCCTGGGAATGGCTCCGGCGCAATCCTGCTTTCCGCGCGCTCTGGGCGGGTGCCGGTGCCGCCGCGCACCGCGCCTCGGCGCGGGCGGCGGTCGCTGCGCTCCGCGTTACCAGCAACGTCACCGAGATCGGCCGGCATCTGCTGGCGGAAAGGACGGCCTCTTGGGGCCTGTCCTTTCGCCGCCCATCCTGACACGCCGGCGACCGACCATCCGCTACTTGGCTGGCTGCCCGAGGTCCGCGCCGACACCGTTTGCCTCGTCCGCCCGCTGCCGTGGGCGCGTGCGGCTTCGGGCCTTCGCTTCGAGCCGCAACGCTGGGGCCCAGGGGTGTTCCGGCTGGTCGCACCCGGCGGCAGTCACCTACTCGTTCGCCGCCACGGCACGCTCGAACAGGCGTTCTGGCTGCCGAGCAGGGTCGCTCCCCGGGTCGGTGAGCCGTTCTGCTTCTATCTGCATGCCGATCTCGACCACGCCAAGCGCCTGCGCGCGGCGGCGCGCATCGCGCGCGGCATTGGGCGCGACCTTGTTTGTAGGCCGACGGCGCGGCCTAACGCGTTCCGCCAAGTGGCGATGCTGTACGTTTACGACGCGATCCACGTCGGCACCGGCCTGCATGCCATCGGCGACGCCTTGCTCGACTGTATGCCGGAACCATGGCGTAGCAGCTCGGAAAGGTCGGACCTGCGCCGCCTCGCCGAAAGTAGCGAGAAACTGGCCGCGGGAGCCTACCGGTCGCTCCTCAACCTGGCGCGGCGACGCGCCGACGATGCTTAACGCGCTACGGCCGCCCGGTCGGCGAGGCGCTTGAGTTCGGCCTTGGTCGCGCGGCTCCATTCGGTTTCTTCTCTGTCCAGTTGCTTCACTCGGAAGAAGAATTGCTCGCCCAGGATTGCTCAGTCTGGGCGGCGGGCCGGCGAACCGTCAAGGACGGCAGGGTCCCACCATTTTCATCGGCGACCACGGCGCTCGGTGAACAGCTTCGAACCTGTCCGTCGCCGAAGAAAATCGTTGCCCCTACTGCCGCTGCCGCGGCCGCTGACGCGGTCCCTGACCGTCCGCCGTCCCGCCGCCCCGCTTCTTTCCATCGGCGCTCCGCCGATGGGGAGACAGACGATGAACGCAGTCATCTACGAAGCCGAATACGACGGCCTCAACCAGCGCCTCGACACGATCGACCGGACGCTGGCGTGGCTCGACGCCAAGGGCCGCCGCTGGTCCCGCGCCGCCCGCGCACTGGCGGCTGAGAAGACCGACCTGCTGCGGCGGCAGCTGGCGATCGACGACCTGACCGCCTACGACGACCTCAACTGACGGGGCCTCGGGCCCCTTTTTTTGCGCGCGTGATGCGCGCCTGCTTAGCGCTGCCACGTCGCCGCGGCGACGCGCGGGTCGCGCGCGAATGCGTCGCGACCGAAAACGAGATCGTTCGCCGGATGCTCGCAGCGCGCGTATACCCCGGCCGCCGACAGCTTCATCCGCCAACTCCGCAGTTCGCTCGGCTCGCGCGTCGCGAACGCCCCGCAACCGAGCAGGGTCAGGTTAATGCCTTCGCCGGGATCGCGCGCCGACTTTGACCGGATCGCTTGCGCGCCTATGGCGCGCGCCTCGTCGGCGACGGCGTGACACGGCCCGTAGTCGGTTGGGTGCCGCCACTTGGCCTCGCGCGCGGCGTAGGGCGCTGCCGTCAGGTCGAGGCAGCGGTCAACCCGGTACGCCACGGCAAACGCGGTCAGCTCGAGCGGGTTCGATGGCCACGGCGTGCCTGGGCTTTCGAGGAAGAACAGGAGCCGCCAGAAGGCGATCTCGGTGATTGCCGTCTCGACCGTCTCGGCGGCATAGAACACCGGCGGCGTCGCGCCGACGCGGCGGAAGCGCGAATCGGCGCGCGCTTCGTAACGGAACGGCGTGAACAGCAGATAGTGGAGCCCGGCGCATTCCGCCGGGACCGGCGGCTTCGACGCGTCGAGCAGCTCCTCAAGCGTGCGCTGCTCGTCGGCATCGTCGACCAGCTTCATCGTTGCGATGCGGTGCTGTGCCTCGACCACCCGCCAGATCTTTCCGGCCCGGGGGCCGGGGTTGGCCAAGTCAGACAAGAGCGCGCCGGGCGTCCAGATAGGCGAGCGTCGCGGTCAGCCCGGCGATGGTCTTGAGCGTGTCGATCGGCCTGCCGCCGAGCGCGGTGTTCGCCTGCCGCAGCCACGTCGCGGCGACCGCCGCCTCGCCGCCGACGATCGCGGCGAGCGAGCGGAACACCCGGACGAACAGCGTCGCCAGTTCGAGCGTCTTGCCGGTCGCCGGCAGCCGGCCTCCAGCGGCGGCGCGGCTGACAACGGCCGGCGAGACGCCAATGATCGCGGCCAGTTCCGACTGGCGGATGCGGAGCAGCCCGGCGGCGCGGAACGCCGCCTTCGACAACACGGCGGCGGCGGTCGCTTCGGATCGATGTGCGTGTGCCGTAGCCATACCGATCACCTCTCAGCACAATATAGCCCGACTTCTTGCTTGAGCAAGTTTTCTTGACACGTCGCTTCGGTGCGGTTCAGCTGATGTGGCCGAACTCTGCGCCCCACCAATACGGCCACCCACGCGCGCCGATCCGCGCCGATACTCGCCTCCATCGCGCGGCTCCATGCCGGAGCCGCGGAGCCTGAGGAGAGGATCATGCCCGACATCGTCAAGGACACGCGTTACCTGCGCACCAAGGAAGCGGCGCACTACGTCGGCCTGTCGGCGCGGACGCTCGAGAAGCACCGCACCTTCGGGACGGGTCCGCGCTACAAGAAGATCGGCGGCCGCGTCATCTACACGCTTGAGGAACTGCGGACGTGGGCCGACCGCGGCAGCTGCGCGTCGACCTCCGACCCGAATAACGGCAGTGTCTTACCACCGGTGCGGCGTAACGGCGCGAGCGCCGCTCCTGTCCCGAAGCCGCGCTAATGCCCGCTCCGGTCCCCGTCGTCGGTGCCACCACGCCTGCCCAAGCGCACGCTCCAGTCGCCCGCGCGAGCCCGTCGCGCAGACTCTGGCTGACTCTGTTTCCCACCGGTGTGGCGCTGTGCTTCCTGGTTGCGCCGGTCGCCGTTCCTTTCCGGCTGCGCCTGGTGTGGAACGTCAGCGCGAGCGTTCCGGTCGGGCTGTACCGGCTTGTGCCTAGCACAAGCCCGCTCATCGGCGATCTGGTCGCGGTGCGCCCGTCGGCCGCGCTCGCGCGGTTCATGGCGGCGCGCCGCTACGTCGAAGCGGGCGCGGTGCTGGTCAAGCCGGTCGCTGCCGTCTCCGGCCAGCACGTCTGCCGCTCGGGCGCGATCGTGACGCTCGATGGCGAGCGGATCGCAACGGCGCTCGCCGCCGATCGTCTGCGGCGGCCGTTGCCGGTGTGGACCGGGTGCCGCCGCCTGCGGCGCGGCGAGGTCTTCCTGCTCGTGCCAGATGTCGCGGCGTCATTCGACAGCCGCTACTTCGGCCCCGTCGCGAAGACGGCGATCGCCGGCCGCGCCGTGCCGTTGTGGACGCGGCCATGAAGCGGGAATGGCGTGTGGCATCTGCCGCGCTCGGCGTCGCCGTCTGCGCGCCGGCTGCGGCGAGCGCCACGATAACAGCCCATCCGGCGAGCGTCTGCCGCGACCATGCGGCAGAAGCAGGGGCGCGCTCCACTCTCGACGTCGAGGTCATCGGGCGCGTGATGCGCGCCGAAAGCGGCGGCGACAGCCATGCGATCTCGCCGAAAGGCGCAATCGGCTGCATGCAGATCATGCCCGCGACTTGGGCCGATCTCACCGCGCGCTATGCCCTCGGTGCCGATCCGTTCGACGCGCGGCTGAACATGATCGGCGGTGCGCTGTACCTCGCCGAATTGACGCGGCAGTTCGGACCGGTCGGTGCCTTCGCCGCGTATAATGCCGGACCGGCGCGGTATGCGCGCTATCTCGCCGGTGGCGCTCCGCTGCCGGCCGAATCCGTCGCCTACGTCGCGCGGCTTCGCGGCGACACGCTGCCGGACGCGTCGCTGCCGGCGCGGGTGCGCTGGCAGGTCGCAACCCTGTTCCTCCCAGCCACTGGCACCGCCACGTCACCGACGAACGCTATGCCAGATCAGCCGTCGCACGAGCGGCGCGCGGAGAACGGCGTGCGGCCAGCTCTCGCGTTCACATCGAGCGCCCCTGCGCTCGCCACGCTGTTCCCGCTGTCGCGCGATGCAGCACGGACCCAGCCACGCTGAAGTTCGCGACCAGCACCGTCTGCGCGTTGCGCGACGGGGCTGGTCGCCCTCGTGTTACTCGGCCGCGTCTTCGTTCGGCCGTGTCCGCCGTCTCGGCGCGCGCCCCCCCGGGGCGGGGGGGGGGGGCCCCGCGGCGGCCGGCCGGGGGGCCCGGGGGGGGGGC
>CAXTQJ010000002.1:15872-67644 GCA_964246245.1 uncultured Sphingomonadaceae bacterium
CTTCGTTCGGCCGTGTCCGCCGGCTCGCCTCGCGCGCCGCTGCGGCGGCGTGCTCGGCCTCGGCGGCGAAGGCGCGTGCGCCCATTCGCTTGAACAGCGTTCTGGCCGGCGCGCCGTCTTCGCCCCGCATCCGGACTGCGACATCGAGGAACGCGCCGTACAGCATGGCACGATCGTCGTCGGCGAGCGCGACAAGACCGGCATTCTGCACAAGGCCGCCGAGCTCGATCAGATGTCGGGTGCGTTCGCGCCTTGCCACGACCCAGGCCCTCGTATCCGCGCGTGCCCGGACCGCATCAAGCCGATTCCGCTCGACCTTCAGCCGCTTTGCCGTGCTCGCTATGCCCGCGAGCACGGCGCGAGGATCGCCGGGCTGTCGCGCGAAAGAACACTGCGCCGGCCGCGCTCCACGCGCCGGTGGTGCCCTTGTCCTTTTCAGCCACGACCGCGAGCAGTGCACCCGCCAGCAGATCGGGTTCGAGCGCATCCGCTCCGGTTGCCTCGATCAGCTCGCCGAACTGCTGGATCTTGCGCGAGCGGAGCAGCCTGGCCCGGTCGTTCAGTGCCTTCAATTCCGTGTCGAAATCGCGTACCTTGCGCATCGTTTGGGCTCCTGTGCTGCGGGTTGATGCGACCAAGCTGGGTTGCTCCGACCCGTCAGCCAAGGCCGTCTGAGGCTCTTTTCACCCCCGCAATCTCGAATGCGTACTTCAGCGCATGAGAGCGCGCTTATACGTCGTACCGACGTCGCAGGTACCGAGCGTAATCTCGGCCCCATTATGGCGATCTACCACTTCTCGGCAAAGGTCATCGGCCGCGGCGCTGGCTCGAGCGCAGTGGCGTCGGCCGCCTACCGCTCGGCGTCGCGCCTCCACGACGAGCGGCTCGATCGTCATCATGACTTCTCGAACAAAGCCGGCGTTGTCCACTCCGAGGTGATGCTGCCCGACGGCGCACCCGAGCATCTGCGCGACCGCCAGACGCTGTGGAACGAGGTCGAGACGACCGAGAAGAGGAAGGACGCGCAGCTTGTCCGCGAGGTTGAGTTCGCCATCCCGCACGAACTGACCAAGGATCAAGGTGTCGCGCTCGCCCGCGAGTTTGTCGCGAGGGAGTTCGTGTCGCGCGGCATGGTTGCCGACCTCAATGTGCATTGGGACATCGGCAGCGACGGCCAGGCCAAGCCGCACGCCCATGTCATGCTGACCATGCGCCAAGTGGGTGCTGATGGGTTCGGTCCTAAGCAGCGCGACTGGAACGCGACCACGCTGCTGCAGTCGTGGCGCGAAAACTGGGCGACCCACGTCAACGACCGGCTGCAAGCGCTCGGCATCGAGGCGCGCATCGACCACCGTAGCTATGAAGCTCAGGGCATTGGGCTAGAACCGCAGCACAAGATCGGCGCGGCGGGAGCACGCCGGCTCGAGCGCGGTGAGGACGCCGAGCGCGCCGACGAGCACCGTGCCATCGCGCAGAGCAACGGGGCCAAGATCCTTGCCAACCCCGAGATCGGCCTCGACGCGCTGACCCGCACCCAGGCGACATTTACCCGCCGCGACCTCGCGCTGTTCGCCCACCGGCATTCCGACGGCAGGGAGCAGTTCGACGGGGTGATGGCGGCCATGCGCGGGTCGGACGCGCTGCTCGCGTTGGGGCGCGACGGCCAGAACAACGAGCGGTTCACCACCGTCAGCATGCGCAGCGCCGAAGAGGGGCTGGCGAATAATGCAGAGGCGCTGGCTCGCGCTTCCCATCAGGTGTCGAGCTTTGCGGTCGAGCGCGCTGTCCGCGGTGCCGCCGCACGCGGGATGGTCCTCGGTACCGAGCAGCGCCGCGCGCTCGAGCATGTCATCAGAGCACCGGGACTGAGCCTTGTCGTCGGCTATGCCGGGGCAGGCAAGTCGGCGATGTTGGGCGTTGCCCGGGAAGCATGGGAGGCGGCCGGATATACTGTCCGCGGCGCGGCGCTGTCAGGGATCGCCGCCGAGAACCTCGAAGGCGGATCGGGCATCGCGTCGCGGACCATCGCCAGTCTCGAGTACAGTTGGGCGCGCGATCGTGATCGGCTGACGTCGCGCGATGTCGTAGTCGTCGACGAAGCAGGCATGATCGGTACGCGCCAGCTCGGCCGGGTGCTCGCCGAAGCCGCGCACGGCGGAGCCAAGGTCGTCCTCGTTGGCGACGTTCAGCAGCTCCAAGCGATCGAGGCCGGCGCGGCGTTCCGCCTGCTCGCCGAGCGCCACGGTGCGGCCGAGATCGCCGAGGTCCGGCGGCAATCCGCGCAATGGATGCGCGACGCGACGCGGGCGTTCGCCACCGGCCGCATCGGCGAAGCGCTCGCCGCGTACGGCAACGCCGGCATGGTCCACGCCGCCGAGACGCGCGACGCCGCCCGCGCGGCGCTGATCGAGCGCTGGAACGCCGAGCGGGAGGCCGACCCGGCGCAGTCGCGGATCATTCTCAGCCACACCAATGCGGAGGTCTCGATGCTCAACCAGGCAGCGCGCCAGAAGCTCGCCGAGCGCGGCGAACTCGGCAGGGATGTCACCATCGCAACCGAGCGCGGCGCACGCCAGTTCGCCGATAACGACCGCATCCTGTTCCTGCAGAACGAGCGTGGGCTCGGCGTCAAGAACGGCAGCCTCGGCACGGTCGAGAACGCGGTGCGCGACCAGCTCGCCGTGCGGCTCGACGATGGCCGGCAGATCAACGTCGACCTCAAGACCTACGCCAATGTCGACCACGGCTATGCCGCGACGGTCCACAAGACCCAGGGGATGACGGTCGATCGGACCCATGTGCTGGCGACGCCGGGACTCGACGCGCACGCGACGTATGTTGCGCTGTCGCGTCACCGCGACGGCACCGCACTCCACTACGGCCACGACGACTTCGCCGATGCGAGCCAGCTGCGCCGCACGCTGTCGCGCGAGCGGCCGAAGGACATGGCGATGGAGTACGAGCCGCTCCGCTCGACGCCCGCGCCAGCCGCGTCGAACGCGCCGAGCCGCTTCGCTGACAGCGCGACATCAAGCACGAGCACTGCTGGTCCGGCTGCCAACAGCGACCGGGTCAACGCGCTCCGCGCGATGATCGCCGCGCGGCTCAGTGCGCCGCGGCATACGCCCGAGACGATGCGTCAGGCGATGGCGGCCGCAAAGGCTGCACCAGCGGCCGAGCGCGACAACGACTACGGCGCGGGCCGGTAGCAGTGGCGGATGAGGCCGGACTCGCGCCACCACGCGGCGATCGGAGCGACGAACCGATCGTCCAGCTGATCGCGTTCGCCCTGGGCGTCGCCGCAATCTGGGCGTGCTGGCCGCTGGTACGACTGGAGATACCGGCGGGTGACCGGTTCGCGATGATCGACCTCGTGCACGAGCACTGGGCCCACCGTCATTCGCTTGAGCCGTGGCTCGACCAGCGCTGGGCGTGGCTCGCCGCCAAATCCTATCACTTGTGGTTTGCCCTTGCCGCGCTCCCCGGCGTTACCGTTGTTGGGCTGGTTCAGGCTTTCAATCGGCGAGCTGCGTCGCCAATTCTGGCGGCGCCTGCCGGTTGGCTCGCCGGAGCGGGGCTCGGGTATGCGCTCTATTGCAGCTTCTGCGCCGACAGCTGGCCGCTCGCGGTGATGATGCCGGCGACATTCGCGTTCCTCGGCGGCGTCGTCGCCGCGCGATTGGCGGCACCATCGCCCAAGGTCACGCTATTGCGCGGGACGCGGCTGCGGGCGTTTACCGGCGGCCGCGGCGGCCGGTTGCGGTCGCGCCTGTCCGGCGGCGTCGCGCTCGCTGGCCTGCCGCTCTCGCGCGAAGACGAAACCATGCACGTCGCGGTAATCGGCGCGACGGGATCGGGCAAGTCGACCGCGCTCCGCGCCCTGATGGCCGATGCGCTCCGCCGCGGCGACCGCCAGGTGGTCGCCGATCCCGAGGGCGCGGCGATGAGCGCGTTCTTTGCCGCCGGCGACATCATCCTTAATCCGTTCGACCGCCGCTGCGCCCGGTGGGACCTGTTGGCCGAGATCGAGCGGCCGAGTGATTACGCCTTTCTTGCCCAGTCGCTCCTCCCGCATCTCGGTGTCGGCGAGCACGACCAATGGATCACCTATGCCCAGCAGCTGCTCGCTGCGGTACTCGAAAACTGGGTCAACGCGCACTTGGGGACGTCGAACGAATTCATCACGACGCTCGCCACGGCCACCGTCGACGAGTTAAAGGCGCTCTGTGTCGACACGCCGGCCGCCCGCTACTTCGAGAAGGGCGGTGAGCGAATGCTCGCAAGTATCCTCGGTACGCTCGCGCCGGCGATCGGGCATCTCCGGCTGATCGCCCGAGTGGAAGGCGAGCCGTTCTCGATCCGGCAGTGGGTCCGCGGCTCGAGCGGCTCGCTCTGGATCCCGTACGCGGCGAACCAGACGGCGGCGTTGCGCGGGCTGGTGTCGTGCTGGATGAACATCGCCATCCTCGAGACGCTGTCACTACCGCCATCGCGCGAGCGGCGCATCTGGTTTCAAGTCGACGAGCTTGACGCGCTCGGCCGGATCGAGGGACTGAAGGACGCGCAGGCGCGACTGCGGAAATTTGGTGGGTGCGTTGCGATCGGGTTCCAGTCGTTCGCCCAGGTAAAGAGCGTTTACGGCGAGGGGGCTCATACGATCATCGAGAATTGCGGGAACCTGCTCCTGCTCCGCGCCGGAGCAAGCGACGGCGGCGGCACCGCCAAGCTCGCCTCGGACCTGATCGGCGACCGCGAGGTCGAGCGCGACGACATCAGTCGCTCGCAGACGCGGGGCCGTTACACCTCGCGTTCCACCTCGACACAGACCAGACGCACGGTCGAAGATACCGCTCTAGCCAGCGAGATCATGCAACTGGCGAACTGCGAAGGATACTGTAAGCGAGCGACGCGACCCCGGTGGATCAAAGCTCGATTTCGCTATGTCGATCACATTCAACGGGTGCCGCCGTTAAGCTCGTTCTAAGAGCAATGTGCCTTAAGACAGCTCGCCGTCGAGCGGCGATAACCCGACTCTAGAAAGCGGAAACCCACTCGTGATGATGGGGCGGACCGGCTGCTATTACAGCTATTCAGGAGCTAGTGTGCCAGTTCGCCACCGACTATGACACCGCGATTACAGCAAGCGGAGAGACACAATGGCGCTGAAGGATTATCTCGGCATCATCGACAACGGCCTGAAGCACCTGTTCGACCGCAAGGCCGCCGACCCGGCCAAGAGCCGCCGCCCGCTGCTGCGCGGCATCGACAGGACGCTGGCGCAATTCAAGACCGGATCGACCGGTACGCCGACCAGCTGGTACCGGCTAAAGAATGGTGTTGTCGCGCTGACGGTCAAGGTCGGTGGCAATGCGTTCGACATCAACGGCGTTGCGACCAACCATATGCCTGTCGACCGGTTCGAGGAGTTCCTGACTGCGATGCGCGCAGCCGTCGACGCCGGCGAGTTCGACGCTGAGCTGGCCCACAAGGGGGACGGCGACGCCGAGGTGAACATCCCGAAAATAAAGTCGGCGGCGATCTCGCCAGCTGCCGCAAAGGCGCGCGGGATCAAAGCCGCTGCGACGAGGAAAGCCAATCGCGCGAAGGGCGCGAAAGCGTCCTGATGGGGGGGAAACCGGAATGGCCGGTTTGCTGCCATCAGGCAGCACTTTATCCATTCGTTCATGCATGAATGCCGCAGCCCGGCTGTGCAGAGAAGTCAGAAGCCGTCTAGAAAGCACTGAGAAGATCCCCGCGCGCCGGGGATCGCGTCGGGCGGACGAGGAACTCGCGCAGCGACCGGGCAAACGGTAAAGTGAGGGGAATCGCCGGTGCCCGCCGCGCGTCGGAGATGGTCGTGGTGGCGAAGCTGTTCTTCTCGTACTCGCACAAGGACGAGGACCTCCGGGACGAGCTGGAGACGCATCTGGCGATGTTGAAGAGGCAGGGACTGGTGGACGCCGTTCACGATCGGCGGATCACGGCGGGCGCCGATCTGGACGCGGCGATCGATGGCTACTTGGAGGAGGCGGACGTCATTCTCTGCCTGGTCAGCCCGGACTTCCTCGCGTCCGACTACTGCTACTCCCGCGAGATGGGGCGCGCCCTGGAGCGCCACCGCGCGGGCGACGCCCGCGTGATCCCGGTGATCCTCAGGCACTGCGACTGGCGGAGCACGCCGCTCTCGGGGCTGCGGGGCACTCCCCGCGACAACCGGCCCGTGAAGGCGTGGCCCGATCGTGACGAGGCCTGGCTGGACGTGACAAGGGACATCCGGCAGGCACTGGCGGAGAGCGCCGGGGACTCGCCGCCCAATGCCGCGGCGCCTCGCAGTGCCACGCCTGGTCCCGCTGCGCCTACGCCGCCGACCGCCCTGCGTCCGCGCTCCTCGAACCTCGCCGTCACGCGCGAGTTCACGGACCTCGATCGCGACGAGTACCTCCGGCAGAGCTGCGACTTCCTTGCCGAGTTCTTCCCCAACTCGCTCGACGAGGTCCGCGCACGCGCGGACGGCGTGGAGGGGGCGGTCCGGCATCTCGACGCGAACCGCTTCACCGCGTCGGCATACAGGCACGGGCGGAAATTGGCGGCGATCACAGTGTTCGTCGGCGGCGGGATGTCGCGGTCGGGCAGGACGATCAGCTTTCACCTCTCGGACGACGGGGCCACGAACACCTCGAACGGCAGCTTCCATGTGGCGGAGAGCGAGCGCGAACTCGGCTTCAAGGGCCTGTTTGACCCGTACGGTGGCTCACGCGACACTCTGAGCGGGCGGGAGCACGTCGCGGAGCGGATATGGGGTGCCTTCATCGAGCCGCTCCAGCAGCGGCAGCGCTGACTCGCAGCGCGGAGCCGGAGGGCGCGGGCGCGCTTGGCCGCGACCGCGCGCGTGGGATGGCCGGCGGACTCGGCCAGTCAGCGGACGCGCTCGGGATGGCAGTGGTCGGCGGTCGCGTCGGCTGATGCGGCGCGCGTGGGGCGGCGGTCCGGATCGTCAGGTGATCGCGGCGAGCGTTTCCGCCGCGGCGCTGGTGGTCCGCCGCGGCGCGTAGAGCGACAGGTTGGCGTTAAAGCGGTCCGGGTCAGGCACGGCCAATTGCCGAGAACGACCTGCGCGACATGATGGCGTTCAAAACCGTGCTGCCGATCGCGGACGTCATCGTCGCCGAGAAGCCGTTTGTGAACCTGGCGCGCCAGGCCAAGCTGGGCGAGACCTACCGCACCGAGCTGATGACCTCGATCCTAGACCTCTGAACGCGCGTCGGAAGCTTCTTCGGTTTCGTCCGCCGGTTCGGTGGCACCCGCGACCCGGGAGGTGAGCAGCAGATCGGCGTCGATCTTGAGCGGATCGAGATAGACCGGATGCGCGATGATCGAGTTGATCACCGTCCGAAGCACGTCGATCGCCCGCTTGGCGGCGGCGTCCTCGTCCAGGTCCTTGGACTTGCGCCTTCCGCCGTGCACGATCGCGGAACGGACTCCGTAGGTGTCGTTGATCGCTGTGCGCACCTCCTCCATCTTCGACTGGTCGGCATCGAGGCCGATCAGTGCCGCAGCGCGCATGCGTAGCTTCCAGGAAATGGACTGACTGTCCTTGTCACCCAGCAGGATCTCCAGCGCGATCGTCGCGTCGAGGATCACGTCCGCCGGATCGTCCCGGGTCGAGGCAGTGTTGAACCTGCGCAGCGCGAGGGCGAAGCGACTGTCCTCGATGGCGAGCAGGCCCGCCCATGTCCGCGCCACCGCCTTCATGTCGGCCTTGCTGACGAGCGGAAGGTCCTGGTTCATCCAGCCATAGTTGTCGAAATGCGGCGGATATCGGCGCGCCCCGACGGCATAGACCTCGGGATCGCCGAGCCGGTCGTGGCTGCGCCAACCCCGGGCTAGCCGGATCTCCTGCGCGTAGCCCGTATGGATGTCGAGGCGGAGCCGGAGCGCCGCGAAGAAGGAGTCGACGACGACCGCGATATCGTTGGACGGGGCCGACAGGATCTCGCCGAGCGACAGTTTGGCGTGGTTCGCGACGCCCCACTGGGCGAGGACGAGGGCGTGCGTCGCCGATGCCAGCACGGCATCGTGCCCATTGGCGGCGTGCGCCTTACCCTCCCAGCGCGCGCGATGGAGTCCGTTGGACATCCGGACCAGCAAGGCGTTCTTGGAAAGCCGAACGCGGTCGAAGTCGAAGCGCACCAGCGCGATGGGGATCACGACCGGTGTCTTGAGCCAGTCTTCGGTCAGCCCGTTCATGAGCGGCCGCAACACAGACGAGCGCGTCTTCGCGTCGGACGCGACATCCCCGTGGCGCAGCATGAAGGTGTTGGCCGCGTGCTCCACGCCCATCGTCACCAAGATGGTCGCAAAGTCCGGGTGGACCTTCTCCATGTAGCACCGGCTCACTTCGGGATCGTCCAGAACGAAGCGAACCAGTTCCCGCATGTGCGGGAACTGGTCTTCCGGGAACTTGCCTTTCGCGCGCGTCTCGTCGTCGTTCCACGACGGCGCGAGGACGCTGCTGAACTTCAGCGCCCCGTTCCGTTCGAACAGTGGCGCCTCAGAAATCGACGGCATCCCGTTGTCGCGCATCGAGACCTTCGGCCACTTCGCGCCTTCAGGCTTCTTACCTTCCGCCAGCTTGGCGCGGATGGCGTCAATCGTCTCCTCGAGCGCGAGGTCGTGCAGGCGACGAAGCTCATCGGCTTTCGAGCCAACAACGCGGACAGGTTCTTGGGTCGTGGACATCGGCGAAATGTAGTGCTTGCGAGCTACCACGCCACCTAGGAGGCTTCTTGACTTAGGCGGCGACGGGGGCAAGCTCGGGCGAATGGCAGAGGCAGGCGGCACCAGCACCCAATCCGGTATCCGGTACCAGAACTCGGTGGCTGCGCTTCACATTGGGCGGATGCTCGATACCCGCGCCCGTCCAATCGGCGACCGCGTCCTCTCGGTGCGCGTCGAGGCACCCGACCACGTCGACGACATCGTCGTTCGCTACGCCGACGGCGCGACGCGATACATCCAGGCGAAGCTAAGCCTGCGTCGGGGAGACGCGGCATGGGATAGTCTCTGGCGTGCGATCGCACGACAGCGTCAATCTCTGGGCGCGATCGATCGGCTCGGGATCGCACTCGCTGACGCCGGCCCGCTCGCCGCCAACCTGCGCGGCTGCGCCGAACGAACCGACGGGTCCGACGCCGCGGAATGGAAGGGCAGGCTCACCAAGGAGCAGACGGCGCTCGTCGACGCGATCGAGGCGACGCTCGGCTGCGACGACGCGACGGCGCTCGATCTCTTCAAGTACATCGACGTCGTGATCTTCACGGAAGACATGGTCGAACGCGACCTCCCGCCGCTGTGGATGCCCGCCGTAGCCGACCCGGTAACGGTGCACGGCCATCTGCGCGATCTCGCGGGCGGCGGCGCGCGGACGCGGGCGCTGTTCGAGCCTGCCGGCGTCCGGACGCATCTGCGCGAACGGCACAGCATCGATATCGCCGACCCCGACTCCTGGGGATTGCAGATCTACCGGACCGCCGTCACCGCGACGTTGCGGATCGAGGTCCCCGGCACGAGCATCGTCCGCCCGATCGCCGAGGGCTTCGTGTGGCCGACCGCGAGGAAGCCTGAGTCCGGCCGGCGCCCCGACTTCGACGACGAGTGGAGCAGCTGGAGCGGCGCCGTCGAACCGGACGGCATCGACCTGTCCACATTCCCATCGGCGGAACTGGACAAGATCGTGGTCGTGGCCGGTCCGGGGTTCGGCAAGAGCACGCTGCTCCTGGCGCTGACGGCGAAGGTGCTGTCGCTGGACCTACTGCCGGTCCTCGTCACGGCGCCCGACCTCTCCAACTCGGACCTCGAGATCATCGAGCACGTCCAGACCAAGGTGAACGCCAGCTACGGCGTCTCGATCGACTGGCGCCAGGCAGCGGAATCCGGCCTAGTCGTGCTGCTGCTCGACGGCCTGGACGAGGTCGGTACTGACCGCCGTTCGGTGCTCCTCGACCGGCTGCGTCGGTTCTCGGCGATCCATCCCGCGGTCCACTGGGTGCTCACCGTCCGCGACGCGGCAGCGCTGTCCGCCCCGACCGAGGCTAAGCTGGTCGAGCTGTCGCCGCTTAGCGACAACGCCGTGCGGCATTTCGTGTCCGCCTACTGCCCGGACGATCGAGAGGTCTACGAGCGCCTGCACCTGCTGTTCGAGTCGCAGCCCGAGATGCGGCGGCTCTCCGGAATCCCGCTCTTCCTGACGATGCTGCTGGCGACCGTCGGGCGCACGGGCGGGCTTCCAAAAGACCGCACCGACGTCATCGAGAACTACCTATCGCTCCTCTGGGATCCCGCGCGGTTCAAGCCGAGCGACGGCATCACCACTGACCCGAGCTTTATGCGCGACATCGCGCAGCGCGCCGCGTTCGAGGCGCTCGAGAAGGACGAGATCGGAGTTTCGCAGCGACTGCTGGAGCGGATGCTGCCGCCGCCAGCCAGCAGCCGCGTCGTGGTCGCGGACCTGGTGAAGTGCGGCGTGCTGCGCCAGCCGGAACCGTCGCGCTTCGAGTTCCCGTTCCCGATCGTCCAAGAATACCTTGCCGGCTGTCATCTGGTCGAGCAGCGTGCCGATGACATTCCGAGGAGGCTGGCGTCTCTCGCCAAGCGCCCGTGGGCACAGGCGATCCAGTTCGCGCTGGAGCGCCACGAGGATCCGACCGCGATCGTCGAGGACCTTCTCGCCCAATCCGACGATGCCTTCGACACGCACGCGCGGCTGCTCGGGCGCTGCACCGCCAACGGGATGAAGGTTAGCGCCGAACAGCGGCGAACGATCACGCTGCGGCTGATCGGGCGGTGGGACTCGGATAGCTTCTGGAGGGCGCGGGCGATCGGGAACCTCCTTGCGGACGTGTTCACGACGCCGCTCATCCCCGAACTGCGCGAGCGGCTGTTCGACCGCCATCTGTTCTATTACGGCAGCGGCCGCATCCTCTGTCAGCTCGCCGATGACCAGCTCTCGCTCGATATCCTGCATGACCTCGTCGAGGAGAACGTGGGCAGCCTGCTGAACCTCAGCGAGTTCCAGCCAGAGGTCGACCGGATCGGTCGTCGCGCATTCCGGTTGTATGTCGCCGCAGCGCACGCATGGGCGGACGACGACGGCGGCGTCCGGGGCGTCGCCGCGCTGATCGACCATCTGAGCGGCGTCAACGTCGACCAGGTCGACATCAGGCAGGCGGTCGAGAACGAGGCGCTGCCGACCGCGATCCGTGCCGCCGCACTCTCGCTGGCCGATCCCAGAGAGACGTTCGACTGTGCCGAGACGATCGCGCACGACGCCCTGATCGGACCAGGCTGGAACGCGGCCAGCGTCGGCGCGCGAGCGGCGTTGCGCGCCGGCATACCGGTCGCCACCATCGTACGCTGGGCGCGGGAGTTCGGGACGAGCAGCGGCCGCGACTTCATCGGCAAGGTCATATCGAGGTGCGAGCCGCCACGCCGTGCATCGCTCATCCGCGAGTTGCTCGCCGACGCGAACCTCACCGGCGCGGTGCGCGAGCATGCGCTGGTGTTCGCGATGTCGTTCGGGTGCGCCGAGGCGTTCGACGAACTGCTGGGCCGGTTCGGTAACCTCCGGCGGGAAGTCGTGGCGGCGACGTGCGCGCTCATCGGTCACTTCCCCACGATCGAGGCAGCGGAGCGCACCAAGGCGGCCCTCCAGGCGCGAGACTGGGACGCCGACGGTCGCCGCTCCATATCTTCGAGCCTCCAGACCGGGCTCTCCGGTAGGCTCGAGATGAACTCCTTCTCCTCCGGCTCGATCAGGATGACCGAAATCCATCCCGGCACACCTCTGCTCCTGCCGCTCCTCGCGGAATGGTCAGGCGAGGGCGACTACGAGCCGAGTGATGCGCTACGCATGACGCTCGACCTCGTCCGGCTGGGGCAGGACGACGCGCTGGCGGACGTGCGACCTCGCCTGGCGGCGGCGATCGCCGCGCCCGAGACCGGACCGCGCGATGTCCATTTCCAGGACCACGTCATCGGCAACGCCGTCGAGTTATTGCAGGACCGGCGCGAACCGCTCACCCTCACCGAACTCGAAGAAATCGCGCGGTCCCGGACGCACAACGCGCGCTCTTCGGCGTTGAGGGCGATCGGCCGACAGGGGACCACCGCTGCCTGCGAGAGCCTGATGGGTCTCTACTCCGAGCTGACCGACGCCTCGTCGCGCGACTCCCTGCTGAACGCGCTTCAGACGCTTGCGACACAGCTCGGCCTCAGGGTGAACGTGGAAAGCGAGCAATTGACAGTTATTTCCGTCTGAATTCTAATTAAGCGATATTCAGGCAGGTGCACGACCAGAGCCGGTCGTTCAGGCCACCCGCTGCGTAGGTCTGCATTTGACAGAAGCCACCGACCGCACGCCTCGAAGCGGACCGTCGGCAAAAGCACCTAAAGACCGGATGTTTGATGCCGGATGCTGAGAGCCCGAAAGCCGCTGTTCGGTCAGGCCTCTTAGCGGATAAGAAGACTCTCCCCCTTGCCACGGGTCGCTGGGTCTATTGTGGAATAGATGCGTAAGTCGGTCTTTCCGCAGTCTCGCGGCGCTAAAAAGGTATATCGTCGAGATCACCCAGACCGTCGTCGTCTACCGCGCTCATGGCAGCGGTCGACGCACCGAGCGATCCGAATAGACTCGCCAATGCGGCATCGTCGAATTTGTCGCTCGGCAGATCCGCAGCCCCCGTGAAACTCGCCTCAGTGTCCTCAGCCTCAGTCTCGCGCAATTGCGTAGTTCGCCGCTTGAGGGCGGCATGGGCGCGCTCGACGATGCGCGGATCGGCAAGGAATCGGGCGGCGAGCTTTTCGATCGTCTTGCCCCAATCCTCCAGCGTGGATTCCGAATCCATATGGCCGAGATTATCCGGCAGTTCCTCTATCATCCTCTGCGTGGCGCCTTCGATCTCGGCGAAAAGCTCGGGCGGCAGACTACCTTCATGGTCGTCGGCAGCCGCAAGAATGCGGGTGATGTCGTCCGGATCAAGATCGGTCGCGAGCAGACCAGAAACCCCGGCCTGGACAGCGTCGATCAGTTCGGGCGGTGTCGGTTCGCCTAGAGCTTGGGCTGCACGCAGTCCCGCTAGAATCTCCGGCAGCTTCCTCCCGTCTTCCCACGCGGAAAGGGCGGCAAGACCCTTGTCGGCGATCGTCTGCGCTGCCGCGATGAAAGGCTCGGCGTTCGAAAGCCGCCACCAATTCACGAGAAGGTCCATGCGGTCCGAGTTCGACAGCTCGTACATGCGCGAACGATATGTTTCGCCCGGAATGAGCTTCCACACCTCCACCGTGACGAAGCGCTCGCAGAGTCGAACGAATCTGGAAACGAGGGTGGCAATTCCTTCATTGGTAGGACCGGGCTGCTTTATGAAATGATCGAAGAGATTGCGCGCACTTCGCAGCGTGGGAACGCCATCGGCAAGCACGGACAGCAAAGCCTTGTCACTCAGATAGCGCGCGAGATAGTCCCGAACCGAGGGGTTGACGTAGCGCACCGTCGTTCCGGAAATCACGACGAAGCTCCCTTCCACCGTGCGAAGCGCGCCGTCGAAGTCCTTTGGGTCGTATGGGACACCGAATTTCGCGCACAGAACCGGATGAATCCCAGTGAACACTTCCTCGAGATCTTCGATCTCGGAGCCGTATTCGGACATCAGAAACAGGGCGATAAGCAGGTGCTGCGAGCGCCGCGTAATGTGGGCGCGGAACGCCTTGTCCCAGATGAGATCGGGGTCCTTGAGCGTATCGAGAAACGCTTTGGGATAACTTTCTGGATCGGTGTCGGCGATCCGGTCCGCTTCGGTCATGAACTGAATGATGCGAGGATTGTAGTGCTTGTGATCGACGATCTTCTTGATCGCTTTCTGCTCGATCAGCGCTGCGATATGCGCTTCGGGCACGCCTGCTACCACCAAATGGTTATAGAGGATGCGCGCGCGAATGCGCCGGGTGTAGATGCCCACGTCCAGGACGTAGCGCGACACGTTTAGCTTGGTATCAGAAAGCGCTTCCGAGAGAAGCCGCGCCTGTTCGTAGATATAGGCACGCGTCGTCAGGATGAATCGCGCACTAGGCGTTCGCCGAACCCGGCTGATGAAGCGGGCGAGATCGGAGTCCTGCGTCGACAAAGCGCGCTCGTCAAGCGCGATCCTGCCGAGGAAATCATCGAAAAAGAACATTTGCCGCTTGCTGTCGTCAATACGCGAAAATCCTTCTTCGAGATTGCGGATTGAGACAAATTCCCATTCTTCCGCGATGTACGCGTAGCACAGCATCTCGGCGAGCGTTGTCTTGCCGACGCCCGGCGGACCCGAAACTATGAGGACGCGTTGACCTTCGAGAATGTCCCGCCCGGACTTGAAACTCGGGTTCTCGGCATAAACCCTTAGCTTCGCCTCGATCTCCTGGCGCGTAATCGTCGTGAAGTTGTGCGACGCTGCGTTAAGCACACGGTCGAGCGCACCGGCCCCGGAGAGCCAGAGCTTGACGTGACTGCGTTCGATGTCGGGATATTTTCGGAGCAGGCCGTTCAGATCTTCGCATCCGAAGATATCATCGCTCGATGTTAACGATGGTCCGACGATTTCTGCGAGGAAGGCCTTGTTGTCCGGGGTCAGCGGTCGCGACGTCGCGAGGATGTATCGGTCAGGAGCAAGCCGGTCGATCGCGCCGCGTTCCTTCTTCATTACGCGAACGAGCGCCGCCATGTCCGACAGGCGATAATGCTTAGCCTGGAGGATCACCGTCTCGCCGCCGGTCGCATGTCGGCCATCGACGCCGCCATCCGGACCTGGCCCGAACGCTTCGAATCGGACGCCGAGTTCGCAACCGATTAGATCGCGTATGAGATCCTCGAAATCGGCAGGGGAGAGAGTCTCGAAACTGTAGGTCAATTAAGTACAGATCCCGCACGTTGCCATCAGATCTGGCTGGGCGTTACGCGAGCCAGCCACGGGCCCGACTCCTATACGTACCGCGACGCTGTGCATATGGTGCTGCCGGTAGTAACAGGGGATGCCATGCTCGACAGTGTCTATATTCTAGAAACGCTTAACCCGAAGGATTTCTACGAGCGCCGCTTGGATGGCCATGCCGCGAACGAGATCCTGAAAATCCTCGACGTCACCACGGAATATCGGATCGCCTTCACCAAACCGCTGGTCGAGCGCGCCATCGCCGAGGCAGCGAAAAGCAAGGCGCAGATCCTACACTTCTCCTCGCACGGCAACAGCACGGGCGTTGTTCTGACCAATGGAAAGAACATTAGCTGGAAGGCATTCGTCGAACTCATCAAGCCTGCCGCTGGACCTGACAAGGCGCTTGTAATGGCGACCTGCGGCGGCGGCGATCAAGAGCTGACCAAGGCGCTGACTGCGGCCGATGTCGTCTTCGGCTGGGTGTTCGGATCGACCGCCGAGAAGGTCCATTTTTCCGACTCCTGCCTGGCTTGGTCGATCCTTTATAATCGGCTGTACGATCATGGGTTCGACAAGCCCGCCTTGATGACCACCCTTAAGGCGATCAACGCGGCGATCGATGGCGACTTCGTCTATCGCCGCTGGACGGGTAAGAAGTACCTCCGCTTTCCAACGGAGAAATAGCGCAAGGGACGGCACCGGCCGGTGGCGCTTACCGCACCCGGTGCAGCGATCGTGCGATGAGGGGTAAATTTTGGGGATCTGGCAGTTCTTCCAGCCACCGCTCTACTGGCAACAGTTCGAAGAGCTGTGCACGGCGTTGCTGACCGAAGTCTACGACGTCCCTAATGCGCAGCAGGTCGGTCGACCGGGGCAGGCGCAGAACGGCGTCGATGTTTTCGGCACTTCGAGCCGCTATGGCCGGATCGGCATCCAGTGCAAACGCCTCGCCGATCTCGACGAGAAGGGTAATCCGTATCCGGGCGGGCCGATCTCGCGCGCATTCCTGCGTAACGAGGCGGACGCGGCGCTCGGCTTCACGCCCGACCTCAGCCTGTGGATCCTCGCCACCACCGCGCGGCGCGACACCAAGGTCCAGGCCTGGATCGAGGAGATCAACGACGAGTGGGAACAGGCAGGCCGCAAACGCATCGCGATCGTCTGGACCTGGGACGAGTGCATCTCTCACCTGAATAGCTATCCCGACTTGCAGCGCCGTTATTATCGCGACGTCATCCAGGTGCGCGCGTCCAGGGATCTCGACGAGATTATCATGCGCACGATCGCGATGGCGTTTGCCCGGCCGGCCTTCGAGGTGCCGCTTCACTGCGAAACCCCGAGCGAGTTCTTCCAGGCGCTGAAAGACACACAAAAGGCGCTGCGCACCGGCGAACTCGTCGATCGCGAAAGCCGTCAGGTCATCCGCAAGGCGATCGGCGGCTATCATGAACTCGACGATGCAGTGGCGCGGAATTGCCTTCGCAAGGTCGACCAGAATCTGAAGCTCCTGCGCACGCAGTTCGAGCAGGGCTTGAAGGACGGTACGATCGTCGTTGTCGGCACTTGCCTTGATCTTCGTCAACCTGCCCTGGCGCGGTACCTCGATGACCTGCGTCAGTCCTGCCTCGATGATCTGAACCGCGTTCTGCGCCACGCCGGCATTCCGCCGGTCTAAGTGTATGTGCGCCCGTGGCGCGTCGTCGCTTTTAGCGTGCTGATATTCAATCCGAACCGGCGTGATGTCGTGATCGATCGTTTTCGCTTCGGTTCTACTGGGCTAATCTCGCGGTCGACGTGGATGGGCGGCACGGGGCTGGCACGATGGATTCGCGGGCAGGTTTGAGGAGGGGATCGGTGAACGAGGACGCAGCACCCGAGGAGACGGTGGCGCTCGACATGATCGCGGCCATTGCCGCGCCGGAAACGGATGTGGTGGAAACGCCAGAAGTTTTTTTGACCGGCGCCGCCGCTGCGCTCAAGGCCTCCGATGATGTCGATGCCGATTTGGCCGCGATCCTCACGGATCATCTGCTGACCGTCACGCCGCACGACGCTGTTATCGCCAATGCCAAGGCGGCGATCCTGACGCTGGCCGCCGAGCGCGCGGCCCCGGCCGAGGAACGGGCCGATGGCTGATCCGACGCTGTTCCACTCGCTGACGCTCGAAGGCTTTCGCGCCTATCTCCAGCCCAAGACTTTCGATTTCAGCAAGAAGCCGAGCCTCGCGATCTTCGCGCCTAACGGCCTCGGAAAGTCGAGTATCATCGATGCGCTCGAATTCCTCTTCTCCGAACATGGCACGCTAGACCGGCTCGGGCAACGTGCGCTCAACAACCAGGCCGGCCCGTCCGCGCTGGTGCATAATGGCGCGCAGGCGGCGGGGATCGCGCCAGTGGTCAAGTTCACGACTATCACCGGCAACGCCACCAACGCGGGAAGCCGCACGGCGGTCGGCAATCCGCGTCCGATCCATGCAGCGGCCACCGCGATGAAGGCCGGGTTCGTTGTCGCGCCGATCATCCGCGGCTATACGCTGCGCACCTTCGTCGAGGAGCATAAGGCGGAGACCCGCTACAGCGACGTGGTGAGCTGGTTGCAGCTCTCGCCGCTGGTCGAGGTCCAGAAGAATCTCCGGCTGCTGCGCCGCGAGGTCAAGGCCGCTGCCGAGAGCACGTCCGAACAGGTTCGTCTCGCCGGGCAGCTGCGCACCGAGACCGCCCAGGCCGTGCAGGCGTGGAACGACGCTGCCGTGCTCGACTTCGTCAACACGAACGTCATTGCGCCGCTCGACCCCGCGCTGACGATGGCGGCGCTCGATGTCGCGGACGCCGGCTATGTCGATATCGGAAAACGTGTCGCGGCCGAGGAAAAGAGCGTCGGCCTCGCCGGGCTGCGACAGGTCCGCAACTCGGTTATAGCGCTGTGGCGTAAGACCGTACCCGAGGACGGCGGCGACCCCGAGTATTCGGGCGCCATTGCCGCATTCGACGAAGCGCTGGCGGTGCTGGCCGATGCTACGGATACCGAGGCCGATGAGCGCGACAAGGCGGCGGGCACGGTCTTCCGGTCGGTGTGGAAGGAGGCCGAGAAACTGTTCGCCGACGATGCAGCGGCCCCGGACGAATGTCCGGTCTGCGCGACGCCGATCGGCGATACCGCCGCTGGAAGCGTCCCCGCGATCCGCGATCTTCTGAAGACCCATCTCGACGATCTGCAGAGCTACAACGACGCCAAAACCGCGCTCGACGACGCCGACAAGGCCGGCACGAAAGCGCACAACCAGTTGATCGCGCGGCTTCCCGCTATGATCGATCATCTGTCCGAGGATGATCCCGACGGCTTCAGGGCAGCACTCATAGCGTTTCAGGCCGGGGTTGCCGCGTGGCCGGCCGCCGCCGCCCCTGCGTCCACCGCTATCACCGCCGAGCTGGAGGCGCGCCTTACCGGTCTCGACCAGGACATCGCCGACATCGAGGACAAGCAGGGCGAACATACCTGGGTGAAGGCCAAGGCGAGCATCGACCGGCTGCTGAAGCTCCAGACGGATGTGGCGCTGGCGACGCGAACGACCGAGGAACTCACCGCGCTGCACGAGGCGCTCGGCACCCAGGCCACGCTCGTCTCGGGCAGGATTCGCGAGAAGGTCCAGTCGCTGCTCGACACCCTCCAAGCGCCGATGAATGACATCTACAAGGAAATTCAGGGCGACAAGGCCAGGCCGATCCGGCTCGAGCTGCCCGGCGAGGACGATACCAATCAGCAGCGCATGCAGCTGGTCATCGACTTCGCCGACAATCGTCAGGGGGTTGCGCCGGGCGGCTATCTGAGCGACTCCCAAATTCACTCGGTGGCGCTGGCGCTGCGCCTCGCGGCGATCAAGAAGTTCAACAGCGCCGCCCCGGTGATCGCGCTTGACGATGTCGTTACCTCCTATGACGCCGACCATCGCCGCGCGATCGGCGCGCTGCTCGCCAAGATGCTCACCGATTGCCAGATCATCCTCGTCACCCATGACGAGCGGTTCTTCAATCACCTGAAGGATCAGCTGGCGGCGAAGGACTGGCAGTTTACGCGCATCATCGGGCTGGACCCGGCCTATGGTCCGCGCTTCGCCGACCATAGGGTGACCGACGAAATGATCGCCGATCGCTGGGCGGCGGGAGAATCCGCGGCCAACGAGATGCGTCAGGCCGAGGAGGAATGGCTGCTTGGCATCGCTCGCGGCTTCGGCGTCAACGTGCGCATCCGCCAGCTTGAGAAAGCCTATTCCTACGAACGATCGGAACTGGCCTCGGCGATCGGCGGCTTCCTCAGTGATATCAAATTGACGCCGGCCGACGTGCCCGGGGTCAACAACCGCTTCATCACCAGCTTGGTGAAGGGCGACATCGAGAATTTCGGCAGCCACTTCCAGGACGCGCCCTATGGCGATGGCTCGATCGGCGACGAGAAGACGCGCTGGGACGAATTCAAAGCATTCCGCGGTCAATTCGAATGCGTGTGTGGCCGCACTAAATATCAGCGGCCGTACGGTCTTAACAAACCGGTCTGCGCACATGATAAGTGTGAGTCCCAGTTTGCCCTCCGGCCGCTCGCCGCGGCAGGGGGCGCTGCTGCCGCGCCTGCGGGAAATGTCTGACGTCGGACCGATTGGCTGGATCAGGGCAAGTGGATAGGGAAAGTAGTGCTTGGTTGAGAGCGCCTTGTGCGGGTCGGCGACTCTGATCGGCAAGGCTACCCCGGCCTACGCCACTACAGCGTTACTGATGCCGAAGCCGAAGACATGGTAGGTCGGAACTGTTGAATGGCCGGTGGGGTTTGTCAACGGCTGCGAACCCCTGCGGATGGTCGGCCCCTCCTGTCATCCTGCCGGCCAATCGATCGCTAACGTCGGCTTCTGACAAGATCTGCCCTCCGACCTATCTCTTGCGAACGGCGGCAAAGTCCCATTCTAAGTCGTCTGGAACGGCCGCCCGAGAGTTTCGAAGCGGGCGGCAATCCGCATGAACGGATGACCGGTTGCGGGAAGTGGATTCGGCCGCTTGAACGGCCGGAATTGGGTCCAGCGGGGGTAATCAGGACGGCCAATCTTGCGGCGAGGTCGCGCGTTTGAGGGGATATTCAGCCGCGGAATGGCGGATCGATGCCGCTCGACGGCAGCCACGGCGGCGGATCCCGCACTCAAAATCAGCCATAGCGCCGCAGCAGATGTTCAATGCTACGCTTTCAACCGAAATCCTAGCGGCCCCAGGTAGAGGTGGGGACCAGCGGCAGGACAGTGGTGCCCCGTGGATCGAGCTTCAGCGTGGCGACATCATTCTATGCGCCAGCGTATAGTCGCACGGTTACGCGACGACGGCTGCGCGCCGCCGCCGTGCGGCTGAGCCAACGATGGCAAAACCACTCAACACCATCGCCCATGTCGCCGGCTCCGGCACCGCACCCGTCGCCGGGCCGGTGAAGCTGATGTCGTCGACGTAAAGATCGTTATCGATGTAGCTACCGTCGCGGTTGAACAGGCTGAGCGTCGCCGACGTCGCGGTGCCGCTGCTGTAGGTGCCGTTGACCTGCGTCCAGTCGGTGTTCGCGACGGAGACGACGCCGGTCAGCGACGTGCCATTGGCGAGCGCCTCGAACTGTGGGAACGGCGCGCCGTTGGCCTGCTTGACATAGGCCGTGAAGGCATAAGCACTGTTGGCGACGACGCCGAAGGTTTCCGACCAGAACGAACGGCTGGCGAAGTCATTGCCGCCGCTGCTGTTGGTATCGACGCTGAGATAGTTGCCGGTGCCGGTGGTATGGTCGCCGCCGGTGAGCAGGGCGATGACTCCCGGATAAGTGTTCGACGCGCTGCCCATCGTCGCATAGGTGGTCGTGAAGCCGGTGAGGCCGGCCGAGAAGCTGCCGTTGGTGACTAGATCGGCCGCATTCGCCGCTACCGATCCCAGGAGTGTCGCCGTCAGCGCGGCACTGATCAATCCGTAGCGCATGCCCAAACTCCTATCGCAGTCACTGTTTGTGGTTGCGGCGGTGTATGGGTTCGCGGTGCCGCAGGGGTCAAATCAGCATCGGACTTAAGACGGTCTTAAGCCGGCACGTGTGGGCACGGCCATCAGGCCGGCTTGTGACCCGATGACGCGGTCGCCATGGTGCGGCCATGAAGGTCCTGATCGTCGACGACCATCCGGTGTTCCGCGAAGGCCTCGCGCTGCTCCTCCGCCAGTTCGGTGCGGGCACCGAAATCCTCGAGGCCAACGGGGTCGAGACGGCGCTCGATCTGGTCGAGAATCATCCCGACGTCGACATCGTCGTTCTCGATCTAGCGATGCCCGGCCCGGGGGGCATGGCGGCGATCGGCGAGATCGGCCGGGCGCGGCTGGGCTTGCCGGTGATCATGCTGTCGTCGTCGGAAGATGCGCACGACGCGCGCGCCGCCTTCGCCCACGGCGCGCTCGGCTATGTGCCCAAATCGGCGAGCCAGCATACGCTGCTCGCGGCGATCCGGCTGGTGCTCGACGGGGAACGCTATGTGCCGCCGCTGCTGCTCAAGGCGATGCCGATAATGACGGCGCGCACGACGGACATGAACGTGGGCGGGCGCGGCCTGAGCGGGCGGCAGATCGAAGTCCTGCGCCGGGTGGCGGCGGGCGACACCAACAAGCGGATCGCGCTCGATCTCGGTCTCTCCGAGAAGACGGTAAAGGCTCACGTCGCGGCCATCTTCAAGGCGCTGGGCGTAGTCAATCGCACCCAGGCGGCTACGGCGGCGCGCGCGGCGCACCTGCTATAAATCAGGCGTCGGTCCCCGCGATGACGGTGGCGATGGCGGCGCGTAGCCGGGCGTTGGTCACCGGCTTGTGGAGAAGCGCGAGGCCGCTGGCGCGGGCTTCGATCAGGCGCGACGGGGCGGTGTCGCCGGTGATCAGCATCGCCGGTATCGAGGCATTATAGTCGTCGCGCAGCCGGGCGACGACCTCGATGCCGGTTTCACCGTCGCGCAGCCGGTAATCGCAGATCAGCAGCCGTGGTACGATCGGCGAGACGGCAAGCTGTGCCAGCGCGTCGTCGCCCGACGCGGCGGCAATCACCTCGAAACCCCAGTGCCGCAGCAGTCCGGTCATGGCGTCACGGATATCGGCTTCGTCGTCGACAACGACCACGAGTCCTTCGTCGGGGCTTGTCGGCGGTGCGGCGGCCGGATCAGCTGCCGCCAGCCCGGTGCCGCGCGGCAGCGTCACGGCGAAGCATGCGCCCCGACCGGGCTGCGAGCGCAGCACCACCTGCGTTCCCAGCAGCGTCGTCAGCCGTCGAACGATTGCCAAGCCCAGTCCCAGGCCATTGGCCCGGTCGCGCTCCGCGTTGCCGATCTGATAATATTCATCGAAGATGCGTTCGTGTTCGGCGGGCGCGATGCCGGGACCGGTATCCCGGACCTCGAGCACGACCTGGTCCCCGCGCCGCCGCGCGCCGGCAAGGACGCTGCCGTTGGTGGTATGGCGAGCGGCATTGCCGATCAGATTGCGCAAGATCCTTTCGACCAGCACCGGGTCGGATTTGATCGATAGGGTCGTCGGGGCGCAGCGCAAGATTAGCCCTTTGGCGCGCGCCTCGTCGGCATGGTCGGCGCAAATGCGTTCGATCAATGGTCCGACCGGGAAGGCACGAACATGCACCTCGACGATACCCGCATCGAGCCTGGAGATATCAAGCAGCGCGCTGAACAGTCCGTCCAAGGCCTCGACCGAGGCATCGATCCGGTCGGTCAGGTGCCGCGCCTCGGGCGGTAGCGCCAGGCCGCGGAGCGCCCCGGTAAACAGCCCCAGCGCGTGGACAGGCTGGCGAAGGTCGTGGCTGGCGGCGGCGAGGAAACTCGATTTGGCGACGTTAGCGCGCTCGGCGATTTCCTTTTGCTGCTGCAGGTCGAAGGCGAGCGCCTCGGACAGGAGCCGCAGCTTGATCGTGTAGCGCGACGATCGGGTGGCGGCGAAGCCCAAGCTGATGACGCTGGCAGTGAAGACGATCATCAGCCAACCCGTGCTATGTTCCAGCCGGTCGGGCGCGCTCAGGCTGGCAATATAGAACGGCGTCACAACCGGCAGCAGAATCGAAAGGAACGCCGGGCGGTAGGCACCGAATGCCGCTGCCCCGCCGCCGGCGATCGCTGCCGCGACAAGCAGGACCAGCAGCCGATATTCGAAATGCCCTGGCTTCGGCAGCGCGACGGTCGCCCAACCCCACCCGATACCCTCGCTTAAGGCGCACAAGCAGAACAATACCGGCCAGCGCGGCCGTATCCGCAACTTGTCGCCGGCGCGGCGATAGGCGATCCCCAGCAGCAAATGCAGCACCGCCATGCCGCAGATGAACAGCGCCCACGCCGTCCCGCGAGCAGGTGCTACCGCGTCGTTGACGCGCAGTACGACGACGAGAAGGATCGCGCCCGCAGCGCCGCCGATCACGCCGGTCGGGAAGACGCGGTACAGCACGTCGATCTGCTCGAGCGCAATTCTCCGTGACTGTCCTTCGTCCGTCGGCTCCATCGTGATAAGTGACATTGGCGAGCCTAGCCGGGAAGTTGTATGGGGCGGGTAGCGCGGTAAGGAGCTATCCGTTGAACAGCGGTGTGGGCCGCCACTGCTCCGATTCGTGCCTTCGCCGGCCGGCGCAAAAGCTGGGTCGGACCTACCGGCCACTCCATGCGAGTCATGGTCATCAGTGCTGCTCCAGCACCGGATCCCTTGATGGTGCCCGTCGTGCCGTTCACAATGCCTCATTGATTGAGTTGGTAAGTCTCGAAAGAAAAGGGTGCATTGCCGAACGGCAATGAGGGTGGGATCCCCTATCGCGGCTGCGTAGTCATCGCTCACCAAGGTTCTCAAGACCTTCGATGACTTTGCTGCTGTTAACCCACCTCTCACAATCAGCACCCGGCTCCGCCACAGGCCAGAGACATAGCTGAATGAGCGTCAGCTTTCGGCAGTGGCGACTAGATCCTGAATGCCTGGGTCTGGGGTCTGCTTGCTTGCATGAGAGCCCACGCGCGAGCTGCCAAGCCGTTCGATCGCGCGCTGGGCCTGTGTTTATCAGTATGGACGGCCACCCGATCCGAACGAGCAGGCCATCGGGACCTGCGATCCCCACCTCGTAAAGGCCCCACTCTCGATGCCGAAGGACTCCGCCGGGGCGGATGATCAGGTCGTCGACAAGCCCGGCTATCGCATCAACCTTGGGAGTTCGGATAAAGACGCCGAACGGGTTGTGCTCCGATGGCACCCGCCACGGCCCGGCACCCGCCTGAGTAAGGTGCAGCTCGCAACCCCAGCCGCTCATGATCGCGTATTGCGCATCGCCGCCGATGCGCGAGAAGCTTAGGCGCTCCCAGAACGGTATAGCGGCCTCAAGGTCGTTGTGAGGGATGATCGCGAACGCGCCGACGGTCTCGGGTATCGGCATCCAACGCCTCCTTTTCTCATCGTGGTCGCGCTTCAGCCTGCGAATGCGGGCCTGTAACCAACCCGACCCGCCGGGCACTCACCAGTTCCAAAGTTGATCCGCATGAAGTACTCCGCGGGCGCGCTTTCGTATCGGAGAGCAGCATCGGTCCCGAAGCCGAACCGGCGGTAGTAGGTTGGGTCGCCCAGCACGACGCATCCGCTGGCGCGACGCGAGCGAAGCTGCTCAAGCCCGGCGCGGATCAGGGCGGTGCCGATACCGCCGCGCTGACGGTCAGGCCTGACCGACACCGGCCCCAGACCGAACCAGCCGCACTCCACCCCGTCGATCACGACGGGCGAGAAGGCGACGTGGCCAATGAGAGCCGCGTCGTCATCTTCCAACACCAGCGAGAGCGTCAGGTCCCCGGCAGCGCGCAGCCGCGACACGATGTCCGCCTCGGTCCCGTCGCGGTGCTCCGCCAATGCGAACGCCTCCTCCGTGATCCGGGCGATGCCGACGTGGTCGGATGGCCGCTCCTGGCGTATCAACATCGCGAAAGCATAGCCGATCCGTGCAGTCGAAGGTCAAGAAGCGGCTTTAGCGACCGCCCACTTACCGGCTGTCCTGTCACGATCAGCACCTGAACCAATGTCCGGTATAAGGACATGCAGAAGCCGGCCTGAGTGACCGGTCATGGAGTTTGTCGTTCAACTAACCAAGTCTTGCCTCACGAAAACTTCATCGAAGAAGACCATAGGCTCACACCGAATCTTTAATCTGTCATAATGCTCGCGATCCCCGAGGTGATAAACTTCAGCATCAAATCGTATGTGTCGTTCGATGCGGGAAGCCTAGAACGTCCGTCAGCAATGGCTTCAAGACGGCGAGTTGATGCAAACGAGCCTAACATCACGGAGGCGCAGAACAAAACAGCCTGTATAGACCGTCTCGGATCCGCTTGTTTGAAGATGTCGCTTAAGACGTCTGCGAACATGCGGGCAGTGTGATCATAGTGCTTTGTAAAGGCCGGCCCGTATTTGGTCGAATGCGTGGTCTGAGCAACAATTTCGCCGAAGTTTCGCCAGCCATCGTCGCCAGATTCTATCCGCTCCACAAATGGTCCGATGAACGCCTCGACGAACTTCCTGAGGTCCCCGCTGCCCTCCTGGATGAACCTGTGCAGCTCCTTCCGCCTAGCCGCGACCACAACCTCGCTGCGGCGAGTAATGACGGCGTCGATGAGCCGCTCCTTGGATGGAAAGTGGTAGGTCACCAAGCTTAGCGCGACGCCAGCCCTCTTGGCGACCTCCCTGATGGGCACGCCGTCGAAGCCTGATTGCGCGAACAGCGCCTCAGCCGCGTCCAGGATGGCGTTGCGACCGGCTCCCTGGACCTTCCCTGCATCTCCCGCCACGGCCGATCCCGACTCCTCCGCGCGCGTTATTCCGCGATCGGGGGCAGCGCACAAGGCACGAGGCACCGCATCTTCGAACCGGTCCTTGGCGGGCGGGACACCGTCACCGTCTCCCCAAAAGGGCGGAGCCGTTAGCCGTCGATGGTAAGGCAGCGGATCGCCGCTTCCGCTGCTCCTGTCCGGGCGACAGTCCCAGCTTAGTCAGCCGGCGATCCGCGCCGTCACCGCCCGGTCTCGGCCCCCGACTTCACCCGGCCGCCGAAGATCTCGGCGATCCAGTCGAACATGTACTGCGAGTGGGAGGCGATGAGGTCGACGCCGCAGTGTTCGGCGCTGCCCTCCGCGATGGAGAATATCTTCAGCTCCGCCCGGGGGCTCGCGACCGCCTCGGCGATGCTGCGGTCCGCGACGTGCCGCGGAACGAGCCGGTCGTTTTCCCCCTGGACGATGAGGTAGGGGACCTTGAGTCCGCCGAGCACGCCGTGCAGGCTCCGCTCGGCCAGGGCGTCGAACGCCTCCCGGAAGTCGTCCTTGCCCATGACGGCCTTCATCTGGTCCTCCCAGTCCAGCCCGCGCCGCGGCCGGTCGGGGTCGGCGAGCATCTGATCCACGGCCGGACGGAGGGGCTCGAGGTCGTAGCAGGCGGCGTACGTCACGACGAGTTTGAGGCGACTCTCGAAGACTGCCGCGCGCGGCGCGTCGTAGCCCCCCATGCTGCAGCCCATCACGCCGATGCGGTCGCCGTCGACGGCGGAATGGCGCTCGAGGAAGTCGACGAAGGCACTGGCCGCCTTCTCGGTCGCGACCTGCTTGACCGTTCCGTGGAAGCGGACCGACTCGCCGGTGCCCTCCTGGTCCATGAACAGGACGGCGATCCCCCGCCTCACGGCCTCCTCCCCGGCGAAGCCGTAGGTCATCTCCTTGATGCTGTCGAAGCCGTTGAACTGGATGACAGCGGGGAACGGTCCCGGGCCGTCCGGGAGGCGCAGGTAGCCCGCGAGGACGGCGCCGTCGAAGGGGACCTCGACGCGCTCGGTCCGATGGCCGAGCAGCGCCACGCTCTTGGCGAACAGGGCGCTAGCCCGACGGTAGGCGTCGAGCTTGCGGAAGTCGCCCCAGCTGCCGTGGCGTTCCGCCACGAAGCCGTACTGCGCGGCACGGAAGTAGCGTGCGCCCGCCGAGAACTCCCAGCCCTTGGCGAGCATCTCGTCGCCCTGCGCCTCGAGACGGCCGGACAGCGACAGCCAGCTCTGGAACCAGGCCTCGTTGGCGACCGCCAGCGGCGCCTCGGCCATCGGCACGAGCGGCTTGCACGCCTCGTGCACCTCCGTGAGCTCGCCTCCCATCGAGAGGGCGCAGCCGACGCTGAGGGTCCACCCCGGATTGGACGGGAAGTATTCGAACATATTCGGTGTCCTTGGGGTCCGGGCGAGCGCGACCCGCGGGGTGGGACGTGATGGGTGCAGGCGGCGCGGGCTGCGGCTCAGAACCTGCGGCCGACGGTCAGGCCGTAGGTACGGGGCGGCAGGTAGGTGACGCCGACGATCGAGCCTACCGTCCCGCTGCTGACGACGCCGCTCGCCTTGACCGTCCGGTCGGCGAGGTTGCTGAGGAACAGGCTCCCGTACCAGTCGTCCTTGCCGTCGTAGCGCAGGCTGGCGTTGAGCAGGGCGTAGGGGCCCTGCATGTTGGTCGCGTTGTTGAAGACCGAGAAGTAGACGCGCGACGAGGCGAAGACCTCGCCCCGCGCGGTCAGCGATCCCGAGAAGGCGTTGAACTTGTATTCGGCTCCCAGCCTGCCGCTGAGCCGCGGCGCGTTGGCGAGGAGGTTGCCCGACAGGTCGAGTGGAAGGGCCGGATTGATGGCCGCGTTTGGCACCGTGTACGAGGTGAAGCGCGCGTGGTTGTAGGTGCCGAAGCCGTCGATCGAGACGTGATCGCCGAGCGCCAGCCGGTATTCGGCCTCGACGCCGTCGACCTTGGCGGCCGCAGCGTTGCCGATCTGCGTCGCGACGCCGACGACCTGACCCTCCTGCAGGTCCGAGTAGTCGTAGTGGTACACCGACACGTTGGTCGTCAGCGCGCGGTCGAACCACGACGCCTTCAGACCGGCCTCGTAGCTCCAGATCGTCTCGGGCCGGAACGCCGGCGTGACCGCGCCGACGGCGAACCCGCCGCTCTTGAAGCCCTTCTGGACGGTGATGTACAGCATCCGGCTGGAATCGAGCTTGTACTGCGCGCTGAACTTCGGCGTGAAGGAATCGAAGTTCACGGTGTCGGGCAGGTTCCGGCAGACGACGCAGGGTATCGCCGCCGTAGGCGCCGCCTGCCGCGCCACGATGTTGATCGGTCCGTTCGTAAAGGTGTACTCGTTGGCGATGCGCTTGCGCTCGTTCGAGTAGCGTCCTCCCACCGTCAGGGTCAGCCTTCCGGTCGCATGATAACTCAGTTCGCCGAAGCCCGCATAGGCGTCGGTGTAGAGCGTGCCGCCCTGGAAGTACTGCGACACCAGCGGTGCGAGGAAGGGCACGAAGTGCCCGTTCGCCCGCGCGTAGTTTTTCTCGTAAAAGTAGAAGCCGCCGACGAGCCAGTCGAACGTGCGGCCGCTGTGACTGAGCTGCACTTCCTGCGAGAAGGTCTGGTAGTTCTCCTCCCGCGTCAGGAACGCCTGCGGCTGCTCGGTGCCGTCGAAGTCGGTGAGGAAGTAGAACCTTCCGTCCCGGTAGCCGCTGATGCTCGTCAGATCGGCGAACGGGAGCTCTACCTTTCCGATCAGAGACACGCCGTACTGCTCGGGCCGGTAGATGGGCTGGAAGTCCTGATCGACGTCGCGAGGGTTCGCGGGAAGCGAGTAGCCGCGGCTGGTCGCGGCGTTCGGCCCGCAGACCGGCGTCGCGCAGCCTGCCACGTGATTGGCGGCGCCGCTGTCGTCGCGCTTGAAGTACTCGCCGATGAGCAGGAAGCTGACCTTGTCGGCGGGCCTGAAGTCTAGTTCGCCGCGGACCGCCCGGCTCTTTACGTCGTCGACGTCGCGTCCGTTGAACAGGTTGCGTCCGAAGCCGTCGCGCTGTTCGACCTTGGCCGCGATCCTCGCGCGGAGCACCTCCCCCGCGACCGGCCCGCTGAGCGCGCCTTCGACGGACACCTCGTTGTAGTTGCCGTAGGTGAGGTTGAGGTAGCCCTCGGGCGTGTCGGTCGGCCGGCGTGAGAGGACGTTGATCGCGCCGCCGGTCGCGTTGCGCCCGTAGAGCGTGCCCTGCGGGCCGCGGGCGACCTCGATCCGGTCGACGTCGAAGAGGGCGCCGAGACTTGCAGAGGGGCGGGACTGGTAGACGCCGTCGGTGTGGATGGCGACGCTGCCGTCGGCACCGGCGGTGAGGATGTCGAAGCCGATCCCGCGGATGGCGACTACGGCGGCCGCGTTGTGGAACGAGATGTTGACGTTGGGCACGAGCGCCTGGATGTCGGCGAGGTTGGTCACCGCCGTCCGCTCCAACGCCGCGCCGCCGATCGCCGTGACCGACAGCGGCACGTCCTGCAGCCGCTGGGCACGGCGCTGCGCTGTGACGATGATGTCGCCGTCGGGGACGGCCGTGACCTCGGCGGCGTCGGGTCGGGCGGCCGTCGCGTCCTGAGCCTGACTGCCGGTCGGCAGGGCCAGACAGAGCGCGAGACCCGAGATGCGCAGCTTCGTGGTCGGCCTGATCATTTATTCCTCCCCTGTGTCGAGGCGGACGGTGGAACCCGTCCGCTTGCTCGAGAAAGCTCCCGCTGGAGACGCCTCGAAGGGCCCTTCTGCTTTCGCTTCGCACCTCGTCCCTAGACCTAGGACGACCTGTAACGCTGTACGTACGTACCGTCTAGTTGAAGCGTCGCGGCGTTGTCAATGCAGGTGGCGAGTCCAACGTCCCATGGGTAATAAGGTGGTGCTTCTGGATCGGGCTGGAGGAAAGCCCTTTCCTTTTCCTGATCATTCGTACAGTGTGATATCGTCGGTGGCGCCGGCTACGCGCGAGCCGCAGGGTCGACCGCGGCATATGCCGATGGCGGGGGCTCGGCATCCCCCGTTCCGGACTTGGAATTGCACGTGGGAGAGGTTGGGTGTCGGCATCTTCGAAGGTCGTGATCAGCTGCGCGATCACCGGGTCGGCGCACACGCCGTCGATGTCGCCGGCGCTGCCCATCGGCCCGGCGGACATCATTGAACAGTCGATCGCCGCCGCCGAAGCCGGCGCCTCGATCATCCACCTCCACGCCCGCATGCCCGACGACGGCCGGCCCACTGGCGATCCTGATATATACGCCCGCTTCCTCCCCAGCATCCGCCAGCGGACGGACGCGGTCGTGAACCTCACGACTGGCGGATCCGCCACCATGCCGGTCGAGGAGCGGCTGGCGGCGGCGGCGCGGTTCGCGCCGGAGCTTTGCTCGCTCAACATGGGATCGATTAACTTCGCCTTCTTTCCCGCCGCGCGGCGGGTCGGGGAGTGGCGGTTCGGGTGGGAGCGCGACTTCGTTGTCAACTCCGACGACTACGTGTTCCGCAACAGCTTCCGCGACATCGAGAGAATAATCACAACGATGTCGGCGGCGGGGACGAGGTTCGAGCATGAGTGCTACGACGTCGGGCACCTGTACAACCTGGCCCACTTCGTCGACCGCGGACTCGTCGGACCGAACTTCTTCGTCCAGATGGTCTTCGGCATCCTCGGCGGCATCGGTCCCGACCTCGAGAACCTGTTCGTGATGAAGCAGACCGCCGACCGGCTGTTCGGCCGGGACGCGTACCAGTGGTCGGTCCTCGCCGCAGGCCGCCACCAGATGCCTTTCCTGACCCAGGCGGCGCTGCTCGGCGGCCACGTCCGCGTCGGCCTCGAGGACAGCCTGTTCATCGAGCGCGGGGTGCTGGCGACGTCGAACGCCCAGCAGGTGCAGAAGATCGTCCGCATCCTCGCCGAGATGGGACGCGAGCCCGCGACCCCCGCCGAGGCCCGCGAGATGCTCGGCCTCAAGGGCGGCGACAGCGTGGACTTCTAGGAATGATCGTGGCGGATACCGATGCGGCAGCGGACGTCGTGTTCTGGCCGCCGCACCGCGCCGATCCCCGCGAGGTGCGTGACGGATGCGCCTCGCGCTCCGACCGCCCTGCAGGGCCGACGGCGATGGACCGCTGCGACGTCACCGGCCCGATCGGACGATGACGCTGCTGCGGACGCGACGGTCGCCGAACCCCCTCGTCGGCTTCCGCGTCGAGCCGGGCATGCTGAGTTCCGTGGGCGTGGACCTGCAGCGTCCCGAGTGCATCCTCGCCGAACGCGACGGCACCCTGTGGAGCGCGGACGCGCGCGGCGGCGTGATGCGCATCGGCCCGGATGGGACCCAGACACTCCTGACGCCCGCACCGGGTCCTGCAACCATGCCCGGCGGAATTGGCCGCCTCGTCTCGGGCACCCTGCCCAACGGCCTGGCGTTCGCTTCGAACGGCGACGTCGTCGTCGCCAACTTCGGCACCGACCGCCTCGAACTCGTCACGCGCGACGGCCGCGGCGGCGTGCTGCTGGACGCCATCGACGGATCGCCCCTCGGCAAGGTGAACTTCGTCCTCCGCGACCGCAGCGACCGGCTCTGGATCACCATCTCGACGATGGTGAACCCGTGGACCGACGCCGTGCGCACTGATTTGGCGGACGGCTCGCTGATCCTGCTCGACGCGAGGGGGGCGAGGATCGTCGCCGACGGCTTCCACTTTACCAACGAGATCCGGCTCGATTCGGCCGAGGAGTGGATTTACGTGGCCGAGACGACGGCAAAGCGGGTGACCCGGCTCCGCGTCCTACCCGGCGGGTCGCTGACCGACCGCGAGGTCTTCGGGCCCACGTCGCTTGGTGCCGGGCTCGTCGACGGCATCTGCTTTGACGCCTTCGGCAACCTGTGGGCGACGATGATCTTCGCCGACCGGCTCGTCGCCATCACCCCCGAGGGGGATCTGCTCGAACTGCTGGACGACGGCGATCCGGACGGCACCGCCGCCTTCGAGCGGGCCTTCGCTGCGGGCGGACCCGTGCCGTCCGACATCCTGACGCGCGCTGCCGGCACCATCTGCCCATGGCTGGCGAGCGTGACGTTCGGCGGACCGGACCTTCGGACGGCGTATCTCGGAGGCTTGCGAAGCACCAGCATCCCCTGCTTCAGGAGCCCCGTCGCGGGGCTGCCGATGGTCCATTGGTGACCAGCGGGTGCTGAACTGGTCGCGCAGATGCCTTCCCTCATCGCATTAGGTATACGATCCGGCTACCTCGCTGATCCCTCGTGGCGGTCAGATCGGACAGGGGCACGAACTGGCGGTGCGGCGCGACCCCCAGCCCGGACGCAGCTCCGAACACGCCCCCGATCGCCGAGACGAGCCTTGGCAGTCCGACGCTGCCGAGGCCGCTTACCTTCAACTCGATCGAGGAGGAACGCAGCGCCGCCGCCGGCATCGCGAGTTCGGCACCGCCGGACGCGCCGATTTGGACCAACCGAATTGGAACACCCTCGCGACTCGAGGTCGCGCCGGCGATGGGGATCGATTGGGCGCTCGCCCCCCAAAGGTACTCGAGCACGACGTCGACGCCCGCCTCGAAGTGCGCCCGGAGCGCCGTCGCAAGCGCCCTCGCCAGCTGTCGACTAGCCCACCCGGTTCACACGCCTGGTCCAAGGATAGGGCTCGGTAAGTGGCTGCTAATTCACTGCGGATTACCTCTGCAGCCGATATGAACGAGTGGCCGGAGGTGGGATGCTGGAAACAGGCCGCCAACGTCCGACTTTGGGTCAGGCGGGCGGTGCCGCGTCGCCGCTCAGGGCACCGCGTTGAACTGGCGCTGGTGCCCTTTCACCATCTCGCGCAGCCCCGCTGGCTGTAGCACCTCGACCGACGTTCCCCATGCATAAAGGTGCCAGCACATCTCGAGGTATCCGGAGGCGCGGAAGCGGACGAGCAGCGACCCGTTCGCCTCCTCCTCGACGGTCTGGCTGGGGTGGAAAACGAAGCGTCGTGCGTGGGGGGCCGCATCGGGCGAAAATCGCCACACCACGTCGCCGTGTTCGGCCGCGTTCTCGAACGAGCCGAAGCCCTTCTCGGCATGGCGGCGGATGTCGAAGCCCGCATCGAGATCAAAGCTCTCGGGCAGCACTTCGGCGCGCTCAATCTCCTCCACGCGGAAGTGCTGAAGCGGTGCCGAAACCGGCTTCGCCGCGTCCCGCGCGACGAGGTAGCGGCGCGTGCCAAGTAGTAGCCCGTGCGGCTTCACGGTGCGCTCCTTCGGCTTCGTCTGGCCGCGCGTCCGATATGGAAAGCGAAGGAGGAAGGGGCCTTTCAACGCCTCGTAAAGCGCAGCGTCGACCTCCGTGTTCGCCGCCGGACGCGGGCCGGGGCGAGCGGCGTGGCCCAACGCCTCGGCGAGCGCCTCCTCGTCGACAGCCAGCCTTCTGCCGGCGGCGGGTGGCACGAGCGCGCGCACCTTCTGACGGAGTCCTCGCACCTGCAACGCCTCGGCCCGCATGCCCGCGACGTCCAAGCCGTCGATCGCAGTGCCCAACGCCGCCATCTCCTCTGCCGTAGGCGTGAGCAGCGGCGCAATGTGCTTGGCCTCGATGCGCCAGCGCCGGCGGCGGTCATCACCGTAGTCGGCGCGGGTCTGCGGAAACGCCGCTTCGAGGGCGACAGTCATCCGCTGCGCCGACCGGTGGACGCAACCGAACTCCTCGACGATCTCGTCAAGCGTCACCCCGCCGCTGCGCGTCGCCATCATGGCGAGCTTCAGTAGCTCCTGCGCCTTCGCGAACGACATCGTTCCACTCCCGCGACAGCTTTTGTCGTCCCGGACTGCTATAGGCAAGTAAAAGGGAATGCGCATGCGGATGATCGACGGCGCCCTGCGGCTCTCGGCCTCGGATCTGATGCGGTTCAAAGGCTGTCGCCACGCCACTACGCTCGACCTGCGCATGATGGAGATCGGCGACCTAACGCCCACCAATGACGGCGCGGAGGCCGAACTCCTCCAGCGGCAGGGGGATGCGCACGAGCTAGCGTTTCTGGTTGAGCTGAAGGGAGAGGGCCGATCGGTCATTGAGATACCCAAGGATGGCCTGTCGCTCGAGACTTCGGTCAAACTGACCCATGAGGCGATGGCAGCGGGCCCCGACGTGGTCTTCCAGGGCGCGCTGCTCGGTGGCGCGTGGGGCGGCTACTCGGACTTCCTCGAGCGCGCTGAGCGGCCGTCGGCGCTCGGCGGCTGGTCCTACGAGGTGGTCGACACCAAGCTGAAGCGAAAGCCCGACCCTAAGCACGTCCTGCAGCTCTGCCTATACTCTGACCTGCTGGCCGAGGTGCAGGGCGTGACACCCGAGGCGGCGCACCTCCAGCTTGGCGACGGCAGCCGCTTCACTGTGCGGCTCGCCGACGTTTCGGCCTACGCCCGCCACGCGCGCCGCATGCTTGAGGCGTTCGTGGTCGAACGACCCGAGACGCGACCCGAGCCGGTCGCCGCCTGCCCGCTGTGCCGTTGGCGCGATCGCTGCGGCGCACAGTGGGAGCGCGAGGACAGCCTGTCGCTCGTCGCCGGCATCAGCCGGTCGCAGCGGCAGAAGCGCGCGGGGGGGGGCGGCGCTACACTGGCGGGGCGCGGGGCGCGGGCCGACCGGGTGCCGCGGATGGCGGCCGAGACCCAGACCCGGCTCACTGCCCAGGCGCGGCTGCAGACTGCTCGCCGCGCAGGCGGGCCGCCCGCGTTCGAGCTACGCGATGCCGAGCCTGGCAAAGGGTTTGGCATGCTGCCCGCCGCGGACGACGGCGATGTATTCTACGACATCGAGGGCGATCCCTACTATCCGGGCGGTCTTGAATACCTGCACGGGCTCTGGCTTCGGCAGGAAGGCGAATGGGCGTTCCGCGCCTTCTGGGCACACGACCGGGACGCCGAGGGGCGCGCCGTTGCCGACCTGCTTACGTTCCTGGTCGACCACCTGCGCCGCTACCCCCGTGCGCACGTCTACCACTACGCCAATTACGAGATCGCAGCGCTGCGGCGCCTGACCGCCTACCACCGTGTCGCCGAGGCGGCGATGGACCAGCTGCAGCGCGAGCGCCGCTTCATCGACCTGTTCAAGGTCGTGTCGGGCGCGATGGTGGCGTCCGAGAAGGGTTATTCGATCAAGGACCTCGAAGCCTTCTACATGGACAAGCGCGACGGTGACGTCGCCACCGCGGGCGCGAGCGTCGTCTTCTACGAGAAGTGGCGTGAGACCGCCGATGCAACGCTGCTCGACCGCATCCACGACTATAACAGGACGGACTGCGTCTCGACCCAGCTGCTGCGCGACTGGCTGGTCACTGGGGTGCGGCCGGAAGGCATGCCGTGGCCCGTGCTCGGCCAGATCCCCGACGCCGGCACACTGTCGAATGTCGACGAGGAGGACGCCGAGCTCGAGGCGCTGCGGGTCCGGCTGGCACCGGTGCGCGCGCGTCTCGGCGAGCGCGTCGCCGACCTGCTCCTCGACCTCAGCCTGTTCTTCAAGCGGGAGGACAAGCCGGCCTACTGGGGCATCTTCGATCGTCTTGCGCAGGAAAGCGCCGAGATGGTCGAGGACCTCGAATGCGTTGCACTTTGCGAGGCGGTCGGCCCGCCAGCGAAGGTTACAGCCCAGTCCTGGGAGCGCACCTACCACTTCCCGCCGCAGGAGACCAAGCTGCGCGCCGGCAAGACACCCAGCATCAAGCCCGCGGCAGGGCTGGAGGACGCATCGCTTCGCGAGATCGACCACTCGGCGTTTACGCTGACCCTCAGGCGATCCACGAAGAAGGGTCCGCTTCCCGACGGCCTGGACCTTCTGCCGCCACAGCCGATCAACAAGAAGGCGCTGCGCGATGCGGTGGCGGCGGTCACCGAGGAGATCATCGCCGGCAGCGGTCGGGCCCAGGCGGCGGAGCACCTGCTCGCGCGTATAACGCCCACGTTCACGGACGGTCAGCGCCACTGCATCGTGGACGCGGACGGCGACCTGCCCGCGGAGACCAGCCGCGCGATCGCAGCGATGGCCGACACCACGCTCGCCATCCAGGGACCCCCCGGCACCGGCAAGACCTACGTAAGCGCGCTGGCGATCGTCGACCTCGTACGCGAGGGTCGCCGCGTCGCGGTCTCGTCCAACAGCCACAAGGCAATTGGCAACCTGCTCGCCGCCGTCGCGGCACGAGCGCGCGCCGAGGGCGTCGCGTGCAGCGTCGTCCAGAAGACCTCCGAGGATGGCGACGACGACGAGCGTGCCGGCGTCACCCTGGTCGCCGACAACGAAGCGCCTGAGATCGCTGCCGCCGATGTCGTCGGCGCAACTGCCTGGCACTTCGCCCGCTACGCTGCGCCGGCGTTCGACCACCTCGTGGTTGACGAGGCGGGTCAGGTGTCGCTCGCCAACATCCTTGCGATGGCACGGGCGGCGCGCAACATTGTCCTCGTCGGCGATCCGATGCAGCTGCCACAGCCGATCCAGGGCACGCACCCCGGCGACAGCGGCCGCTCTTGCCTCGAGTATCTCGTCGACGGCGAGCGCGTCGTCGCGTCCAATCGCGGCGTGTTCATGCCTATCAGCCGTCGGATGCACCCGGCGATCTGCCGTTACATCTCGACGGCGGTCTACGAGGGGAGGCTCGACAGTGACGACGCGGCCGGTTCGCAGAAGCTGACTGCGCCCGACGGCACCGACCTGATCGGCGCCGGCATGCGCGCAGTCGAGCACTTCGGGCGATCCCAGACCAGCCCGGAGGAGATTGCCGCGATCCGCGCCCGCATCGACCAGGTGGTCGGCGCCACCTACCGCGACCGCGCCGGGATCGAGCGCGTCGTGGGTCTCGGGGACGTGCTCGTCGTCGCCCCCTATAACGCGCAGGTGAACGCGCTGCGGGCGGCGCTGCCGCCCGCGGTGCGGGTCGGCACCGTCGACCGCTTCCAAGGTCAGGAGGCGCCCGTCTGCCTGGTCTCGATAACGACCTCGAGCTGCGAGGAGCTGCCGCGCGACATCGCGTTTCTGTTCTCGATCAACCGCATCAACGTGGCCGTCTCGCGGGCGCAGGCAGCGGCCATGGTGTTCGCTAGCCCCCTCCTGCTCGAGACGCCGTGCCGGACCGTTGAGGAGATGGCGCTCGTCAACGCTCTCTGCCTGCTGCGCGAACACGGCGGCGACGATTTTTGACGCGCACGCTGCATCCAGGGACAGTTCGACTTGCGAGATGAAGACCACGCACGGGCAAGCGGTGATCCAAGAAATGATTCCGGATCAACTGGAGAGACTTGGGCTGGGGATGAAGCTTCGGAACGCGCAGTGCTGCTCGCCTAACGTAAGCCCTTCTCCTCCCAAGCGCCCCAGCGAACGACAGGAAAGGAATGAGATGAACTTCACCCACTACAATCTCGACCACCTCGATCGAGGCAGCGTGGTGGTCGTCACGCTCAAGGGTAATGCGGCCAACGTGCGCCTCATGGATGGCTCGAACTTCAGCAGCTACAAGGCGGGGCGGCAGCATCGGTTCGTCGGCGGTCTTGCGCGCCAGTCTCCCGTCAGGTTGCAGGTGCCTAACTCGGGCACGTGGCATGTCGCGGTCGACATGCAGAACCTCGGAGGGTCGGTTCGGTCCGGCATACAGGTGATCCCGGCGGCGGCCTTAAAGCCGCTGCCCAACATCAACGAGGCGCCCCTTCGCAGCATTCCGTCGCTCGTTCGCGACGCCGACGAGGACATCGTGCCGGTCGCCGACATGGCCGATGGCCGGACATTCGACGTGTTCATCTCCCACGCATCCGAGGACAAGGACGATGTCGTCCGTCCACTTGCCAACGCGTTGCGCGAAGGCGGCCTGACCGTCTGGTACGACGAGTTCGAACTCAGGATCGGCGATAGCCTCCGGCGGAAGATCGATCGTGGACTCGCAAGCAGCCGCTTTGGCGTCGTGGTGCTATCCAAAGCCTTTTTCGGGCGAGGTTGGCCGGAATACGAACTGGACGGCCTCGTCACGCGCGCCGTCTCCGGCGATCAGGTGCTGCTGCCCATCTGGCACGACGTGACCAAGCGCGAAGTGATCGGCTACTCGCCCTCGCTCGCGGACCGGCTCGCTAGGACGACCGCGACACACACCGTCGAGGAGATTGCCGCGGAGATCGTCGACGTCGTGCGCAACCCAAGCGCGGCCTGAGCTGCACAGGTGGCATCAGACAGAATTGGCGCAAGCCCGCCGGCGTCGTTGCCGACGGGCGACGCTGAGTTGGCGACCATCACGCACGCGCGGCGTCGTGAACAGATGACAGATCGACGAACGGTTCTGAAAGGGGTGACCAATTCTGACACCCACGTGCGCGAAGGTGCCTTCATCAACGGAGGAGCCACGGACATGAACATCTCGACCATCGAGCTACGCCACATCGTCGACGTCGATGGCCAGCTGCTCGGCATCGACGCCGAGGTGGTCGAACCCGCAACGCTACTGGCCAAGGCCAAGCGTCCGGCCGGAAGCCAATTGTGGCTCGTGCGCGCCGGGGTGCGGATCGCGATCGGGCCGCGGCAGGCGATCCGCCTCTCTGAGGACGCCGTGCTGTTCTTCGAGACAGCATCGGCGGACACGCGCCGCTGGACCGAGCCGCAGCTGCTGGCGGCGTGAGGGGACCAAGGTGACAGCTTTCGTCAGGGTCGGGGGGCAGCCTGGACATGCGGGCGGCGACTCGACCCGCTGGACGGAAAGGAACGGATGATGGCCAAGGGTGGTGGATATCGCAGCGCGGGCACCGGCCGCTACGTCAGCGGCGCGAGCGGTCGCTCAAACCCCGGGACAACGGTGAGAGAAGCGGCCGGCAAAAGCGGCAGCTCGGGCGGGCACTACCGCAGTGCCAGCAGCGGGCGCTACGTAACGACGAAGCACGGCAAGGCGAGTCCCGGGACGACCGTATTTGAGAAGTGAGACCGGCGGGCCGTATTTCGCGGCGGCCCGCACCTAAAAAGGGAGCCCACCGGTGGAGTTCGCAGTCTACGCATGCCTCGTCCTGCTGGTCGCCATTGCGATTATGACGGCGCTCTTGCTGATGAGGTCTGGCAGGCCCGCCGCCCTGCCGCCCGAACTCTCAACCCGCATTGCGGTCCTCGAACAGGTGGCTGCCGGGCTGCCTGCGGCGTTCCGAGACGAGGCGCGCATCTCTCGCGAGGACGTGCGATCCGCGGTATCGGGTCAGGGTGAGACGATCGACCAGCGCCTCGCTGGCCTGGAAACGAGGCTCGGCGAAGCTGGCAAGGCGCAAACCGACCAACTCGCCGAGATGCGGCGGGAGGCGGCCGACGGGCGGGACAAGCTGGAGAAGGGCCAAGCCGACCGGCTTGACGCCATGCGCACCGAGGCCGCCGACGGACGGGACAGGCTCGAGAAGGCGGTGCAGCGCAACGCCGACGGCTTCGCCGCTGCGCAGGCGGAACGGCTGAAGGAGACCAACGACGCCGTGACCAGCCTCTCGGACCGGCTGCTCGCAGCGCAGCGGGACGGTCGCGACGAGCAGCGCCTCGCGCTTGAGGGCGTGACCGGCAAGGTGGGCAAGCTCATCGAGAGCAACGAGACGAAGCAAGAGGCGTTGCGCGGCACCGTTGCGGACGGGCTCGAGAAGCTGCGCGTCGATAATGCCGACAAGCTCGAGCGGATGCGCGCCACCGTTGAGGAGAAGCTGCAAGGCACGCTGGACAAGCGCCTCGGCGAATCCTTCCAACTGGTCAGCGACCGGCTTGAGCAGGTCCACAAGGGCCTGGGCGAGATGCAGACCCTGGCCACCGGCGTCGGCGATCTCAAGCGCGTGCTCAGCAACGTCAAGTCGCGTGGCGGCTGGGGCGAGATGCAGCTCGGCATGCTGTTGGGCGACATGCTAACCGCCGACCAGTTCGCCAGCAACGTCCGCATCAGACCGGACGCGGGCGAGATCGTCGAGTTCGCCGTGCGGTTACCCGGACACGGAGAGGCGCCGCTCTGGCTGCCGATCGACGCCAAGTTCCCGCACGAGGACTACGACCGGCTGCTGGTCGCACAGGACGGCGGCGCGGCGGACGAGATCGAGAAGGCCGGCGCGGCGCTCGAGCGCGCCATCCGGGTTCAAGCCAAGTTGATCTGCGAGAAATACGTCCATCCGCCGCACTCAACCGACTTCGGCATCATGTATCTGCCGACCGAGGGCTTGTTCGCCGAGGTGATCCGCCGCCCCGGCCTCGCCAGCGAGCTGCAATCCAAGCACCGCGTCATGATACAGGGGCCGACCACGCTCGCCGCCCTGCTCACCAGCCTGCAAATGGGCTTCCGAACGCTGGCCATCGAGAAGCGTTCGAGCGAGGTGTGGCAGGTTCTCGGGCTCGCAAAGGCCGAGTTCGTTAAGTACGGCGACGTCTGGGACAAGCTTGGCAAGCAGCTCGAAACTGCCAAACGCACCGTAGACGAGGCGGGCCGGCGCACCCGGGCGGTCACCAGGAGCCTCCGCGACGTCGAGACACTTGAACCCCCGGAGGCGCCCGCCCGGGGGGCGCGAGTTTGCGGCGCCCATGAGTCAGCCGCTCTGGCAGCTGAGTGAGCGGTTCCGCCTCGCCAAGTCGCTTGTTAACGGGCGTCTGCTTTCGGCGCGGGCAAAAGGGACGCTGAGCGTCGCTTATTGGGGTCAAGTGCTAAGGCTTCGGCTCCTAGGGGTAAACCTCGAGCGTGCGTCGGTGAAGTGATCTTGCCCTTTTGGGAGTACGATGACCATGCTTGATGCGTCGGTGAAGGGGCCAGCTTTCTATTTCCCATCGATCGAAAAGACATGCGGGAAGCCAATGGCCGAATGGCAGGAGCTCGTCCGTGGGCACCTTCCGGCCACGCATATGGATCTGGTGTCGATGCTGAAGAACGAGCACAGCATGGGCCATGGGCATAACAACGCCGTCGTGGTACACACACTTGCCGGGCAGGGCTGACCCATCCAGCCGCTACACTGCCCAGATCGCTTATCCGCACGCGTCGCTAGGCAATCCCAAGAGCTGACGGTTTCAAAACCACCCAGTTAACGCGATAACCAAGCTTCCCGAGCTGTTCGAGATCAACCGCGCCGAGAGGTAATAAGCGTCCAATTTCAGCACGCGACGTGGGCGGTGTAAGCGACCAAATGCCCGTAAAGAGAGTGCGATCCTTTATTTCAGAACGCACCTTGAATGGAGCCGACGACCGCGCTGAGAGCGAGGACGTTAATGACTAAAGCACCCAGTACGGCGCCCGCGCGCGCTGGATTGTTCTTGGCTCCAGAGATATAACCTAAGATCACGACAGACTCGTTGCTGCAGTGCAACATGGAGACGATCGACGAGATTACACCCCCCCCACCTGCATGGGGGGATATGATGCCGTATTGCATTAGGCGACAAGGGCGAGCGAACGTGCATGGCGGGAAAGTGGCACCAATTCAAAAAAGGATTGGATACGGATGCCGGAGACGTCTTCGCCTCGCGTGATTGAACAGAAGCAGGATGCATTCTGCAGTTTGATGCCCAAGACCCTGTCTTCAAACTGGTGGTCGTCGCCTGTTTGTCACTTGATTAAAGGGCACGCTTATCTCAGCTCGTGGAAAGCTGCCGCGAGTGCTCGACCTTCCACCGGCTTGGTCAGCACGCGCCCCGGTGGCTCGCAAGGATCGCATTCAACCGGCGTACCGGTAATGAAGACGACCGGCACGTCGCCAAGCCGATTATGAATCTCACGAACGGCGTGTGGACCAAGACCCTCGGCTAACTTGACGTCCGAAGTAATGAAGCCCGGAGGCCGGTCGATCGCGGCGGCAATGGCTGCCTGCTCCGTGGCAGCGATCGAAACCGATGTCGCACCTTCGCAGACCAGCAGATCCTCGATCATCAAGGCTATCAGCGGCTCGTCCTCGATAATCAGGACATGGCACATGGCAAGCTCCCGACTGATCTAGATCAACATGCTGCAGCTGAAGGCCCGGCGCGATGCCAAGGTTCCGCACACTGGTTAAATTCTGCGCACCGGTCGCGCCATTATCAAAAAATTCTGGAGGAACGCAGCGCCGAAGGGCGAACGCGGCGATGGGACGAGCGACAGGTCGGATGCGCCTATGCGCCCTTGTCGTTTTGCAGGCTGTTGCTGATCGCTGCCAGCAAGGTCAGCGAGCGCTGTAGCGTGGGAGCGGAGTCGCCGAGGTCAGTGCCGATGTCGCCCTTCACCTCGGAGGCGATATCGATCAATTCGACTGCTTTAGCGACGGAAAACACCTGCTGCTCGATGAGGCCGTGCAGCACGCTCTCCACCAGCAGGAGCGCGGCTTGCCCATACGCGTCGGGCTCGCGCCCGCTTGGACCCGCGCGAGGCGAGCTGTTATCGTTCGAGAACGCTTCGGTCATGACACGCTCCGTTCAGGCGAGAGCGCATCGCATCTCTCAGCCGCCGGGGCCTGGGTCCAAGCCGACGATTCCTTGCTGTAGCCCGATCCGACGGAGCGACAATCATCCATATCAACATTAGACAATAATAATGCGCAATGTTATCCGCGACGTGATCGTGGGAGGGTTAGGCATGGCCAACCGCTTCGTCGACAAGCTGCAAGGATACGGCCACCTCAGCCCTATTGTTGTCGACGCGCTGGCGCAGGTAACGTCTAGACCGCGTAAGTTTCCGGCCAAGCGCGATCTGATCCGAGAAGGCGATCGACCCGGCCCGGTCTTCGTCATGCTCGAGGGCTGGGCATTCCGGTACAAGATCCTGCCCAGCGGCACCCGCCAGGTGCTTGCCTATCTGATGCCGGGCGATTGTTGCGACCTGCACATCGGGCTGCTCGCCGAAATGGATCACAGCATCCAGACGATCACGCCGTCGCTGGTGGCCATGATCGGGCGGGCGGAGATGGATGCACTGATGGACGAGCACCATGGCATGGCCAAGGCGATGTACATGGCCCAACTGGTCGACGAGGGCATCATGCGAGCCTGGATCACAAGCATGGGCCGGCGCACCAGCATCGAGCGGGTCGCGCACCTCATGTGCGAGCTCTACCTGCGCGCGCGAAACATCGGCATTGCGAAGGAGGAGACCTTCGCCTTGCCTCTGTCGCAGCTGCTGCTCGCCGACTCGCTCGGCATGACGGCGGTCCACCTCAACCGGGTGCTGAAGGAGCTGCGCGTCGCCGGCGCGATGACGCTCGCCCGAGGCAGCCTGGTCATCACCGATCCCGGCAAGCTGATCCAAATTGCCGGGTTCGATGAGAACTATCTGCATCGTCGGCTGCGGCAAGCCGCCTGATCGAGGCCGGAATGCCTCAGAGGCTTTGGACAAGCGCTGCAAACTCTCGGCTTGTCAGTCGCAACGACTTTTGTCGCTGATGCGTGAAATAACAATACCCCGGCAAACTAAATCTCGATCAATAAAATTCGAGGGTGATATTTTAGGCTGATGGCTCGTCGCGGGGATGAGTCATGCTTAGCAATATCGATGCCTATTATGCTCGACGTGCCGACGAAGAAGACGAACTTGCGACAGCATCGACGAATCCTCTGGTCAAGGCCGTCCACGAGCGGTTCGCAGCCGCCTACCGCGCGCAAGGTGCCACGGGGGTCAGCCATTTGACTTCGGCATTAACGATCGAGACAATAGATACCAGGGGCGTATCGAAGGCGACATTTGACGATCAACTTGGAACAGGTGCGGTTGCTACATTGCTGCGTCCACATATGGATTCGGCATTTGATCTCAATCAACTAATGGCCGACTAAATCCGCTTAGATCCATCCAGTTTGTGCTCCGTCCCTCCCTGGAGCCGCAACCTAGACGGCGGGCGAGCGCGCCACCCCCCCTCGGTGCCGCTGCCCGCCGTCGCTTGATAAATGAAGGCGTGTGGGTTGGTGGTTGGCGTCCAACTTGATCGCAGCCCTCAAAATATCCAAGATTAGGCGTTACGTCCTATCCACGATCTCTAAGTGAACAGAAGTGCGCTGATAAGGAGCGATCAATCAATTTTGATCGTCGGTTCTGCGATCGCCTCGGCCGGATCAACCTAGTTAGGATTTGTTGGTGATGATCGCCGCCCGCCGACGAGCCTTGTCGATCGCATCAAACCTAGTCCTTCTCTCGGCAATGGCGCAATGTGGCGAAGCGGCTTAGAGGTCCACGGTTATCAATCTCACCCTTAATCGTCTGCTGACCGCCCTTGAGGTGGCGCCCCACGCCTTCTCGGTGTGCCGGATCCAGTCTGGATGGCGGATGAGCTTTCCGGTGTTCAAGGCCGTTACCGTCCACTTCGTGCTGCGCGGATCAGGACACATCCAGGCTGGTGAAACGGCACCGGTTCCATTTGCTCCATCGAGTGTCCTCGTCGTGCCAGCATTGCGGTCGCACTGGGTCGGCGACGCCGATCGATCCGCCGCTACGGGTGCTGCGGCTGACAAATGCAAGCTGATCGGGGACGGCCTCGTCGAGTTCACCGCAGGCAATGGCGCCGATGACACGCTGCTGCTGTGCGGCGCGCTGTCGGCGCCAGACCAAGCGGCGCTTGGTCTGTTCGACCTGATGCGCTGGCCGGTGGCCGACGATCCAGCGGCAGGCGGCGTGCCGGCTGCGATCGTAGATGCCATGCGCTACGAGGTCGCCAGCGCCGGCCTGGGAACCCAGGCAATGTGTCAGGCACTGATGAAGCAGGCGCTTATCATGCTTCTGCGTCGGCACTGGTCACAGCCGGACGGGTCTACCGCCCTCGACGCGCTCCATCATCCCCGCCTTGCGCGTGCGATCGCCGCCATCATCGAGCACCCCGGCGCAGACCACACGGTGGGCAACCTCGCCGGTCTCGCCGGCATGAGCCGGGCGTCGTTCTCCGATCATTTCTCCCGCACCTTCGGCCAAGGCCCAATCGATTTCGTGCAGAAGGCGCGCTTGCGGGTGGCGGCGCGGCTGCTTACGGTCACCGACCTGCCGATCAAGGCTATCGCTCAAAGCGTCGGCTACGCCGGATCGCGATCCTTTTCCCGCGCGTTCGAAGCAACCTATTCAATGTTGCCATCGGCGTACCGACTGGCACTTCTCCCGCCGCCTATGAGTCTTGACGATACCGACCCATCGGTAAGGTCACCGATCGTCCAGACTAACCGCCTACCTGTCCAATTTTTGATCGACTGAGGAACGGGTCGATCAGCGAGCCGTCCTGGCTGAGACCTCGCGCATGTGCGCCGCTGGTCACCATGACTCAGATCGAGGTTCTGCCATGCCTGACGACATCAGATACACGCCCGTTCCCTTTACTCCTGACGTCGAAGTACGCGCCGATGACGAATCTGAGACAATTCAAGGGCTGAGCGAGCAGATCCGGCAAATCCAGGAAACGACCGCCAAGGATTACGGCACGGCCGTTCGCGGTATTCACGCCAAGGGTCATGCAGTTGTGAAGGGCAAGCTCGAGGTGTTATCGGGGATACTGCCCGAACTCGCGCAGGGGTTGTTTGCGACACCCGGCAGCTATGATGCGCTGTTGCGCTTCTCGACGCTTCCCGGCGACATCCTCGACGACAGCGTTAGCGTACCGCGCGGGCTCGCCGTCAAACTATTCGACGTCCCTGGGGATCGTCTGTCCGGTTCCGAGGCCGACACCACGCAGGACTTCGTCCTAGTCAACGGCCCGGCGTTCGCGTCGCCGACGCCCAAGGCGTTCCTCGCCAACCTGAAGATGCTCGCCAAGACAACCGATGCCGGCGAAGGGCTGAAGAAGGGGCTATCTGCAGTCATGCAGACCGTCGACGCCGCGCTGACGACGGTCGGCATCCAGAGCCCGACGGTTCAGACGCTCGGAGGCGCACCCAACACGCATCCGCTCGGCGAGACCTACTACACGCAGGTGCCGTTGAGGTATGGCGGCTACATCGCGAAGATTTCGATCGCGCCGGTGTCATCCAATCTCACCGAACTCACCGGCGGTAAGGTCAACACATCTGACCGACCTGATGCGCTCCGCGAGGAAATCGGAGAGGTACTGATCGAGCGGGATAGCATTTGGGAGCTGCGCGTGCAGCTCTGCACCGACCTCGAGAAGATGCCGGTCGAGGACACTTCGGTCGTTTGGGACGAGAAGGTGAGCCCGTATGTGGCCGTTGCACGGCTCACAGTGCCCGCGCAACTCGGCTGGGATCGTGGTCTCAGCGAGCATCAAGAGCAGGCGATCGCGTATAGCCCGTGGCACGGTCTGGCGGCCCATCAGCCGATCGGAGGTGTCAACCGGGCTCGCAAACCAACCTACGAGCGATCGGTGCAGTTCAGAGGCAAGCGAAACGGCTGCCCAGTCTACGAAATTCGCGCGATCGGAGACTTGCCGACGCAAGGCTTGACGATCAACTGAGCGTAGGCCCGAGGCTCTGGACGATGATCCGGCGCCTCAGGCCTCGTGATGCGGGTGGGATCACGCAGCTAGTCTGCAAAAGGGCGTCTAATCAGTAGAAAATGGAGCATCAAACCAAGCTGAAAGCGTTCGATAGCCTTGATGAACCAATGTCCGAAGCTGGGACGGGATCGCCGATCATCGAGTGACCGGTTGTGGGGTCTGGAGGTCGAACGACTAGATCGTAGATTGTCGGATAGCGCTTTACCTTGAGCGAACTAGTACGGGTTGAAATGCCGCGGCATAAATTTACTCAAATAGGGGCACATATGATCATTCAAGTTCCTTCAATGGTCTGCTGCCGGTCGACTGCCGCATCTTCATTGGCCAAGCTGGCCTCGCCAAACGCTTGCGTATAGACGGCGCATCCCGTCACACCGGGTCGGAGCACCACAAGTCCGATCCCAAGCCAAGTGACTCGGTGAGGTGACGCCGGCCGGCGGGTGTGACTACGACCGCGCGTGATCCTTCGGCCTTCCGGATCCAGGCGTGGCCAAGCATGTGGTCGAGAAGGGCAGCGCCGACTGCGCCGGCGATATGCGTGCGACGCTCGCTCCAATCTAGACACGGACGGCAAAAGATGCGTCTTCGGTGGCTCTGCGGTTGAGGGAGAACCACGCCAAGAGCACTTAGCCGCGCCGCGCCGGACACGGTCAGCGCTCCGCCGTCCGCATCGAACTGGACGTCGCCTCGCGTCAGCATCGCGTCGGTGATCGCGACGGCAACGCTGCCGGCGAGATGGTCGTAGCACGTGCGTGCCTGCCGCATCGCCGCCTCCCTCGGATCGGTGCGGAGCGGTCGCCGATGCGTGAGGGCAGCGTCGCCGACGACGGTCATTAGGTTCTCGACTAGGCTGGCGATGGCCGGCGTGGCGAGCCGATGGTAGCGGTGCCGCCCCTGCCGCTCGACCGCTAACAATCCCGCTGCTACGAGCCGGGCGAGGTGGCTGCTCGCCGTCTGCGGCGTCACGCCGCCGATCGCCGCCAGTTCCGTGGCCGTCAGTGCCCGTCCGTCCATCAGGGCGATGAGCATGCTCGCGCGGCCGGGATCGCCGATCAGCGAGCCGATCTCGGCGAAGGCGTTGGTGGTGAGCATCGGCATCGTCCTTGCTGACGCAAAGCCATAGCACGGCGCGGTGTGCGATAATTCGATAGCGCTCGAAACATCGTCCGCAGGGTCGGCCTACCGTGTTGGCGACAAAGGAGGCCGAACCGATGATCACCTGCTTCATCCGCTACGAGATCGACCCGTTCCGGGTCGAGGCGTTCGAGCATTATGCGCGCACGTGGGGCGAGGCGATCCCGCGTTGCGGTGCCGACCTGATCGGCTATTTCGCGCCGTATGAGGGGTCGGCGACCACGGCCTATGGCGTCTACAGCATTGAGACGCTCGCCGCCTACGAAGACTACCGCGCACGTCTGCGGAACGATGCGCTCGGCCGCCAGAACTATGAGTTCGCCAAGCGCGAGCGCTTCATTCTTCGCGAAGACCGGACGTTCCTGCGCCTCGCTTCGGCGCCGCATGCGCCGCTGGTGCGTTGATGATAGCGGTGATCTTCGAGGTGATGCCGTTGCCTGGACGCAGGACCAAGTACCTCGAGCTCGCCGCAGCGCTGAAGCAGGATCTCGGCGAGGTCGACGGCTTCATCTCGGTCGAGCGGTTCCAGAGCCTTAGCAATCCAGAAAAGATGCTATCGCTTTCGTTCTTTCGCGACGAGGCTGCGGTCGCGTGCTGGCGCAACACGGCCGCGCACCGCGCCACGCAACGGCGTGGACGAGGCGGCGTGTTCGCCAATTATCGCCTACGCGTCGGACATGTCGACAGAGATTATGGCATGTTCGAACGTGACGAGGCACCGGCTGACAATCGGCTGGCTAATGTGTGATCGGGGCCGGTGACGACCTCGATGACTGCTCGTGTCACCGCCCAGCATAATGAACGAACATTAGGTTCGGGACGAGACGAAGGTGGCTTATATGACGGGCGGTCGCTTGGGCAGCTATTCCATAACAACTCCCGTCTCCCGCCGACATGCAATCGCCGTCGTTGGATTAGAACCAGAGGTCTCGAACGCGGCGCTGGTCGCGCGGCAGGGGCTCCTCCGTGATTAGACCGTCGAGGTGCTCGATCGCGAGATCGGCGACCGCCGCCGCTGGCGCCAGCCTGATGTTGACCGCTGCGCGCCGGCGACCCTCATCGTCCACACGGAGGCCGCGCCAGGCCAAGACGTTGGCGCAGGTCGGACAGGAGAGAATCTCGATCTTAGGATCGGAAATGTCGGTCCGGATATACGACTGAGTCGGCCCTGATATCCGGATACGTTGATTTTCATAATCGTAGGCCCAGAGAACGCCGTATCGGCCGCAGAGCGTGCAGTTGCAGGCGGTGACGACACCGGGGTCGCCCTCCATCGTCCAGCCGGAAGTCCCGCAGTGACACGTGCCTTTCAGCATCTCTCGTCTTCCTTGGCAGCCCTGACGTCAAAAGGTCGGCGCGCGGTCACCCTCCTGCCTCGATCGTACCTGCGCGTATTTTGCGCATCGGAAAAGTCGTCAGGCCGAACTTCTCACCTAAATCGCCCGAGCCCTCGTATCCACGACCTTGGTAGAACCGATGGGCGGTGACCGTGCTGTCCAGGGTCACCCGGGTGTTGCCGTCCTGCCATGCCTGACGCTCCATGGCGTCGAGGAGCAGGCTGCTGACTCCCTGGAGGCGTGCATCCGGTGACACATAATTCAGTACGACTTCTCCAGAGAGCGTGATGCCACCCACCCCAAGTACCGCCTGGGCCCTTTCGACGATCATCAGACGCAGATCGGGTCTGTCGAGCCAGGCTGCCACGTTCTCGGGGGTCTTGTTGGCAAGCCATGCCCCAAGGATCGCTCGGTTGCCCTGGTGATCCGCCAGGCACAGCGCCTCAATTGACGCCCTCATGACGTCGCAGATGCGCGGCGCGTCAAAGCCTATCGCTGGTCGCACGATCATGGACGTCGCATCAGGTCCAGAAGTGCTCCGACGACGCGACGACCGGAAGGTCGGAGACGGCAAACCAGGTTTGAGACAAGACGGCGGCCGCGCTTGCGCCGGCGCCATGGTCCGTAGACAATCGCCTCACCGCCTCCCACGCGATGGCTCGGCCACCGATCGGCCGTCACCGTGCTGCGCCGCCGTCAAACGTGATCCTGTTCTCCAACTCACGCAAAAGAGCGCCCAGTAGGCCCGCCAGCTGTCGGCGGTCGTCCCAGGGCAAAGCTGCTAGCAGATCCGCCTCCACCGCCATGTCCTCCGAGAAGGCGGCTTCGATCGTGTCCAATCCCTGGCTTGTAAGCCCTACCCAAGCGCTGCGCTTATCCTCATGGTTGGCAATCCTCTCGATCAGGCCCTTGGCCAGCAGTCGGCTCAATCGGTCGGTGAGTCCGCCGGATGTGATCATCAGAGCCTGATAGAGTTCGGTCGGGCGCTGACGATAGGGTGGACCGGACCGGCTCAGCGTGGCGAGGACGTCGAATTCGCCTGCGTCCAGACCGTATCGACCAAACACCGGCTCGATCCACGCTCGAGACAATTTCACCAGGCGCTGGGCGCGGGAGAAGATCTCCATTCCATCCAGTGGGATCTCGGGCGATTGGAGCCGGCGTTGATCGATCAGGTCACCAATGCGATCGTGCTGGCTGGCAAATGCAGTCATCATCCATCGGCCTATCGTATCTTGACGCCAAGGTAAACACTCCTATCTTGACGTCGAGACAAAAGCGTCGGCCGCATCGGAGCGCGGCTCCGGCCGAGCGGCAATTGAGGTGAAGAGATGCCCCATTCGAATCTGACCGAAGCGCCGATCGCGACAGGCGAACTGCCCTGGATGCCGCTTGGCCCGGGCGTTTCGGCGCGCCCGCTGCACTTTCGGGGTTCCGAGCGGACTCTGCAGCTCAAGGTCGCCGCCGGAACGTCGATTCCGACGCATCGTCACGACGGACATGTCCATGCACTGGGGCTTTCCGGCCGCCGACGCCTAGGAGACGGCAGCATCGCCGGCCCGGGCGACTACGTCTTCGAGCCCGGAGGCAACGTCGATACTTGGAGCTGTGAAGGCGACGATGACTGCGTCGTCCAGATCACGATGACTGGGCGGCTGACCTATCTGCTACCCGACGGCGGTGATGGAGCCTTCACGGATACCCCAATGCTGAGAGATCAGTATTCGGCGTGGTGCCGAGACAACGGGATCACGCCGTGGGTGCGGGGAGTGGCGTGCTAAACTCCCAAGGCGCGATGTGGACGAGCGAGTGGTCGATCGTCATCGCAGCTAGGCCCGAGCGCATCTGGTCGATCTGGCGCGATGTCGCGCACTGGTCTTCGTGGAACGTCGGCGTCGTGCGATCGATGCTGCACGGCGACTTTGCGACCGGCTCGAGCTTTGAGATGGTGCTTCCGGGTGGGGAGGAGATCGTAAGCGTCCTGTCGGACGTGAGCGAGAAGCGATCCTTCACGGACGAGACTTGTGTGGGCGACGTCCGCGTGGTGGTCAGACATTTGATTACCGTCGAGGGCGACGATCGATCGTGCGTCACCTATGTCACCGAGGCCACCGGACCGGGATGCGCCGAGGTCGGCGAAGGCGTGACGGCCGACTTCGCAGACGTCTTGGATGCCTTGAGGCGGCTGGCGGAAAGATCCACGTCGCCGGAGGATGACGATGAGCGGACATAAGGGCGGCTGCCATTGCATGCGGATACGACTGACCATGCGTGACGAGCCGGGCGAAGCTGCGGAGTGCAACTGTTCCGTGTGTCGGCGCATCGGCGGGCTCTGGCACTACTGCGCTCCCGAATTGGTCGTCGTCGAGGGCGAAGGTATCCCCTACCAGCAGGGCGATCGTACCCTGGACCTGTGGCACTGCCCCGATTGCGGCTGTACGACGCACTGGACCGCCACCGACGCCACTTATCCCAGGATGGGGGTCAATCTACGGATGTTCCGAACCGCCCTTTGGAGCGAGTTGCCGCGCCGGCTGATCGACGGGGCCAGCTACTGACAGCTAGTCGTTTGACCGATGAGTTTGCTCACCGTTTCATGATCGAGTGATGGCGACGCTAGAACGATCGATGCATCAACCTGTCGGTCGGGCACATTCCAGTACGTCCGAAGCAGTGGGGCGATGTCTTCGTCGGCGACTCGCGCGAATCCATGTCGTTCGTAGAAGCGGATCGCCCAGTCCGCTGCCGTCCAGGTGCCGATCAGAATCGGCATCTTGCTGCCGTGGCGGAGGTGTCGGAGCAGCTGAGAACCGATGCCGCGACCTTGCCATTCAGGCACGACGTAGGCGTGGCGAATGAGATCAACGTTCTGCCGGCGCTGAACGCCCATCACGCCGATCACTTGATCATCGGTCTCATATCGGCTGAAGACGACGCCGTCGGCCAATTCGGCCGCCAGTTCTGCGGCCGACATGTAGGGCTCGTGCCAGCGATCAGCCGGAATGACGCCGCGGTAGGCTTCGGCCGCCCCGTTGA
>CAXTQJ010000003.1:0-53080 GCA_964246245.1 uncultured Sphingomonadaceae bacterium
CAACGTCGAGGTGATCCTCGGCGACGTCGAGTCGGTCGACGTCGCGGGCAAGGCGCTGGTCACGTTCGACCGACCGCCGGTCAATGCCATCTCGGTCGAGGTCTATGCCAGCCTAGGGCAGCTCGTCGACTATATCGAGGATAGCACCGACGTCCGCGTAGTCGTGCTGCGTGCGCCGCCCGGCGCGCGCGCCTGGTGCGGCGGCGCGGACCTCAACGACTTCGTCGGCATGACACCCGAGCGTCGGCAGGAACGGTACGACTTCATCAACGCGCAACTGCCGCGCTTCTATCAGCTCGACCGGCCGGTGATCGCCGCCATCGAGGGCGCAGCGGTTGGAGTCGGCATGATCTTCGCGGCGTTGTGCGACATGCGCGTCGCTGCGAACGACGCGAAGTCTGCCTGCCCGGAGATCGACTATGGTCTCGTCGCCGGCGGCGGCGGGCTGTTCGCGCACGTCAACATGCCGCTCGCGAAAGTGCGCGAGATGGCGTTCACCGGCGAAGCGTTCACGGCGCGCGACCTCGAGCCCACCGGCTTCTTCAACTATGTCCTGGCGCGCGATCAGGTCATGCCGCGCGCCATGGAGCTCGCGCGCAAGATCGCGGGGAAAAGCCTGCCGGCGATTCGCGCGCGCAAGCTGATGGGCGCAAGCCTTGCGACGCGCGGCTGGATGGACGTCTATCTCGACGCCCAGTCCCGCTCGGGCGCGCTGGTCGCGGGGGAGGACGCCGAAGAGGGGGTGCGCGCATTCCTCGATGGCCGTCCTGCCGAGTACAAGGACGTCTGACCGACACCAGCCGAACCGGCTCAGCCGCTGCTATAGCGCGGTCAGTCCCCCATCGATGATGTGCTCGGTCCCCGTCACGAACCCGCTCTCGTCCGACGCGAGGAACACGACCAGGTTCGACACGTCCTCGACCTCGCCGACGCGCTTGATCGGGACCGAGGCGCTGGCGATCTTGATCTGCTCGTCGTCGAGCGCTGCGGTCATCATCGGCGTGCGGATGTAGCCCGGGTGCACCGAGTTGGCACGGATGTTGTTGCCGCCGTACTCGATCGCGACCTGCTTGGTCAGGCCGCGGATGCCGAACTTCGACGCGGCATAGGCGACGTTGGGCGTGCCGTAGATGGCGACGATGCCCGAGATCGACGAGATGTTGACGATCGAGCCGCCGCCCGCCCGGATCATCGACGGAATGACGTGCTTGGTGCCGAGGAAGGCGGCGGTGAGGTTGACCGTCAGCACGCGGGCGAAGTCCGCCTCGCCCAGGTCGGCGGCGCGCGCGCCCGGCCCGAGGATGCCGGCGTTGTTGACCAGCACGGTGACGGGGCCGAAGCGCGCCTCTGCCGCGGCGACGACCTCGCGCCAGCCGTCCTCGCTGGCCACGTCGTGCTTCATGAAGTGCGCCGACTCGCCGAGCTCTCCCGCCAGCGCCGTCCCTTCGGCGGCGTTGATGTCGGTGAACACGACCTTCGCGCCTTCGGCGACGAAGCGACGGACGTGCGCGGCACCCATCCCTTGTCCCGCGCCGGTGACGATCGCGACCTTCGCTGCCAAGCGTGCCATTGCGTGTCCCCATGCTGATCGTCTTTCGGCTACTGTGTAGCGCGTGGCGCGGCTTGTGAAGAGCGGACGCGCCGGTCTGCCGGCAAAATCCGACGATTTTTCTTTTATGGGCGGCGGCTTCGGCCTATTCTACCACCGTCCCGCGCGCCTGCCGCGGCCCCGTGAGGTGACCCATGGAAGTCAACGTCCTCGACCCCGCCGACCACGTCGCCGCCCGCCCGGCCAACGTCCCCGACGAGCGGGTCCACGACTTCGACCTCTACCGCCCGCTGCCCGAGGGCACCGACTTCCACCGCAGCTGGCGCGACATGATGGACGCCTCGCCCTTCCCGCTGATGTGGACGCCGCACAACGGGGGCCACTGGACGGTGCTGCGCGGTGACCTGGTCGACACGGTGCTGTCGGATTCTGACCGCTTTTCGAGCAACACCGTGCTGGTGCCGAAGGACACGGCGGGGGAGGCGTACCGGCTGATCCCGCTGTCGCTCGACCCGCCCGAGCACCGGCCGTTCCGCAACCTTTTGAACGACAACCTGTCGCCCAAGGCGCTGAAGGGCATCGACGGGAAGATCACGGCGCTGACCGTCGAGCTGATCGAGGGCTTCCGCGCCAAGGGCCGGTGCAACTTCATCCACGAGTTCGCCGAGCAGCTGCCGGTCCGTATTTTCATCGACATCGTCGACCTGCCCGTCGCCGACCTGCCCAAGCTGAAGCACCTCGCCGACCAGTTCACCCGTCCCGACGGCTCGTTGACCTACCCCGAAGTGTCGCAACTGTTCCGCGAGTACATCGGCCCGGTGATTGCCGCCCGGCGCGGCGGCAGCGGCGAGGACATGATCACCAACATGGTCAACGGCCAGGTCAACGGTCGCGACCTGACCGACCTCGAGGCGGCGAACATCTGCATACAGGTGCTCGTCGGCGGGCTCGACACGGTGGTCAACTTCCTCGGCTTCGTCATGCTGTTCCTCGCACAGAACGCGACACTGCGGCAGGCGCTGGTCGACGACCCCGCCAAGATCGACGATGCCCTGCTCGAGTTCTTGCGGCGCTTTCCGCTCGTCGCCTCGGGACGCGAGGTCAAGGCCGACTGCGAGTTCGAGGGCGTACGGCTGAAGGCGGGCGACATGGTGCTGGCGCCGACCATCGCCAATGCGCTCGACGACGCGGTCAACGCCGACCCCTTCGACTTTCGTCTCGGCCGACCGGCGCGGCGACACTCAACCTTCGGCAAGGGCTCGCACACCTGTCCCGGCGCGCATTTGGCGCGGATGGAAACCAAGATCGTCATCCGCGAGTGGCTGGCGCGCATCCCCGAGTTCCGCGTCGCCGCGGAGATCCCGGTCAGCTTCGGCGGGGGGGTCGTCGGCACGGTCCACCCCTATGTGCTGGAGTGGACGGTATAGCGGCTTCGGTCTGGATGCCTACCGGCTGCGCCGCCGCTTCGGTGCCGGCCGCGCGTCCTCATTGCGGATCATCGCCAGCGTCCGGCTGACGATATCCTGGCCGGCCTTGGTCAGGTTCTTCGGCCGGCGGTAGAGCAGCCAGGTGATGATCAGCTGGTTGAGGCCGCCTATCAGGATCGCCGCCGTCTCGTAGGGGTCATGCGCCGCCGACCACTCGCCGTCGGCTGCGCCCTGGCGGACGAGAAAGATCAGCACGCGCGAGAAGTCGTCGACGCTGTGGCGCACCTCGGTCTCACGGACGAAGACGCTTGGCCAGATTTCGAGATACAGGAGCCGCGCCCAGTCGGCGTGTTCGCGGGCGTAGTCGGCCGACATCGACAGGTAGAGCTCGATGCGGTCGGCGGCGCCTGGCGTATTGGCGACGGCGTCGCGATACTCGGCGAAGAAGGCCGTCAGGTAGGCGGACGGCACCTCGTAGGCGAGGTCTTCCTTGCTCTTGTAATATTCGTACAGCGTGGAGGTCGATATGCCCGCCTCGGCGGCGATGTCGGCGATGCGCGAGCGCGAGATGCCATCGCGGGCGAAGACGCGGAGCGCGGCGTTCAGGATTTGCTGCTCGGTGCGCTTGCTGCGATCCTGCTTGCGGTCGCCGCCGCGCCGCGGGCGGGAGACGATAAGGTCGAGCAGCTGCGCCCAGGGGTCGAGCGGAGCGGGCACGACCTCCCCGTCATCGTCCGCATCGCTCGCCGCCGCCATCGTCATCGCGTCATCACCCTCCTGCCGCCCCAAGGCTGATTCCAGTAGGACAATGTTCGACCAACCGTCGGTACGCCTGTCAAGGGAGGCAGGCCCGCAGACGCCCGCCTCTGTCCAACGACAAAGCAACCTTCGCCGATCGGGCGGAATGCGGAGATATTCCGATGAAACGTCGAGTTTTACCTTGACCGCTGCGTGGCATCGACGCTACTCTAGTCGTGTCTCCTGGCAAGGTCCCGCAAACGAGCGGGCCTCATGGCGACGCGGGGAGTGTCGGCCATGGACGGCATTACGGCGACAGGACGATCTGCAGGCACCGCTGCCGCCCGGACCGGCGCGCGCTGATGGCCGACGCCGCCGCCTGCGCCGAGCGCCTGATCGCGGCCTACAACGCCAAGGACTTCGACGCGCTGGCCGGCATGATAGCGCCCGACCTCGACTTCGCTCACTACAACCGCGACTTCGCCCTCGACAGCCGCGACGCGTTGATGGGCGTCCTGCGCCAGTTCGCCGCCGACTTCATCCCCGATCGCCGGTTCGAGCCGGCCGAGCGCGTCACCGTCGCCCGGGACATCGTCGTCCGCGAGGCCTGGTACGCGGGGACGCCGGCCGTCGACCTGCCGGGCTTCGGCGCCGCCGGCGAACCGTTCCGGCTAAAATTCTGCAGCGTAATGCGCTTCGACGCGGACGGCCTAATGATCGAGTGGAAGGACCACGGCTGAGCGGCCGCTGAGGTGAGGATCGACGCATGAAGATCGGAATGTTCCAGACGCCGTTCGTCCGCCCGGAGCGGACACCGAAGCAGGTATTCACTTGGGCCGTCCGTCAAGCGGTCCACGCCGACCGCATCGGCTTCAGCGAATATTGGGTCGGCGAGCACGGCACGCTCGACTGGGAAGCGATCCCCAGTCCGGAGCTGGTGATTGCGGCTGCCGCGGCACAGACCGAGCAGATCAAGTTCGGCCCTCTCGCCCATCTGCTGCCCTACCACCACCCGGCAACCCTTGCGGTGCAGACCGCGTGGCTCAGCCAGGTGCTAGAGGGGCGTTACATGCTCGGCGTGGCGACCGGCGCCTATCCGACCGACGCGGCGCTCCGCGGCATTACCGACATGAGCAAGAACCACGCGATGATGCTCGAGGCGATCGACATCATGCAGAAGGTCTGGGCCGGCGAGCCATTCACTCATGAGGGTCAGTTCTGGGACGCCGGCTTCCCGGTCGCCGACCCCAAGAAGCCGCTGCGCGACCTCAAGCCGTGGGGCGGGTCGATGCAGATGGCGATGACGGGCCTCAGCGCGCCCTCGCCGTCGATCGGCTTCGCCGGCGCGCACGGCTTCATCCCGGCGTCGGTCTATGCTGGCAACGACTTCCTGCGCAGCCACTTCGACACCTACAAGAAGGCGATGAGCGATGCCGGCCGGACGTCGGACCGCTCGGTGCACCGCGTCGTCCGCGACGTCATCGTTGCCGATACGGACGAGGCGGCGCGCAAGCTCGCCGTCGAAGGCGGCATTGGCCATGCCTGGGCTAAGTACATCAAGCCGACCTACGAGCGGTTCGGCGTCCTCAAGGGGCTGCTCCACGCCCCGTCCGTAGATCCGGCCGACGTCGATGCCGACTATCTGGCCGAGCACGTCTGGATCGTCGGTTCGCCGGACACGGTCGCGCGCAAGATGGGCGCCTGGTTCGACGACCTCGGCGGTCCATTCGGCACGCTGCTGATCTACAGCCACGACTATATCGACGCCCCCGAGGCGTGGGAGCACTCGATGGACCTGCTGGTCAACGAGGTCGCGCCGCGCTTCTGGACGGTTCCTCAGGCGCAAGCTGCCTGACGACGTGGGACGCCTGTCGGGCAAGGTCGCGGTCATCACCGGCGGAGCCCAGGGCATGGGTGCGGCCCATGCACGGGCGTTCGTCCGTGAGGGTGCCAAGGTCGTGGTCAGCGACATCAATGCGGCGGGGGGACAAGTGGTCGCTAACGAGCTGGGCGATGTAGCGATCTTCGTCGAGCACGATGTCGCGGATGCTCGCGGCTGGGACCGGACGGTTGCTGCGGCGAACGCCCGTTTCGGGCCGGTCACGGTTCTGGTCAACAATGCCGGTGTCATCGGCCCGGTGCGGCGGCTGCTCGACTTCAGCGAAGCCGACTTCCTGTCGGTTTGCGCGGTCAACCAGCTCGGCGTCTTTCTCGGCATGAAGGCGGTCCTGCCCGGGATGATCGCGGCCAGGGGCGGCGCGATCGTCAACATCTCGTCTATCGCCGGCATGCTGGGGACCAAGGAATCGTCGAACGCAGCCTATTGCGCGAGCAAATGGGCGGTGCGCGGGATGAGTAAGTTGATCGCCGCGCAACATGGCCGTGATGGCATCCGCGTCAACTCGGTCCACCCCGGCTACGTGCTGACCCCGATGATGGTCGCCGCGACCGATGAGAATGGCGGCGGCGCGGCGGCGGCGATCCCGCTTGGCCGCATGGCGCGACCCGATGAGGTCGCGAACCTAGTCGTTTTTCTCGCCTCCGACGAAGCGTCCTTCGTTTCGGGGGCGGAGCATGTGGTCGACGGCGGGATGATCGCCGGTTGAAAGCGCAAGAACTGAACCCCGATCAACGGGGACAGTGGTCAAGGGAGGATGACAGTCATGACACGACATCTTTTGTTCGTATGTGCATCGGTGCTTCCGCTGATTGCGATCGGCTCGCCCGCAGCGGGGCAGACAGAGCCTGCCGGCGCGCCGCCGGTGTCGCCTCCGACAAGCAATGCGGCGAGGGCGGCGACGCAGGCTCCGGTCACGACCGAGGCGACATCGGGACGGCCGGACCAGGTCGGCGAGATCATCGTCACCGCGACGAAACGCAGCGAATCGATCAATCGGGTCGGATTGACCATCACCGCGGCCGACGCCGCGACCTTGGCCAACCGCGGCATTTCGGGTGCGGCCGACCTGGCCAAACTGGTGCCCGGGTTCACCTTCACCGAATCACTTTATTCCACGCCGGTCTTCACCCTTCGCGGCATCGGGCTGTATGATGCGACGTTCGGCGCGGCGCCCTCGGTCTCGATTTATACCGACCAGATCCCGCGCAATGTGCCGGTCATGAGCCAAGCGCTCGACCTCGACCTCGATCGCATCGAGGTGCTAAAGGGCCCGCAAGGCACCCTGTTCGGTCAGAGTTCGACGGGCGGCGCGATCAACTACATCCTCGCCAAGCCGACGTCGACGCTGCACTACGGTTTCGACCTGTCATACGAGCGATTCGACCGGGTCCAGGGCTCGGCCTTCGTCAGCGGCCCGCTGACCGATACGCTCAACGCCCGCGTCGCCTTCCGCGCGACCGAGGGGGGAGATTACCAGTACAGCATCTCCCGCCCGCGCGACACCAACGGCGCGACGCGCAAGATCGAGGGCCGCATCACGCTCGACTGGCAGCCGATCGACAAGCTGAAGATCGAGCTGATCGGCACCGGCGTCCGTGACCGGTCGGACGTCCAGGCGCCGCAGTACCAAGGGACGCTGCTCGACATCTACAGCGCGTCGGCCCTGGCGGCGGCCAATGCCAATCCGGCGACGCGCAACCCATACGGCATCGTCAACAACGCCCTGTACGCGGGGATCACGACGCCGGGCTCACCGAACTACGACGCGTCGTTCCTCGGCCGCCAGGCGACCGTCGTCGGCCGGCTGAACGGCGGCGATCCCCGCTTCGCCCCCGGCGCGCAGGCGCTGCTCGGCACGCCGGTCGCGTCGGACAGCAACCGCGCCGCCGAATGGACCAACGGGCTACTGCAGCCGTCGAACAACTCCTATTTCCAGTTCGCCGGCCGGGCCGACTATACCCTTTCCGACACGCTCACTGTGACGTCGATCACCGCCTATGCCCAGCAACACCTCGACTATTTTCAGGACCTGGATGCGACGACGGCGCAGGGTGTCGACGTGCCAATCTTCGGCACGGTCAAGACCTTCAATCAGGAACTTCGCCTTGCCGGAGAGACCAGTCGCTTCAACTGGATCGTCGGGGGCACCTACGACGACGTGCGCTCGACCCAGACCAACTTCTTCGAGTTGGGCGACTATTCCGGCAACGCACCGCTCGGCCCGACTGGGCCGATCATCGGCGTGACCCGCAACGACTTCTCGTCGCGGATGCGGAGTTACGCCGGGTTCGCCAACGGCGAGTTCAAGGTGACGCCGCGGCTCACGGTGCTGGGCGGCATTCGCTATACCGAGAACGACCAGAGCGCGTCCTATTGCTACAACGATCCCAACGGCACCGGTCCGGACACCGTCTTCTCGATCTTCGAGGGGCTGTTCGGCAACCCCGGTCTGCCGCCGCTGACGGCGGGCCAATGCTTCCCGCTGGGCGACGGCAAACAGGGCACGACGTTCGGCAAGTCGACGCGGACGCCGATCGACCGCGAGCTCGACGAGCACAACTTCTCGTTCCGCGCAGGGGCGAATTACAAGTTCGACCAGGGCACCTTGCTCTACGCGACGATCAGCCAAGGCTACAAGGCGGGCATCTTCTCCGCCATCGGCGCGTCGACGACGTCGCAATACGCCTCGGCGACCCAGGAGAAGGTGATCGCCTACGAAGCCGGCATCAAGGCCCCGCTCGCCGATCACCATGTCCAGTTCAACGGCGCCGGCTTCTACTACGATTATACCAACAAGCAGGTCCGCGGGCGCGTCGCCGATCCGATCTTCGGCTTGCTCGAGAAGCTGATCAACGTCCCCAAGTCGTACGTCTGGGGGCTCGAGGGCGAAGTCGTCGTCCGTCCGACCGAGGGGCTCACCGCGACGGCGAGCGGCACTTATCTCAAATCGAAGGTGTCGGGCGACTTTTCGACGACACCGGACGGCTCTGCGGTCTACAACGCCGCAGGATACACGGGCAATTTCCGCGGGTCGCCACTTCCCTACACGCCCGAGTTCAGCGCCAACGCCGACGTGCAGTACCAATGGACGATCGGGCATGAGCTGAAGCCTTTCCTCGGCGGCACTCTGCTCTACCAAGGTACGGAAAACGCGACGTTCCAGAATGCCGCGCTTCCGGCCGGCGACTTCCGTATTCCCGGCTACGTCACGCTCGACCTTCGCGCGGGCATCGAAGGCGAGCGGTGGAAGCTGTCGGCGTTCGGTCGCAATGTGACCGACCGCAACTATACGACGGCTATCACGACCTATCTCGACACGCGTTTCCGCTTCACCGGACGACCGGCGACCTACGGCGTCTCATTCTCGTATCGTTATTAGCCTTGCGACGAGCGCAGCGGCCCCTGCCGCTGCGCTCTGTCTGTCGGACCGCCATGACCGATCCTGTCGTATCCCCGCAGATGGAGGCGCTGATCGCCGACTTCGCGCGGTCGGGCTTGCGCGAATTGCATATCCGCTGCGCCGGGTTCGAGCTCTATCTGTCGGCCGATGCGGGCCAGGCGCTGGCGTCAGCCGCAAGCCGTGCGCCGCGGCGAGCGGCGGCACTGCCTGCGGCGGTTCCGATCCGCGCTGCCACGACACCGGCAGTGCCCGAAGTCGCCCCGCTGCCGCCCGGCGCAACAATCGTTGCCGCCCCCAATTTGGGCACCTTCTACCGGGCGCCGAAACCGGGTGCAGCGAACTATGTGGAGATTGGCTCGACCGTGGCTGAAGGCGATGAGCTGTGCCTGATCGAAGTGATGAAGTTGTTTACCGCCGTCCGCGCGCCCACCGGCGGAGTGATTTACGCCGTGCTCGCGACCGACGGCGCGATGGTCAGCGCCGGCCAGCCCCTCTTTGCGATCGTCGCCGGCTGATGGCGATCCACCGCCTCCTGGTTGCCAACCGCGGCGAGATCGCGCTCCGCATCGTTCGTGCGGCGCAGGCGCTCAACATCGAGACTGTCGTCGCGGTGTCGGACGCCGACCGTGGCAGCGCCGCCGCGTGTCTCGCCGACCGGGCGATCGTCATCGGTCCGGCGGCGGCGGCGAAGAGCTACCTCGACCCGCGGCTGATCGTCCACGCCGCGATCGCGACCGGATGCGACGCGCTCCACCCGGGCTACGGCTTTCTGTCGGAGCGCGCGATCCTGCCGCGGCTGTGCAGCGAGCATGGCGTTGTCTTCGTCGGTCCCAACGCCGAGGTTATCGAAGCGCTCGGCGACAAGCTGCGGGCGCGGGCAATGGCAGGCGCCGCGGGCGTGCCGCTCGTTCCCGGCAGCGACGGCATCGCCAGTGCCGCCGATGCGCGCCGGGAGGGCGACCGCATCGGCTATCCCGTCCTGATCAAGGCGGCCGCGGGCGGCGGTGGGCGCGGCATGGTCATCGCCCAGAACGGTGATGAGGCCGAAGCCGGGTACAACCGCGCCAGCGCCGAAGCCGAGGCGGCGTTCGGCGACGGCTCGCTGTTCATGGAGCGCTTCGTCCCCGAGGCACGCCATGTCGAGGTCCAGCTGATGGGCGACGGCCGCGGCACAGTCGTCCACTTCGGCGAGCGCGACTGCTCGGTCCAGCGGCGTTACCAGAAGCTCGTCGAGGAAGCGCCATGCGCCGCCATGTCGGACGCCCTGCGCGCGCAGCTCCACGCCTCCGCCGTCGCGCTAGCTGCCAGCGTCAACTACCGCAACGCCGGCACCGCCGAGTTCCTGTTCGACGTCGCGCGGCAGGAGTTCTACTTCATCGAGGTCAACGCCCGCATCCAGGTCGAGCACCCGGTCAGCGAGATGATCGCCGGCTTCGACCTCGTCCAGGAGCAGTTGCGGATCGCCGGCGGCGCGGAGCTGTCGGTCCGCCAAGAGCAGGTCACGCTGTCCGGTCACGCCATAGAGTGCCGGATCAACGCTGAGGACGCGGAGCGGGACTTCGCGCCGTCGCCCGGCACGATCACGCGCTGGGAGCCGCCCGCTGGTGAAGGTGTCCGCCTCGACAGCCATATGAGCGCCGGCGCAGCGATACCGCCATTTTACGACAGCATGATCGGCAAGCTCATCGTCCATGGCCGCGACCGCCCCGACGCCATTGCCAAACTGACCGCAGCGCTCGCGAACTTTCGCATCGAAGGCGTCGCGACGACGCTCGACCTTCATCGCGCGATCGTCGCGCATCCCGACTTCATTGCCAACCGCATCCACACACGCTGGCTCGAGAAGGTGCTGCTGCCTACGTTCGGAGCAGCGGCATGACCGACCGCAGCGCAACCGACCGCGCGGTCGAGGACGCTCGAGCGCTGCTCCGCCTGATGCAGAGCGGCAGCGCGAAGGAACTGCACGTCCTCACTACGAACGCCGAGTTCTTTCTTGCCGCGGCGGGAGGCCGGCCGAACCCGATGCGGAACGAGGCGCCCGCTCCTGAAGCAAGCGACACCAGCCTCTCCTTTATCCGCGCGCCGCACATTGCAACGGTTGTCAGAGTCTCAGTCGTCGGGGATGAGGTCGCCGCAGGCCAGACTGCGGTGGTCATTCGATTACTGGGTGAGGAAATCTCCATCCCCGTGACAACGACCACACGCATTGCGTCGTGCCATGTAACAGCGGGTGCCATCGTCGAATATGACGAGCCGCTTGTGTCCGTCCGACGCTCTTAGTCAAGGCAACTCGGAAAGCAGCAGGGTCACACCTGCCAAGGGGCCTCCGCCGCGCTGTCGGGCGGCTGCGTTAGCCAAAGACGACAGCGCAGGAAGCAATGGTTCCCTTCGGTCTTGGATCACAGTTGGCATACTGCTGCATGGTCCGCCTAGACCTCCGGGAAGGGCACTGCTCTCACCAAGCAGGAACGAACTCGCCGCAGTCCGTCCACGATCAACACAAGGCTTCGGGCCAGAAGCCCGCTCGCCCTGGACGCAAAGCTGCCGACCAGCTTTGCCTAAACCAGCGACAGCTTATGCCGTTGAGCCCCTAAAAGCGGACGGGCCGTTTTCCCCCCCGACGCGGCCAGCTTCTCGCGGTTAGCCTTACGCGATGCCGCTGCCTTAATCCCGCGAGCCTTTGCGGCTTCGGGCGAGATGGTCGACGTCCTCGGCCGCGGCATAACGACCGTCGCATCGCCCTTGCCGTGGTTGGCCAGCTCGGCGTCGAACGCACCCGCCTCGACCGCGGCGCGCATCTGGCCGAGGAACTCGTCGAACCGGTTTGCCGGCATGTGGTTGGTGGCCACGCCGTTGATGACGAACGTATCCCCGCCGAGCTTGACCGTCATGGCGACGACACCGTTCTTCATCTGCCACCAGCTGCCCGAGGTCCGGGCCGGGTCGGCTTGGCGCTGGGCCAGCGCGCGGTCAATGCCGCGCAGAAGCGGACGGCGAGCTTTGGTCGGATCGGCAGGCTTCTTGTCGAACACCTCCTTCAGGCCGTTGTCGATCATCGCCAGATAGTCCTTGAGCGCCATGCCAGTCTCCGTCGCCGAGTGATGACACGACCATAAGCGTAGCCCTCGGCAAGCGACAACCGCGACCATCCCCTAGTATTTGCCGACCAAGCCGCCGAGCCGCAGAACCGACTGGACTGTGGCCCTGAACGGAGCGTTGGTCGGTCAGCGAGTCGCGCGGCGGATGGCCGGCGGCGGGCGGGCCCGGAGGCGCTGATCCTCGGGGCTTCGGGTCGTGGGGAACACGGGCACGCTGGTGTGCGCGGCCCCACGGAGACCTAGCCATGACGATCAACTCCAAGACCGCCGCCGCGCCGCGCCGTAGCCGCAAGAGCAATGCCGGTGCGATGAGCGACGCTGTATCGACACCGGGAGTGACGACGACCGCGCCGGCGGCGATTGTCGCCGCGACCAAGCCGGCGCCCATGAGCAAGTCTGACACTGTGATCAAGCTCCTGCTCCGCGCCAAGGGTGCGACCCCGATGGAGCTGATCGCGGCGACCGATTGGCAGGCGCACAGCGTGCGGGCGTTCCTCACGGGCCTGCGCAAGAAAGGCCGGATCATCGTGCGGGAAGCGCGCAAGAACGGCGAGGGCACGTACCGGATCGTGGTTCCTGACGCGGCACCCGCGGCCGATCCTGCGCCTGACGCTGTGGCGGAGGAAACACAGGCTTCCGTCGGCGAGACGGCCGTAGTTCCGACTCCCGGCTGTGAGGCAGGCGACGACTGCAGTCAGGCGACCGGCGGCGGAGACGCGTAAGGTGCAGCCTTCTACTGACCTCACTGGCTTGGCGGCCATGTCGCTAGCCGAGCTGCGGGCGGCATGGCGCAAGCTCTATCGGTCCGACGCGCCGCAGAGCAGCGCCGACCTCCTCGCCCGGGCTCTGGCCTGGGCGAGCGAGGCGCGGACCCACGGCGGCCTCGACCCGGCCGTCGTCCGCGAGCTCGAGCAACGGCACGCGATGCTCGACCGCGGCGGGACGGGGGAGCCGCGGCTCAAGTCCGGCACCCGGCTGGTCCGCGACTGGGGCGGGCGGCGCTACGTCGTTCTGGTCGAGGCCGATGCCTACGTCTTCGAAGACCGGCGCTATGCCTCTCTCAGCCAGATCGCCGAGACCATTACCGGCACCCACTGGTCGGGCCCCCGGTTCTTCGGGCTGAAGACGCGCAGCCGGCGACGAGCGGCAGCGGCGGCAGCGGAAGCAGCCGACCCGACAATGCCGGCGCCCCCGGCACGGAGCGCCTCCGATGCAGCCTGAGCGGCGGCGCTGCGCGATCTACACCCGCAAGTCGACCGAGGAGGGGTTGGAGCAGGACTTCAACAGCCTCCATGCGCAGCGGGAAGCGTGCGAGGCCTATATCGCCAGCCAGCGGTCCGAGGGGTGGAAGCTGCTCCCCGCGGTCTACGACGACGGCGGCTACTCGGGCGGCAGCATGGAGCGTCCGGCGCTGGCCCAGCTGATGGCCGACGTCCAGGCGGGCAAGGTCGATGTCATCGTCGTCTACAAGGTCGATCGGTTGACGCGGGCGCTCAGCGACTTCGCCCGGATTGTCGACGTGCTCGACAAGGCAGGGGCGAGCTTCGTCAGCGTCACCCAGGCGTTCAACACCACGACCAGCATGGGCCGGCTGACCCTCAACGTCCTCCTCAGCTTCGCGCAGTTCGAACGCGAGGTCACCGCCGAGCGCATCCGCGACAAGATCGCGGCGTCGAAGGCCAAGGGCATGTGGATGGGCGGGTCCCGCCCGATGGGCTACCGCGCCGCCAACCACCGGCTCTTCGTCATCCCGGAGGAAGCCGAGACGGTGCGCCACATCTTCCGCCGGTTCGCCGTCTTGCGCTCGGCGGACGCGCTCGCAGCCGAGCTGGCCCGCGACGGCATCCGCTCGGCCACACGGACGAGCAAGGCGGGCAATGTGTCGGGCGGTCTGCCGCTACGGCGTGGGCCGCTCTACGTCATGCTGTCGAACCCGGTCTATCGCGGCATGATCAAGCACAAGCGCGTCGTCCATAAGGGCGAGCATGAGCCGATCGTCGACGAGGCGCTGTGGGACGAGGTGCAGAGGGTCCTCGCCGCCAACCGAAGCGATCGTCGGCTCGGGACCAACGCCGAGCATCCGAGCCTGCTCGCCGGTCTGCTGGTCGACGGCGACGGCCGGCCGATGTCGCCGGGTCATGCGTGCAAGGGAGGCAGGCGGTATCGCTACTACCTGACCCACCAGCACCATCGCTCCGATGCCGCAGCGCCACTGGCGACACGCGTCTCGGCCGGCGATATCGAGACGCTGGTGGTTGACCAGATCGCCTGCTGGCTCGGGCAGCCGGTGACGGCAGCCCTACTAGCGAGCGAGGAAGTATCGCCGACCACCGCGGCAGCCGCCGCCACGCGCTGGCAGGCGATGCTCGCTGTTGCTGGCCCGAGTGCGTTGCGTGCGATGCTGATTGGGGTCGTTCGCCAGGTCGCGATCGGTATATCGACCATTGCCATCACACTCGACATCGCCGGGGTGCATGTCGCGCTCGGGCTGCCGCAGCCTGACGGCCACTTCGCTTCCGGCGAGCCGCTGACCATCGAGGTACAGTTCCGCCATGCCCGTGCCGGCAAGCAGATGAAGCTAATCGTTGCCGGCGAGGCGGATGCAACGGCGGGACCGGACTCGCCGCTGACCCGGCTGGTGGTCCGGGCGTATGCGGCGCGCGTAATCTGGCTCAAGGCCCGCGGCAGGGACGATGGCGAGGTCGCTGCGCGGCTCGGCTACAGCCGGGCCTATCTGCGAACGCTGCTGCGCATCGCGTTCCTCGCTCCCGATATCACCGCTGCCATCCTCGCCGGACGCCAGCCGGTCGGGCTTGGAGAGAACCGGTTGATGCGGGCGACGCATCTGCCGCTCGACTGGGCTGGGCAGCGAGCCGCGCTCGGGTTCTAGACAACTGCGGCAGGTCGGGCGGCAGCCGCCATCGGATCGAGTTACGATCGCAGCTGCAGACTGCGAAACGACCGCCGGAGAAAAGGGCGTCGATTGCCGCATGGCGGCCCACCCGGACGGGTCTCTGTCGCCGGTCGTGATGAGGCCGACGCGACAAGCCTCGGGAAACGCGGCGGAAATGTCGGTTGGGCCGTATGCGCCCCGCCAGGTTAGGCGGGGCGCAGACTGCGTGGTGCGCGACGCAGTCGCGGGCGAAACGCTCTCGCTAGCGCGCCGCCGCCTTGGTGTCCCCGTGCGCCATTTCAGCTCTAAAATAGCGCGAAAATCACAGAATCAACCTCCCCAGCACCCTCAGTTGACCACAGTCTGGGCGTTAAAAGTGGCGATATTCGGAGATTACCCATTATGCTGCGAAATGCGGACAATGTGATCCCTGAGGGCTGCCAATGATTCGCAATCGCGCTCCGAGCCAGCTGCCGGTGATCGGTATCGGCATGCTCAAGCGAGCGGGTTTGTTCGACGAAAATCATCGCGGCTGGATCGGCTTTTGGTTGGGATCAGTCGAGGCGATCTTCGCTTATTCACGCGAAAAGAATGCGCTGGCGGTGGTGACGTTCGCGAACGGCAAAATCTATCCCCAGTATATTTCGCTGTCGTATTCCAAACTTCGCTTCGGTCGGCGGCGCTATTTCTACTGTTATAAAAGTGATGTCAGATGCAACGATCTGGTCTTCGCCGAAGGTGAATTCGCCTCTCGGGTCAGTTGGCGAATGGGGCGAGGTCCGCTCCATTCCAATCAGCGTCGGCACGAGGGAAGCCGGCACGAGATCCAACGACTCCTGGGTTCGGAGACCAAAGGGCCGGCGCGCGGGAAGAACCGATCCAAGCTGCTAGCGACGATCGAGCCGAATGCGTGGCTACGGCTCGTCACGCCAGAGCAGGCCGACACTGTCGCCGCCCTGCGCATCAGGGCAGAGCTTGGCAGAAAGCGTGCAGTCGCGTCGCCAATGGCGATGGCGGTGGCGTTCAACAAAGGGCAGCGGGTGCGCAGCAGTCTCGACCGCGAGTTGTCGTCCGATCAGCTCGCACGCTTCGGCGCGACCAGGCCGCTGGGGGTACGCCATCTACCGCGCGCCTTCGTCGACGACTTTCCCTTCCTCGCCATCGGCGACCTCAGTCGGCGCAAGCTGCTCAAGGCGGGAACGCTGTCGGCCTGGACGCTGCCGTGGTCGGACGCGGTGCACCTCATCATCGAATGCCACCTGTATGACCCGGATCAGGCGTTCGTTGCGGCGCGGTCGCGCTATACGGGCGACGCGCAGATCCTGCGGCTGCGCCGGACCGGCAGTCAGGCGAAGTGGTGCTTCGTCTGCCCGTTCACCGGCCAGCCCATGACCAAGGCCTTCTTCCGTGACGGCCTGTTCGGCTCGGTTGCCGGCAATCACCTCATCCACCGCTCACAACGAAAGGCGGGTTGAGTGTCGCGTACAGCTCGGTCAGGGGAAAGGTGATCAGCCTCCTGCCCTCGGTTTTGAACCGCCTGAGCAGGCGCTCGACTCTCTTGGCGTCCAAGGGCAGCGGGCCATCGTCCGCATAGAAGACGGTATAGGCCTCCTCCTTAAGCAGGCCGCCGTAAAAGGTCCGATTCAAACGACGGCGGAGGTAGGCCGCGCGCGCAAGGCTGGGATCCATCCGCGACTTCGCCGTCTCCACGATCGAATAGTCCTCGTCGCATCGACGTCGCAGTGTCGCAACCGAGACACCGAGCAGTTCTGCCGCCCCGCCCCGCCGGCCACGACACGCAACCAGCGCGGTGATGATAGTCTCGCGGGCGAGTTCAATGCGTGCCGGCACCATTGCCTCCAGCCGCCAGCCTAATCCCCCCGCTGCCTATAGGCCAGCGCGAGGAGCTCCCTGCAGGCGCATGCGCCTTCACCGTTGCCGGCTAGACATGCGCGCATGCCACCCGGCCTCAGGTCGCCCTGTGACCGGTGCCGTAATGAGCGCGGGGCATAAACCCGACCATCACCGCGGTGGCAAGCTTGCGAAGACACTCGAGGTGAACATGGGTGAGCTGCTCCACTGGGTCGATACGGTAGGCGTCGGCGTTGCATTGCCGGCCGCCTCTGTCCGATCCAGTCACTGCTTATTGTGCCAACAGATCGTCCATCAGGCTCTAAATTGCCTCGCAATGGCCGACGGCTTTGCTAAAGCCATTCCGATCCAATTGCAGTGGGATAAGAAGCTTATCTGATAGTTACCAGTGCAGAAACGCGATTTATGCACTTTCACCGGTCACGATCAGCCTTGCTGTTGTTCTCATGTGGTTTTGGGCCGCGGCTATCAAACCTTCGATGTCGCGTGCCAATGCAAGCTCAACAATTTTCTTGTGCTCATTGTGGACTTGCCGACGCGCGCCAGCGTTCGCGGACATTCCGCGATATCGCTCAGACTGCTCGTACAATTGGGCGTGAAGAACCAACAGGCGCCGGCTGCCACAGGCCGCGACCAGTGCCGAGTGAAAGGCTGCATGCACCGCTGTCCATTGAGGATTGAGCGCTACCTCCTCTCCCTCCAGAAGCGGCGACGTCGCGGACGCGCGATGCGATGCAGCGAGCAAGCCGGCCTCCCACTCGACGCCGCCGCGTGTCACCGATCTGCGCAATGCGATAGCTTCAATGTCACAGCGCAACTCAGTCAGGTCCTCCAAGTCGTCAATTGACAGGGGAGCAACAGCGAATCCCTTCTGATCGCGAGCAATAACAAGCTGTTCTGGAACTAGCCGCGATAAAGCTTCGCGAACCGCGCTTGGGCTGACGGACAAGCTGGCGGCAAGGTCGTTGATTTTTAATTTTTTCCCCGGCCCGTGGACGCCGGCGACAATAGCACGCCGGATTGTCTCGTAGGCGAGCGTTGTCTGGCTCGGCGTCGAAGCGAAGACGCGGTCGTTTGGAACCGGAACGTGAAACATCGCATCAAGTACCTTCGATGATCCCCGGCTGAAATAGGCTCATTCCGTCACCTCAGAATCGTTCGACGTCATTCGCGAACGTAATTGGTCCATGGTATTGAGCTGCGATAGCCGCCTGTGCAGCCCGAATGTTCGCCGTGTCGATCGCATCGTGCGTCAGGACTAGTGCCTTAACATCGGCGCGCGCCGCCATTAGCCCGACCTCGGGCGGAGACAGATGCTCACGGCGATAATGTGCTTCGACCGAGGCCAACGCAGCTGCTGGCAAGTCGGGCCTTGCCGCCGTTAGCGAAGCCAGCGTCGCATCGGGGTCCATCACCTCGGCAAAGAGGATATCGGCTCCCCGCGCGAGAGCTTCGACGGCAGCGCTTGGCCCGGTGTCGCCGGTGTACGCAAACGACCGACCGGGGGTGTCGAAGCGGAAGGCATAGGTATCATTTCTCGTCTCGCCGTCGCCGCCCTGATCGAGAGTATAGTGCGTGTTCGCCGCGGCACGAACCTTGACCTCACCGACCGCGCCAGTTCAATTGTCGTAAAGTTCGACGACGCGGACCGTGTCGGCCGGAGCCGTCGGGTTGCGCGCGCCAATGTTTATCGCCGAGGCTACGCCTGGCGCGATCGCGGCCACAAGGGCGTCGACCGTGGCTTTGGTACCCGGCGGACCATAAATGGTCGCCACGCCCGGTGCGCGGAGCTGAAAGCGACGAGAAAGATAGGCGAAGAGGCCACCGGTGTGGTCGAAGTGAAGGTGACTGAGGAAGACGGTCGTAACCGACTCGAGTGGTACGCCGGCTTTCGCGAGCTGCTGCGCTGCGCCATCGCCGACGTCGATCAGAATATACAGCTTGCCATAGGTCAGAAGGTTGGCCGGCTGGGCGCGATGCGCATCGGGCCGCGGACCGGCCCCCGTACCCAGCGTGGTAAAGGTCGCCGGGGCAGGCGCTGCGGCCACGCCGGCGGCGACGAGCGTCATCGCCAACCCGGCCAGCGCGATTGCCTGCCTCATGCGCGCCCTCTCGTCTCAGCCGCGATCAGCGCGTCCATCCGCCGCCGCACCGTTACGGCACCGCGATCGATCTTAAGTAGCGCCGGCTTGAGCGACCAAAAATCGGCGGTGCCTAGCCTCGACTGCTGCGCGGCGATCATCGGTTCGTCCTCGGTTGCGAAGATGCGCGCGCGCACCTCGCCAAGCTGCTCGTTGTAGGCGGCGTCATCGCGGCGGAAGTCCCGTGTCGAGGCGAAGAAATAATGCGTCGTCGTTGCCGTTTCGGGCGTCAGGATGTGGACATTAAATACGTTGCCGCCCAGCTCGCGCGCGGTGCCGGCAGGAACAAAGCCGTTAACAAGCTTCATCACCCCGGGCGCACTCCACTCGACTTCGGTCCAGCTATCGACCCGCTTCACCCCCGCCGGCAGGCGATCGGCGAGGAGCGGAATTGGCACCTCATTCATCGGCCGCCACGCAATCGCGATTGTCCCGTCGGTGCGCTCATCGACTTCGGCTGAGGTCCGCGTGATCGCGCCACCGCCAAGCGTGTCGGGGTGCAGAAAGTCGGTATGCGACAGGTCGAGGATGTTATCGACGAATAGCTGGTAATGGCCGCTGCCGTTCAAATAGCCTTTGTTGAAGGCAGTATCGGGGGCTTCGGCGAGGAAGGCCAGATCTCGGATCGCAGATGGTTCGGCTTGCGCCGGATCGCCCATCCAGATCCACAGTGCGCGATGCGCCTCGGCGACCGGATAAGCAGCGACCGACAGCGCACGTGACACCGGCCCGTGCGGGTTGCGTACGCACGCACCGTCGGGGCCGAAGGCGAGGCCGTGGTAGCGACAGACGATGTCGGACCCGTCAACGTGACCGACAGACAGCGGCGCGAAGCGGTGGGGGCACCGGTCGAACAGTGCATGCGGTTCGCCAGTCGCATCGCGAAAAATTATTACGGGCACGTCGAGCAGTGTCCGGGCCAACGGCGTCGCCTCCGACACCTCGTCGGACCAAGCGGCCATATACCATGTGTTGCGCAGGTAGGTCATGTCGGTCGATACCTCCGCCAGCCAAGTAAAATGGTGATGCCCGCCACGCTCGCCGCCAAGCCGAAGACGAGCGAGACTCCGCCTCGTCCCACGCCCTGCGCGAATAGCAAGCCGGCGAGCAGTGGCGCGATGGCGCTCGCGATGCGTCCGGCACCGCTAACGAAGCCGCTGGCCGAAGCTCGCGCCTCGTCGCCGAAGGTGGTCGCGATCGTCGCGTACATTCCCGTCGCGCCCGAATAAAGAAACAGCCCGGTGACGGCTCCGGCGGCGATGAGTAGCGGCAGCGACGGCGGAACGATCCCGAAGAGCATCGTCGCCACGCCGGTACCGATCATCGCCGACGAGGTGACCCATCGCAACCCAAGCCTCTGCGCCGTCCAACCGAGCGCGAGACTGCCGACGGCTCCGGTCCCGCTCGCGGCCGCAGACACCAAACTGCCCGACGAAGCAGTAAAGCCGGCGTCAGCAACCATCTGTGGCAGCCACGTCAGAAGGTAGAAGACGGCGGCCGCATACAGCAGGTTGGCGATGGTGATCCACACGGTTGTCCCGCGACGCTGCGCGAGTAATGCCGCGTATCCGCGCCGCGTCGGCACGGCGGAAGCGACGAGCCGGTCAATCCCGGCATGTCCGCAGCGGGCGAGTACGGCATTGACCCGTGCGACCTGATGCTGCCCGCTTCGCGACAACAGGTAGCCCAGAGATTCAGGCATCAGCCACGCCGTCAGTGGCAGGAGGACAGCGGCAGCGACCGCGCCGGCGACAAAGATCGCGTGCCAGCCATAGTCGTGGAGCAGCGTCGCCGCGAGTATTCCGCCGACGACGCCACCGACGGGATAGCCGATCGCCATAATCGCGACCGTTAGCGCGCGGCGGCGGGCATTGGCGAACTCTGCAGCGACAGGGTTGATCGTCGCTACGCATCCGCCGATGCCGAGCCCGGTAACTATGCGGCCCCCCTCGAGCTCGCCCAGCGCGGTGGCGATACTGCACCACGCCATCCCGACGGCCATGAGCATAAGGCAGACGAGGATAATGATTCGCCGGCCAACCATATCGGCGAGCGGTGCGAGCGCGAAAGCGCCAGCCGCCATGCCCCATAACCCCGCCGACAGGACGGCACCGAGCGCCAGCTTGCCGATGTGCCAGTCAATTGCGATCGCCGGCGCGGCGAACGATACCGAAAGCACGTCGTAGCCATCGATCGCCGACAGGATGAAGGTCAGGGCGACGACGATCGACTGGACTCGACCCATTGGGGCGGCATCGAGCCGCGCGCGCAGGACGGCGGCGTCGCTCACGCCGTCACCGCGCCGACCGCGCGTGCGAGCGGGCCGGTCCAGCCGTCGCCGCGCCACGCGACGTGCTGGTCGGGTCGGATCAGCACCAGCGGCGCGTCGTAGAGCGCCGCCACGTCGACACCATCGGGTCGGACGACGGTGAGGGGAAGCCCGAGCGCCGCCGCCTCGGCCGTGGCGGCAGCGACAGCGCTCGGGTCGGCCGCCTGGTCGGCGAGCAGGGTGAAATCGTCGCCGAAGGCGTCGTACAGCGACCGCCCGTCGGCCAGCCACGCATGCGGCGCGAGGCAGCCCGGCCGGCCCGACGGCTTATAGACCTGGCTGTCATGCGGGGGCGCCTCGCCGGCCTCGTCGGCGATTAGCGGCGACCCTTGGTAGCACAGGCCGAGCACCGTCCCCAGGGTGTTGAACTCGCGGCCTTTGCTCGCGGCAATGCCTTGGCCGAGCTTGGTGCGGGCCGCGTCGCCGGCGGGGGTCGCATCCTCGATCTCGGGCGGCGGCGGCGCGACGTAGATGGCATAGTTGGCAATCGCCTCGTCGAGCACTGCCCGGTGCACCGGGCGGCGTTCGGCGGCGTAGCTCGCGACCAGCTCGGGCCCGCCCCAGCCGGCCAGCGTCGCGGCGATCTTCCAGCCGAGGTCGACGCCGTCGCCGACGCCCATGTTCATGCCGTAGCCGCCGGCGGGGGGATGGAGGTGGCAGGCGTCGCCGGCAAGGATGATGCGGCGGTCGGCATAGCGGTCGGCTAGCAGCTCGCTCGCCACCCACTGATCGGCACTGAGGATCTCGTAGGGCAGGTCGATGCCGGTCCGGTCGCGGATCATCGCGGCCGCCTCGTCGTCGGACAGGGTCCGCCCGTCGGGCAGGCCGGCCGGACCGAAGAACCATTTGTCGTCGCGGTCCATCGGGCCGATGGCGCTGAAGCCGTCCTTGCCGATCTGCCAGTAGATCACCGCCGGGCCGTGCCCGTGCGCCGCCGCCAGCCCGGGGGCGCGGAAGATGATGTTGTAGGCCCGGCCCAGGCCGTAGCGCCCTTCCATCTTGGCGTTGATTAAGTCGCGGACTTTGCTGCGCGCGCCGTCGGCGCCGATCAGGTAAGGGCACGTCACCGCGAAATCGCCGTCGGCCCCGGTCAAGGTTGCCGCGACCCGCTCGGCGTCCTGCGTCGCGGTGACCAGCGAGGTGGCGAAGTGGACCTCGACCGAGGGCAGCGTCTGCACCTTCTCGAGAAGCACCTTCTCGAGCGTGTACTGCGGTACCCACTGGCCATGCTCGGGATACAGCGGCGACCGATCGGGCGCGGCGTTGAAGGCGTTGGCGAAGCGCGCCAGCTCGGGCCCGGCGAGGCGGGTGACGAAGACCATGTTGTTGGGATAGTCGACACCGAACGGCGCCTCGGCCGCCAGCCGGTCGGCGATGCCCCAGCGGCGCAGGTGGGTCCGCGTCCGCACGTTGGTCGTCTTGGCGCGCGGTGCCATGCCGCCGCGGTCGTTTCGCTCGATGAGGAGGACGCGGACGCCGCGCGTGCCGAGCTCGATCGCCGCGGCGAGGCCGGCCGGGCCGGCACCGACGACGAGGACATCGGTCTCGATCGTTTCAGGCAACGCGGTTCTCGATCGCGCCGATGCCGTCGACCTCGCAGCGGACGACATCGCCCGACTGGAGGAAGACCGGCGGCTGGCGCGCGACGCCGACGCCCTCGGGCGTGCCGGTGGCAAGGAGGTCGCCCGGCTGAAGGGTGAAAGCGGTCGAGAGGTAGCTGATCTGCTGCCACACGTTGTAGATCAGCTCGCTGGTGTCGCTGTCCTGACGCAGCTCGCCATTCACCCAGCAGCGGACGCGGAGCGCATGCGGATCGGCGATCTCGTCGGCGGTGACGATCCACGGGCCGAGCGGGCCGTGGGTGTCGAACGACTTGCCGACGGTGAAGGTCGGCGAATGGCGCTGCCAGTCGCGCGCCGAGACGTCATTCATCACCGTGTAGCCGAAGACATGGTTCTTCGCGTCGGCCTCGCTCACCCCCTTGGCCGGCCGGCCGATGACGACGCCGAGCTCGACCTCGTAATCGACCTGCTCGCTGACGCCGCGCTCGATGGCGTCGAAGGGACCGCTGAGGCAGCTGGTCTGCTTGTTGAACCAGAACTGCTGGGGCGGCACGGCGACGCCAAGCTTCTTCGCCTCCTCGGCGTGCTTCTTGTAGTTCATGCCGATGGCGAGGAACTTCCCCGGCGCCTCGATCGGCGCGAGCAGCGTCGTCCCGGCGAGCGGCACAGTATCGGTCGCCGCCGCCAAGGCGACGCGGACGCGGTCGAGTGCCGCGTCACCGCCGGCGATCAGCGCGAGCATGGTCGGGAACACATCGCGCAAGCCATCAAGGCCAACGATGCCGTCACCGCTGACAACTCCAAGGCGTACCCGGCCTGCGCCCTCAAACCGAACAAGCTTCATGGTCCATCCCCCCTATTCGCGTACCGACGAGGCGTGCGATCCCTAAACGAAATCGGCGGGAGCGGGAGGCCCCCACTGGTGCGCGAGCATGGTCGGAATGTCGGTAACGTTCGTCGGCGCGTCTGAGGTGAAGACATCGCCATCGGTCCAATGCTCGACCCGGTGCCCCCATGGGTCACGCCAGTAGTCGAACACTTGGCTGCCCAGGACATGGCGCCCCACGCCCCACACCTGCGTATAGCCGGTGGCCTTAAGATGCTCGTGGCCGGCCATAAGATCGTCGAGATCGGCAACCTCGAACGCGGCGTGGTGAAAGCCGGCCGGCTTGCCGGGGACCGACGCGAAGTTGAGCGTGTGATGATCGGCGGGATCGTCGCCGCGGTCGCAACGAAGGAAGACGGCGGCGAGGTCGCCATTGGGTGCGCGCACCTCGTCGGAGACGATCACGCCGAAGCGGTCGGCGTACCATGCGGTGCTGGCGGCCGTGTCGGTCACGCCGAGGACGACGTGACCGAGGCGGACGACGCCAGCTGCGCCCGCTGCGATCCGCTTGGTCTCGCCGGTGCGCGCGCGGCCGGTCATCGTGTTCCATAGCGCACGAACGGCGTGGCCGATCGATGTCGTCCGCGCCTTGTCCGCAACGACCTCGACACGGAAGCCGTCGGGATCGATCAGCGCAATGACTGACCCACCGCCCGGACCGGGCGCAGCGTCGACCGCCACGCCTTCTGCCTCGGCGAGGCGGTGCAGATCGTCGAGACTTGCCGCACGGAGCGTCAACGCGACGAACCCGGGATCGCCAAGAACCGTCTCGTGCACAAACGGCGCGTTGCCGGTGCCGCGCATCCGCAGGACACCGTCGCCGCCGTCCTCGGCCTCTGTCATGCCGAAGTCCGTGAGAAAGCGCGCCATCTCGCCAAGATTTGGCGCGCTGAAGCGAACCGATTCCACATCCACGATTTTGATCATGCTCAATTTCGTCCCCAACGATCAACGTCCGGCCGTCACCGAATCGATTGGCCATTTCCTATCAAAAAAGCGCTTTGCTCGCAAAATAAAGTTTGTATACGGAATGCATCGAGTCGCTGGAAAAAGCGACCAGAGCAGCGCTCTGGGATGGGGGGTATGGTGAAGCACAACCTTTTGATATCGACGGCGATCTGCTGCGTCGCATTCACTACGACAGCCTATGCGCAAGCACTTCCGCCTTCGTCGACACCGACGGCGACGACCGTGTCGTCCGACGCGACGACGACCGACACAGCAGATACCGGCATCGGCGATATCATCGTTACCGCCAACAGGCGCGCTGAAAACCTCCAGCAAGTGCCAATCAGTGTTGCCGCCTTCAAGGGCGAAGCACTCAAGGTACTGGGCGTCGTCAATGTCGTCGATCTACCGCAGATCACGCCGGGCTTAGGCTTTACTCGCACCATCGCCGGCACCAACGCGTTTCTTCGCGGCGTCGGCACCACTACGGCGGGCTATAGCACCGAAGTTCCGATCGCGACCTATATCGACGGGCTCTATCTGCCGAATTCGGCTGCTTCCTCGTTCTCGTTCAATAACATTGAGCGGGTCGAAGTGCTCAAGGGACCGCAGGGAACACTCTATGGACGCAATACGACCGGGGGCCTTATCCAGGTCATCACCAAGGACCCAGGTGCAGACACCAGCATCGACACCTCGATCAGCTATGGTAATTACGACACCATCCAGGCGAACTTCTACGGTTCCACACCGCTGACCGAAAATCTCGCTATTAACTTCGCCGCCTTGTTCATCGATCAAATCGACGGCTGGGGAACCAACGTCTTCACCGGCAAGCAGGCATACACGTTCGAAGACCTGGGCTTTCAGGCCAAGCTCCAGTGGAAGCCCGGGCCGGATACCAAAGTTACGTTGCGCGGGTTCTACGACCGCACGAAGACCGACGAGGGTGATGCGGTTGGGGTTTTTCCGGGAACGGTCAGCTCGGACGGGACACGTAATACCGGCGAATACAACATCAACTCCCGGCTTACGCCTTACGCGCGGCAACGCATATACAGCATCTCGCTGAAGGCCGAGCACACGTTCAACTTCGCGACCGTGTCGAGCTTGACCGGTTACATAAACAACGAATCCCCCAGCCTGCAAACGCAGGCTCCCGTACTTGGCACTACGGCGCCTGGTCAAAGCGCAATCAATTTCGGCGGCCGCCAGCGGGCGCGTACATTCGAACAAGAGTTCCAGATCACCTCGAACAGCACAGGGCCGTTCAAATGGTTGGCGGGTGCATTCTTCTACGACGACCAGACCACGATCGACAATAAGGTCTACGGGACATGCATCGGGCTCGTGTGCTCCCCCGGCATCACGCCGAGCGATACCATGGGGCATCAGCACACCCGATCGTATTCAGGCTACGGCGAGGGCACTTACTCGTTCCGGACGGGAACCCACGTCACGCTCGGCTTGCGGTACACAAGTGACGAGAAGGTGTTCACCGGCATCATCACCCCGCTCGCCGGCTTTCCCAGCTCCATCGCGGCGTTTCCGCCGACTTTCGTCACCACGCCAGCTCAGTCCGGTATAGCTACCGACGTCACCTTCAACAAGTTGACCTACAAGGCGGTTCTGGCACAGGATTTGACCGACGAAATTCACGTTTACGCCTCATACAACCGCGGCTTTAAGTCGGGCGGTTTCAATCCGACCACCTTCACCAATCCAGCCTCCGCCCCCGAAGTGCTCGATGACTTCGAAGTCGGCGTTAAGTCGGAGCTGTTCGACCGGCTTCTGCGACTCAACGTTGCTGGGTTCTACTACAACTATCGCGGTATCCAGCTTCGCGCGACGGTCCCGCCAGCCCCGCCGGGAAGTTCGATCCTATTTAATGCGGCGTCGGCACATAACTATGGGGCGGACGTCGACTTCGTCCTCGCGCCGGCGAAAGGGTTGACCATTAACGGTGGCTTTGAATTCCTCAATGCGCGCTACACGAATTTTCCGGCCGGTATCCTGACGATACCGCGGGTGGTGACCGGCACCATTCTTGGTGGAAACATATCGACGACGGCCAACCTCACCGGCTTCCAGGAACCTCAGGCGCCCGACTTCTCAGCTTCGATCGGCGTCACCTATGTTGTCCCGACGTCGATCGGAGAGTTCGAGCTGAACGCGAACGACGGCTATCGATCGAGTTTTTCATGGGAGCCCGACAACCGCCTGCGCCAGGCCGCGTACCACCTGGTGAATGCGGCGATCACTTATCGACCGGTCAACTCGCGCTTCAGCCTGCAGGTGTTCGCTCGCAACCTCAACGGCGCCTATTATGCAGTCAGCGCTGCGGCAGGGAGCGGCGGGGACGCCTTCCTTCCCGGTGCGCCACGGACGTACGGTGCCCGGGCTCGCTACAACTTCTAGGAAACACGCGAAATGGCGGCGGCGGGCAAGGTCATCATCACCTGCGCGGTGACCGGCGGGATCCATACACCGTCGATGTCGCCGCACCTGCCGGTGACGGCCGCCGAGATCGCCGACGCGGCGCTCGGCGCCGCCGCAGCCGGCGCGGCGATCGTCCACCTCCACGCGCGCAATCCCGACGACGGCCGGCCCGACCAGCGACCGGTAGCGTTCGAACCGTTTCTCCGCGTGATCAAGCAATCGAGCGACGTCGTCGTCAACATCACCACCGGCGGCGCGCCGGGGATGACGGTCGAGGAACGCGTCGCGCCGGCGGCGGTATGGCAACCCGAGGTCGCCAGCATGAACATGGGGTCGATGAACTTCGGCCTGTTCCCCATGCTCGGCCGGCGGACCGAGTGGAAGCACGCGTGGGAGCCGGCGATGCTCGAGGCGAGCCGCGACTTCATCTTCAGGAACACCTACAAGGACATCGCCTTCTGCCTCGACACGCTCAACCCGACCGGCGCGCGCTACGAGTTCGAGTGCTACGACACCGCGCACCTGCATAACCTGCATTATTTCTACCGCGAAGGGCTGGTCCAGGCGCCGCTGTTCATCCAGACTGTGTTCGGGCTGATGGGCGGCATCGGCAGCCACCCCGACGAGGTGCTCCACATGAAGCGGACCGCCGACCGCCTGTTCGGCGACGCCTATACTTGGTCGGTGCTCGGCGCCGGGTCGGCGCAGATGCGCGTCGCGGCGATGGGTGCCGCCATGGGCGCCCACGTCCGCGTCGGGCTCGAGGACTCGCTGTGGCTCGGCCGCGGAAAGCTGGCCGAGAGCAACGCGGCGCAGGTGACGCAGGTCCGGCGGATAATCGAGGGGCTCGGCCTCGAGGTCGCGACCCCGGCCGAGGCGCGCGACATCCTGTCGCTGAAGGGCGCCGACCGGGTCGGCTTCTGATGGCGATGGCGGCGCTCGACCTCGACCTGTTCGCGCCGGCGAGCCTCGCCGATCCCTTCGCCGACTATCGCCGGCTGCGCGACGCCGGCGCCGTCGTCCGCCTCGCCCGGCTCGACGTCCATGCCATCGCGCGCTTCGCCGACGTCCAGGCCGCGCTGCGCGCCGATGGCGCGCTGATCAGCGGCGAGGGCGTCGGCTTCAGCGCCGCGTTCAACGCGCCGAAGGGCATGAACGTCATCCAGAGCGACGGCGACCTCCACCGCCGGCTGCGCGCGGCGGTGATGCGGCCGCTGACCCCGGCGGCGCTCCGGGCGGCGCGCGACGGCTTCAAGGCGCGCGTCGCCGGCCATGTCGCGACCCTCGTCGATGCCGGCTGGGTCGACGCGATGACCGGCCTCGCCCGCGTCCTGCCGGTCGAGGCGGTCGCCCATCTCGTCGGCCTGCCCGAAGCGGGACGCGAGCGGATGCTCGACTGGGCGGCGGCGGCGTTCAACGTCATCGGCCCGGCGATCGATCCGGCCGACGCGGCGACGATGCGCGAGGCGTTCGCCTACATGGCGACGCTCGGCCCCGACGTCGTCGCGCCGGGTAGCTGGGCGGCGCAGCTGTTCGCCGCCGCCGCCGACGGCAAGCTGGCCATGGGCGAGGCGATGGCGGCGATCAGCGCCTACGTCATCCCCAGCCTCGACACGACGATTCTCGCCAAAGGCCACCTGCTCCACAACCTCGCGACGACGCCGGGGCAGTGGGCGCGGCTGCGCGCCGACCCGAGTCTGGTGCCGGCGGCGGTGCTCGAAGGCGTCCGTCACAGCTCGGTCATCCGCTGGTTCTCGCGGGTCGCCGCAGCCGACTATCCGGTCGGCGACGACGTTGTCCCGGCCGGTGCGAGAGTGATGCTGCTCTACGGCGCCGCCAACCGCGACGAGCGCCACTACCCCGACCCCGACGCTTTCGATGTCGGCCGCGACGCGCGTGACCACCTCGCCTGGGGCACCGGCCCGCACATGTGCGCCGGGATGCACCTCGCCCGGATCGAGATGGAGGTCCTGCTCGAGGCGTTGATCGAGGCGGAAGTCGAGCTAGGTGCGAGAGACTCGAAGTATGGGACGAACGCGGGACTGTACGGCTTGAGCTCGTTGCCGTTCATCCTGACTCGCCAGAAATTACGTGAGAGCTCTTAGAGCGGAACTACGATGTCGTCTAAGCCGTGGCCTCCGGCATCGGCGCATAATTGCCTGATCCAACGATGCCCAGCATCGGTGTCAAGACGCTTGTGCCACCACTGGTGGATGTGGTTGTCATCAATCGAGAATGGCGGCGAGCACAGGCAGAGATCGCCGCCGGCGGCTAGCTGGCCCGCCAGCGCATCGGGGACGGTTGCCATAAGGCGCGTGCCGCGCATGACCATCGGCAAGATGGCGATATAGGGCACCGAGAGCGCGACCCGCCGTCGCCCCCCGTCGTGGCCCAGACTGTGCCCGATCGGATCGCCGGACGACCCGGGAGGAGCGACTACGACGTGCGGCGCCGCCACATAGCTTTCGTAGCTGATCGCCGGCCGGCCCGCCGGGTCTTTGGCAAGGTCGGGATGGTCTTTGCTCAGCATGACAACATACCGGCTGGTGTGGATCAGCTGACTGCGCAGCGCCGAACTCAGCTCGAAACGCCCGATGGCGAGGTCGGCCAGTCCCTCATCAAGCAGATCAGCATAGTTGCTAACCGCGAATTCCGACACGGTAAGGTCGATACCTGGTGCCTCGCGGTCGAGCGTCGACAGCAGCTGTGGGAGAAAGGTGATCGCGCCTACGTCGGTCAGCAGCAGGTGGAAGCGCCGCCGCGAGGTGGCCGGGTCGAACGCCGTGCCCGAGGTCAGGCCAGCGCGGATCGCGGTCATGCCCTGGTTGATAAACGATGCAAGCAGGTCGGCCTTCGGCGTCGGCTCCATCCCGGCCGAGGTGCGCACGAATAAGGGATCGCCGAGCTGCTCGCGCAGGCGGTTGAGCGCGTTACTCACCGCGGGCTGCGACATGCCGAGCTTGTCGGCGGCTCGCGACACGCTTCGGTCGTGTGCGATCGCCTCAAACACTCTTAAAAGGTTGAGATCGAAGGTGCGTAGATTAAGCATCTTGACCGTCGGCTAAGCGGCGCGCTGGCGCTCGGCATTGACCAAGCGCGCGAGGCGGTGGCGGACTCGCGCCGACCCCGAGATACCACTGCCGTCAAACTCGAGCCTATAATAGGGATAGCGCATTAAGCCGTCGGCGACTGAGCCTAGACTGAGTGAGCCGGCGTGGTGTGGGCAGGGGTCGGCCAGCGCGGCCAGTTCGCCGTCTCCGCTGCGGAAGGCAACGATGTCGTCGCCAAGGATGCGCCGCGCGACCGCCGCGGCGCCGACCTCGGACGCCCAGCCGAACATGTGCCGCGCGTCGCGAGCGAACGTCATTGTGAGAGCTCCGTTAGGCCGCGTGGGCGAGCGGTAGCCAGCAGTCGCCCTCGACCTGGACCATGCGGCTGCCGCGGTAGGGCGCGAGCACGGCGCCGTCGTAGCTCGGCCGGCGTTTCAGCGCCTCGATCCAGCGGCGCACCGCCGGTCGCTTGGTCGCACTCCACAGGTCGACGTTGCAGCCGCACTGGAGGCGCATCAGGAGAATGAAGACCGAGATGTCGGCGAGCGTCAGCGCATCGCCGACCAGGAACGGCGACATGGCGAGCGCAGCCTCGGCGTCGTCGGCTAAGCGCGCAGCGATCGCCTCGCCATCGACCGCGTCGCCGGGGTCGTCCATCCATGCGACGAGGTCGCGCCAGTCGGCGAGCTTGAGGTCGTAAAGGTCGCGATGCTCAGGGTACAGCTCGCGGGCGCGGACGATGTTGTCATGCATGCCCACGCGCCAATAGTCGGGCAGGCCCGAGGCGAGGTGGGCGCGGTAGGTGAACCCACGCACCGGAAAATCATCCGACCGGTCGATCCATACGTCCATTGCAGCGCGTTCTGCCACTCCGGCCGGGGCAAGCTCGGGACCGACGAACCAGTTGTCAATAAAGCGCATCATCGTCGCTGAATCGAACAGGACGCGGTTGTCGAAGGTCATCGTCGGGACCAACGCGCGGGGGTTAAGCGCGATGTATTCCGGCGTTAGGTTCTCGCCGGCGGCGGTGTTGACGGAATGCTCGGCAAAGGGAACGTCCTTCTCAAACAACGTCATCCTGACCCGCTGCGAACAGAGCGACGGCGGTATCGTGTAGAGCGTGACGCCGGCGGTTGCCGGATCGTGCTTGACCGTCGTTCCGGGTTGAGCGGCGGCGACGGCGACAAGGTCACCGTCGGGACGGAAGCGGCGCATGTTGACGGCTTGCTTCACAATATCCTCCCAGGCGCAGGCCGCGTCCTTTACCATCATCCTAAGCCGCACGCCGCTGGTCGCCAATTCCTTGACCACGGCGGTTCTATTGCTGGTGTGAATATGATTTGCTTGAGAAATCAATTCGTCAAGCCGCCTCCATCGAGATAGCCCGTCGCTTACCTGGGGAGGTTTCGCATGTATCCGTTGCCAGATGGCTATTTCGCGCCCAGGAATCGCTGGTATATCGCGGCCTGGTCGGACGAGATCGGCCGCACTCCGATTGAACGCTGGATCCTCGACGAGCCGGTCGCGCTCTATCGCCGCGAAAACGGTGACCCGGTCGCGGTCGAGGGGCGTTGCCCGCATCGCAGCTATCCGCTCGGTAAGAGCCGGCTGGTTGGTGACGACATTCAATGCGGCTACCACGGACTGACATTTCGCCCGGACGGCAGCTGCGCCCTCATCCCGAGCCAGCCGAACATACCGAATGTCTGCCGGATCAAGGCCTATCCGATGATCGAGCAATGGCGCTGGCTGTGGATTTGGCCCGGCGATCCGGCGCTGGCCGACCCCAAGCTGATCCCGACACTCGCCGAGCTCGGTCTCGATGACGACCTCCACACCATCGCTAGCGGCGGCTACTCGCTCGTAAACTGCCGGGCGATGCTGCTCCACGACAACCTGTTCGACCTGACTCACATCGGTCACGTTCACGCCGGCAGCTTCGGCGGCGGCGGCGGCGCGCAGGATACCATTCCTAGGGTGACCCGCGGCGATGATTGGATCGCGACCGAATATGTTCAGCTCGGCGTTCCGGTTCCCGAGTTCCACGGACGCCTGCTCGGCTACGATGGACTGGTTGACCGCTATCAGGGATTGACGCTGCACCTGCCGTGTCTGCACGTCGGCGGTATGGCGCTTCATCAGCCGACCGGCGACAAGGCCGCGCGAGGCGACCTTATCGGCTCGGTTCGAGTCTACCACGGAGTGACGCCGGCTACGCGTCACACCAGTCACTACTTCTTCGCCAGCGGTCAGAGCTGGAGCCGTGAGGCGAGCGTCTCGCAGATGATGCTGTCCGGCGCGATGAAGACCATCATTCCCGAGGACAGCGCCGCGACCGAGGCCATCGAGGCGATGGTCATGGGCCTCCACGGCCGGGCGTCGGAGATCCTGCTCAAGGCCGACCGCGCGTGCGTGATGGGCCGGCGGATGTTCGAAGCCATGATTGCGGTCGAACTCGGCGACGACGTGCGATCGGCCGAACTCGAGACAGCGTGATGCTAAAGCTTTACCACAACGACATGTCGACCTGCGCTCAGAAGGTGCGGCTGGTCCTCGACGAGCTCGACCTGGATTGGGAGAGCCGCCACCTTAAGCTACGCGGCGACGAGCAGCTACGCCCCGAGTATCTCGCGATCAACCCCAAGGGACAGGTTCCGGCGCTGGTCGACGGCGATCTCGTCGTCGTCGAGTCGACGGTGATCAATGAGTATCTCGCCGACGCCTACGGCAATGGCCGGCTGATCCCTGGCGACCCCGCGGCGCGCGCGCGGATGCGCTGGTGGACGCGTCAGCTCGACGACGACGTCTTCGGCGCGATCGGCGTGCTCAGCCAGGCGATCTCGTTCCGCCACCAATACCTTGCCAATGGACCTAAAGCGCTCGACCGCATCCTTGAAGCCATCCCCGACGAGAAACGACGTGACATGAAGCGGGTCGCGTTCACTACAGGTATGACAAATCCGGCGCTGCCGCCAGCCGCGCGGCGGATCGACAAGCTGTTCAGCGACATGGACGCAGTCCTAGCAAAGAACGAGTGGCTCGCCGGCGATTGTCTGAGTCTTGCTGACCTTGGGTTGGCGCCGTTCGTCCAGCGGATGCATCATCTCAATCAGACGATGATGCTTGAAGAACGTCCCGACCTCGACCGTTGGTTCACGGCGGTCCGGGCGCGGCCGAGCTTCGCCTCGGCCATGACGCAGTGGTTCAATCCCGATTACCTGACGCTAAGCGAGCGGACCGGGGCCGAGGCTCGGCCGGCTATAGCCGCCATGCTCGCCGCGACGTGACGCGCAGCGCGGATGTTCCGGTCGAGAGGATCGCACCGCCGTCGTTTGCTAGCCGCGGCATCGCCCAAGAAGTTGGTTGAGGTAGATATGGACCGAAACGCCGCACTCGAGAAATTTGCATGGCTCGCCGCGCAGTGTCCGGTCGTCGAGCCGCCACCCGCCGCGACCTCCTTGCCGATTCACTTCGAACACCTTGGCGAGGGTGAGCGGATTGTCTTGATCCACGGCGGCGTCCAGGGCGCGATTGGCGGCGGCCCGGCGACTTTCAGCAGACAAAAGGCCCTCGTCGAGCGCGGCTACCGGATAGATATAGCCGAGCGGCCGGGCTTCGGGCGGAGCCCGTCGCGCGGCGTGGACGACATGGAGGACAGCGCCGTCTGGATCGCCGAGGCTCTTGGCGACGGGGCCCACCTCATCGGTCATAGCTGGGGCGGCGCGGCGGCTCTCGCGGCTGCTGGACGCCGGCCGGAGGCGGTGCGATCACTTATCTTGGTCGAGGCCGCGCTGCAGACCCTCGCGCTGACCGACCCACAGGTGCAAGCCAATCCCGGCGAAGCCGACAAGATCTTCGCCCTAGTTGATTCGTTTCTCGCAGCCCGAACACCGGCCGACTACGCCCGCATCGCCCTCCGCGGCGTTGGTCGAATGGTCGGCGAGATGGGCAACGGGCAAGTCGAGACGGACGAGGCGACACTGACAAAGTGGGGCTGCGCGGCCCTGCAGAATCGGATGTCCTCCCCGCTGGCGCTGCGCCAAGCCGCGACGGCGCTGCGCGAATTGAAGGTTCCGGTCCTGGTGGTCAGCGGCAGTTGGAGCGAGGCCATCCAGGCGGTCGGGGATGTAATCGCACGCGCGACCGGCGGCAGACATGTCCGACTGACATCGCCGAATCACTATCCGCAATATGAAGCTGCGGATGAGTTCAATGGCATCGTCGACGATTTCATTCGACAAATCGGCAAGCACACAAATTAGTGCAGCTACCTAATCAAGGACGCTTCGACAGCTTGAACAGCATTCAGCAACCCAAAGGTTGAACAATAGGCGAACAAATCTTCGGATTCGGAAGAGCGTATCAATGAAGCCCGCGAGCATTGATGGAGGAAAAGATGGCCAAAGCCCATCAGAGCAGCCCGGCAGCTGAGTGCTCCGCCCTGCCCCGACAGTCGTTGCCGGCCTCGCTAGCTCATTCACTGCGCGTGGTGTTGCTGGCCGCCGGATTGACTGGCCTGTCGCCAACGTCTGGCGCGACTTCAAACGATGTCGTCATCTCTAACGCACGGATCATCACCGGCACGGGCCAGGTCATTGAGCGCGGGGCGGTAGTCGTGAAGGACGGACACATCGCGACTGTGGCCGCCGGACCGCCGCCCGCTGCCGCGCGCGGCCCGCGCATCGACGCGACTGGGATGACGGTTATTGCTGGCTATATTGACGGCCATCGGCACCTCATTCCGCAAGGCCGGCCCGGAAGCGATAAGACACCGGCCGAGTTCCTCAAACAAGACGCGGCTCGCCAAATGGTGGCGCTGCTCGCGTCGGGCGTGACCACCGTTCAATCCGGCGGCGACGACGGCCCGGCCATCCTTGCGCTCAAGCGCATGGTCGATAACGGCGAGATCAACGGACCCCGGATCATCTCGGCGATCTGGGCGATTCCCGCACTTGGGGCAGCGAAGACAAAGACAGAGGCGGAAGTGCGCGCCGGAGTCGACGCCGTCAAAGCCCAAGGGGCGGATGCGATTGCCGAGATGCCGTATCCGACTATCGCGTCGATGGCGGTGGATACGCAGTGGCCTTTCGAGCCGACCGAACAGGAAACGCGCAACCTAGCGGCAGCACTCGACGAAGGCCGAAAGCTCGGCATCCCGGTCCAAGTTCATGCCGTCAGCCCTCCGGCACAAGTCGCGGCCGTGCGCCTCGGTGCACGTCGGCTGGTCCACTCGTCGCACTATGCCTTTATGACCGACGCCGACGCGAAGGAGATTGCATCGACGGGGGCGATGGTGGCGTCGTCGACCGCGGTCAGCTCCCCGCTATTCGGCGTATTCAACGACGACAATCGACCCACGACGCGCGACGGTGCGCCTTGGCCACTCGGCTCTCCGTCGGCCGAGGCGCGCGGCCAGGCTGCCGGCAAATTCCCTCTCAATTTGCGGACGCTGTACGACAACGGGGTCACCGTAGCCTATTCGTCGGACACCAGCTTCGAACCGACCGCTTCGCTTGAGCATGAGCTGGCGACGCTAAGCCTCGTCTTTTCACCAAAAGATCTTGTCAGAATCATTGGGCCGAACTCGGCTGCATTCGTCGAGCACAGCGCCGATCGTGGTACGCTCGAGGTTGGCAAGCTCGCCGACATCCTCGTTTTGACCGGCAATCCGCTGGATGGCTACTGGTACTTTCTCAAGCCGGTGGTGGTGATCAAGGGTGGCAAGATCGTCATCGACAAGCGGGCTCAGCTTCGCACCGTCAAGACACTGTGACGTCCGGACAGGGCGGCCTTTCCGTGAATTCGAACCGCTTGTGCGCCGGCTGCGGACGGCGCGCAGACACCGCAGGAGCACGCTATGAAACAAGCGCTCAACCTTCGCCGGTTCATGCCCGACGACGACCTCGTTGAAATCGCCCATGCAGCCGCAGGTGCGACATCGAAGCATGACGGTGCCAGCGCCGGTGTGACAATCTACACGATCCCTACGTCAATCTGCTCGCAACGCGTCCGCATGACCCTAGTCGAGAAGGGCGTGCCTTTCGCCGATCGAACGGTCGCGGCCGCGCGCGGCGAAAATCTTACCCCCGAGTACATCGCGATCAATCCCCGCGCCCTCGTCCCCACAATGACTTTTGCCGACCGCTCGATCTTCGACTCGGCGACCATCATCAGATTTGTGAACAGCTACTTCGACGGACCAGAGCTCGCCCCGCTCGATCCTTTGGCTTTCGGCGAGATGAACCGGTGGATTAGCTTGGCGGATGATTTCCCGCTTCGCGGCTTCGTCTACCGAGCCCATCTCTTAAGCGGGCTCCCGGACTATTGGAAGCCAGCGATGTACGACAACATCATCAAAGCACGAAAGGCATACCCCGAATACTCTGATCTTTACGATCTAAAGCTAGCTGATTGGAACGATCTTCAAAACTGGATGGCTAGTCCTGGCGATATCACCGAAGGCGAATCTATAGCGACAAGCATGGCCGATGACGTGGAAGCGAGCCTTGCCACCAGTCTATTTTTGTTGGGCGATTTCATAACGCTCGCCGACATAACAATCTCGCTGCTCTTGATGCGACTGGAGTATGGATGTTCTGTGCGTCTTTGGGGCGAGCAACTACGGCCACGCACTTCAGACTATATAACTCGGATGAAGAAGCGTGCCAGTTATGAAGTCGCCGTTCTAAAGCCCTTCCGAGATAACGACATTCATCATGTAAGTGGTACGCGTTGGCTACCCGATAGCGAATGATTAACCATCAGAAGGCAGTGGAAATCAGCCGCCTTAATAGTGTGTCAAAGTAATTAATTCCATCATTTGATCAGACGTTGCGAGACGGATGCAAGTTGCTGTTAGCCTCGGACGTGTGAGTCGGGCTGCAATGTTGACCCCGGTGGGGAGTGATCGGCGTGCAACTTTGACCTCCTGAACGGAAGCGGTTCACGGCCGGCGCTTTGCGCGGGGTCGTCGGGGAAGATGCTGGTCGTGGAGACGGTGGCGCGGATCCGGCGAGTTTTTCGTCAAGGGCAAGTCGATCAAGGAGATCGTGCGGGACCTGAGCGTGTCGCGGAACACGGTTCGGAAGGTGCTGCGGTCGGGCGAGACGGCGTTCGCGTACGAGCGCAGCGTGCAGCCGCTGCCGAAGCTGGGGCCGTGGTCGGCCGATCTGGAGCGGCTGCTGGAGATGAACGATGGCAAGGCAAGGCGCGAGCGCCTGACTATGATCCGCTTCTTCGAGGAGCTGCAGGGGCTCGGCTACCTCGGCGGCTATGATGCGGTCTGGCGCTACGCGGCGAACTGGCAAAGCGATCGGTCGGCGGCGACGGCTGCGACGTACGTGCCGCTGAGTTTCGCGCTGGGCGAGGCATACCAGTTGAACTGGAGCCATGAGGTGGTGCTGATCGGCGGCATCACCACGACGGTTAAGGTGGCGCACCTGCGGCTCTGCCACAGCCGCATGTTCTATGTGCGAGCGTACGCCGGCGCCTCGCCGCCTCGGCCGAAGGCGACCGGCAGATGGTCGGTATCCTGGCGGCGGTGCTGACCGACGGGCTCGATGCAGTGGAGGCGGCCTGCGCCGAGGCGCTCGCCGGCGGCACGGTCAGCCGCGACGTCGTGATCAACATCCTTACCCGCCGGCGCCAGCCACCGGTGCCCGCCACCATCGCCACGCCCGAGGGGCTGCGGCTCCGCCACGAGCCCATCGCCGATTGTGCCCGCTACGACAGCCTGAGGAGGCCCTATGGAACGCCACCAGATCCTCGAGGGGATGGGCGAGCTGAAGCTCACCGGCATGCGCCATGCCTATGACGAGGTGGTCGCCGATGCCGTGAAGCGCCAGAACCCGGTGCCGCGCGTCGTCGGCGATCTGCTCACCGCCGAGATCGACGAGAAGCAGGCGCGCTCGATCCGCTACCAGATGACGATCGCCAAGCTGCCGCTCGCCAAGGAGATCGTCGGCTTCGACTTCGCCACCACGCCGATCAACGAGGGGCTGGTACGCGAGCTCGCCGGAGGCGGCTTCCTCGCCAGCCAGCGCAACCCCCGCTGGTGGGCGGCACCGGCACCGGCAAGACCCACCTCGCCATCGCGATCGGCCGCGCCTGCGTGCGCAACGGCGCCCGGGTCCGGTTCTACAACACGGTCGACCTGGTGAACCGGCTCGAAGCCGAGGCCCGCGCCGGCAAGCCAGGCCGCATCGCCGATCACCTGTCGCGGCTCGATCTCGTCATCCTCGACGAGCTCGGCTACCTGCCGTTCGCCCTCTCCGGCGGCCAGCTGCTGTTCCACCTCGTCAGCAAGCTCTACGAGCAGACCTCGATCGTGGTCACACCAACCTCGCGTTCGGCGAGTGGCCCACCGTGTTCGGCGACGCCAAGATGACGACCACGCTCCTCGATCAGCTACCCACCACTGCAACATCGTCGAGACCAGCAACGACAGCTGGCGGTTCAAGAGCCGCGAAAACGACTGAGCTCAATTCCCCGCGCGGAGGGGAATCTTCGACGCCGATCCAGGGTCAATTTCTTACGCCGATTGACCATCTCGAAGGCATCCGACCACTGGCCCTATAAGAACGGTGTCGCGCTCGACTTCTCGCGCCCCGGAAAGCCGACCGACAATGCCTTCGTCGTATCGTTAAATGGTCGCTAGCGCGACAAATGCTCAATGCGCATTGGTTTCTGTCGCTGGCCGACACCCGCGTCAAGATAGAGCGTGGCGGAGCTTCTACAACGAGAGTCGACCTCACACGTCGCTTGGCTGGCTGACGCCGAACGAATATGCTTCTGCAGCAACCCTCCGGGTCGCGGAATGAACGCCGGACGCTCGCCTTCAGACTAGAGAAAATCCGGGCGACCCTCATCGGGCATTACCACGTTTTGCTTGGCACGTGAGCTTACCTGCTTTGCCTAGGCGGCGCAGGTATCGATCGCCAGCTCCGGTCAGAACTTGATGAAGCCGGCCTCGACCGGTTTGTCGCTGATCATCGTGTTATTCTCGAAACATGAGCCGTCGTCGAGCACCTCCCACTTCCGCTCGGTCATGCGGTGCCAGATGTTGGTCGTCACCACCGGCTCGGTCAGGGCCTCGGGGTCGTCCATCGTCACGGTGACGTGCATGACATCGGCGGCGACGCGCCGGATGGTCCAGCGAAGGTGAAGCTTGTCGCTGTGCGGGAATTGGGGTGGCCCGAGCGTCGTCTGGCTATTGAGGCCGACGGTATCGACGAAGAGCGTATCGCCCGTCCACGAACCGGTCGAGTGGCCATTAAAGCTGGCCGGCAGATCGGCCGGATGCCTCCGGCCATCGGTCCAGATGAAGATCGGGAGCGTCCCGAAGATGAAGATCGTGACGAGGCCAGGGGTCTGCACGACCTCGTCGGGATAGACCTTGACCAACAGCATCGCCGGCAGGCCGAACGGCAGACACCGCGAGCCGATGTCGCCGACGGCTCGGCCCTTCTTCAAGGCGGCGGCGCGCTCGTCCGCGATCTTCTGATAGGCCGGCGTGTACGGCAGCGGCCACGGCGCGAAGAACGTCGGCGGCCGGCCATCGGAGCTGGCCCCGCTGTTCGTGATCGCGCCCTTGCCAGGAACCCCGATCGCCGTTCCCAGCCATATCCCAGATATGTCGGGAACCGCGGGGTCGCCGTAGTAGGAAACGCCGGCCGGTGGCCATCGGTCGCCGGGCGCGGCGCTGGCGGGGGTGGCGACCGTCAGGCCCAGGCCCAGGGAGCCGGCCATCATCAGGCAGCGCGCGATACCCATCTCAGCATCTCCTAAGTGCCGCCATGTTTCACTCGGCCGGACGGGCTCCCGCGGCAATCGGCGCGCGTTCGCCGACGACCTGCCCGTTGGCAAAGCGAACGGCGTTGAGCGCGCCGCCCTTTTCGCCCGACAGAAGCGGCGAGATATAGACGGTGATCTTGTCGCCCGGTGCCAGCGATCCCTTGGCAAAGCCCTGCCGCCGCATCAGTCCGGGGTTGCCGCCTTCGATGCTGAACTTGTCGGGATTGGCCGTGCCGTTCGGTACCAGCAGGTAGAGCCAGGTGTGCGGGCTCGTCCACTGCCAGTCCTTCACCGTCGCGTTCTTCAGCTCGATCTCCTTGCTCTTGTCGAACATTGCGAAACTGTGGTGAGCCAAAGCCGGCGCGGCGATGAAGACGGCGAGCAGGACGGTCACACGAGGCGAATGTGTCATAGCCATGCTCCTGTGAGATGCACCGATCATCGGACGAATGCATCGGGATGATAGTTGGTCCCGGGCTGACACAACCACTCCTTGGGCTCCCAAGCGCGACTGTTGCCGGCCCCGTAGATTACGCTGGTCATCAGCGGCCGGGAAAAGGCGACAGGGTCGGTCATCGTCACCGTCACGCGCAGCGTCTTGACGTCGACGCGATGAAAGCGCTCCTGAACGACGAGCTGGTCGCTGTGCGGTACCCCCGTCGCATCGATCGGCTGATCCCTGATCCCGCGCACTTCGACCAGCAGGTCGCCGCCGTCGTAGTGGCCCATCGCGCTGCCGTTCGAGAATTCTTCGAGGTCCTTCGCGGCCGGGAAGGGGCGGCCGTCGAGCCACACCCGGCGCACAGGCATCCCGTCGCGATAGAGCATCACCCGCCCCGGCGTCTGGATGATCAGCAGCGGTCCGGTCATCCCGGTGTCGAAGCGCGGCATCCCGGGAGGCAGGCAGCTTTGCACTGGATCATCGCTGCGCTTGCCGGCCGCTGCCGCCGCCTGACGCTGCCGCCAGATCTCGGCATATTTGGGCGTCAAAGGCGGTGGCCATGGCAGCCAGCCTTCGGCGCTGGCCGACGCGGGGCTGGTTCCATCTCGCACCCAGACGCCGCTCACGTCGGGCGCGGCCGCGTCGCCGTGAAGACTGAGCGTTTCCGCGGGGAGGGGCCTCGGAGCCTGCGCGGTGGTTATCATCACCACCGCAGCGCCCACGACCAGTCGAGCGGAAAGTCGGCCGACACCGTGCCGGCGGCGTTCGACGATCATCATTGCCTCCGCGGGCGAGTAGGACATGGCGGTCAATGCGTGGGGTCCGCGGAGGTCAACTCGGCATAAGTCGTTTCGATGAACGTCGGGAAGCGTCGGGCGACGCCGGGAAGGGGCATATCATGGAGCGAAGCCTTGATCTCGGCCAGGCTCATGTGGCGATCGACCATCGCCTTGACCTCGGCGCGGCGGCGCTCACCGGTATGCAGGCGTTCCTCGACCTCGTCGCGTGTGAGTATGCCGCCGTGACCGGCGACGAAGCGATCGGCGTCGAGCGCAAGCATTGCGTTGATCGCGCCGATCCAGCCAAGCGACGAACCGTGCTTCTCGAGATGGATGCCCGGATACATGCCGACATCGGGCGCCAGCAAATCCCCGGCATAAACCAGCTTCTCGGCCGGCAGGTAGACGATCAGGTCACCGTCGGTATGCGCGGGCCCGGTATGGATGAGCACGAGACGGACGCCATCGAGCGTCAACGCTTCGCGCTGGCTGACCGTGCGGGTCGGCACGTAGTCCCTGATCTCGGGCGGTGGTGGCGTTCCGTTCGATCGAGGGTCGGCGGCGACGCGGACGATGTCTCGCCTGGTATTTTCCTGGGCGATCACGGCGATGTCGCGCGGGTAGGCGGGAAGGCCGTTGATATGGTCGGGATCGCTGTGCGTCAGGATCACCGCATCGACCGGCTTCGGCGTCAGCGCGGCGATGTCGGCCAGCACCGTCTTCGCGGCGGTGGGAAAGGCCTGCGCGTCGATCACGATCACCCCGGTCGAGCCAATGATGAAGCCGGTCGTGCTGATCCCGCCCGAAACCATGTAGGCGTCGGCGGTCAACGCGATGACGGTCAGCGACCGCGCCGGCGGAGAGGCCGACGCCGACGAAGCGACCGCCGCCGGCGGTGCGACCTGGCTCGTCGCTGCGGCGGTGGTCAGCGCCAGCCCGGCCGCCACCGCCAGCTTCGTCCCCGCGTGGATGCCGACCATCATTTGCCGCTCCGCCTGCCTCAGAACCTGGTCGACAGCCGGAGACCGTACAGTCGTGGCGTCCCCGGCAGGCTGACGATCAGGTTCGTCGCCGGCGCCGGCGTTCCGTAGATCGGGCTGCGGTCGTTGCCGATGTTGCGGACGAACGCGGCCAGGGCATAGCGACCGTCCTTCGCCCCGATCGAGACCTGGGCGTTGGCGGTAAAGACATGATCGACATATTCGGTCGAGATATAGTCGAAGCCGACGTAGCGACCCGACCGATACTGCCCGTCGGCGCTCAGGACGAGCTGATAGTCGCCGATAGGGATGACCTGCTCGGCCCCGAAATTGACCGTCCACTTCGGCGCGTTGATCCCGACCTGTCCGGAACAGTCGATGACGAATGTCGCACCGACGGGCGTGACGGCGCAGCCGGTGACCGGACGCGCCGGCGAGGTATAGGTGAAGGAATTATACTTCACGTCGAGATACTGCACGTTGACGCTGAGCGTCGTCGTCGGCGTGACCAGCGCCCGGCCCTCGACCTCGGCGCCGCGGTTGGTCGAGCGGCCGATGTTCTGGGTCAGGAGGCCGATCCGGCCGAGGGGATCGACACCCAGATAGGTGATCTGCTGGTCGTGATACTCCCAGTCATACAGTTCGACGTTGAGCTGCACGCGGTTGTCGAGGAAGCGGTTCTTCGCGCCGATGGTGTAGGCGGTGATGGTCTCGGGGCCATAGTTGAAGGCGGTGTTGAACCCGCCCGCGCGGTAGCCCGTCTCGACGCTCGCGTAGAGGAGCGATCGCGGACCCGCGTCGACCTCGACCGCGCCCCGATAGTTGACCTTGCTTTGGTCCAGCTTGCCCGAGCCGACGACGTCGGTTCGGGCGACGAGGACGCCGGGAGCGAGCGTCGCGCGCCCGCCGCTGACCGGCGGGAAGATCGGCTGCTGCTCGAGGGTCGTCGTGTACGGCAGCAGCGTTGCCGTCGGGCACGCCGCCGGCAGGACGCAGACCTCGGTCAGGGTGCGCGCCAGATTGCTGAAGGTCTTGTGGTCTTCCGTATAGCGGACGCCGCCGGTGAACCGCAGCCAGTCGGTCGCGTGTAGGGTCAGACGGCCGTAGAAGGCCGGCGAGTGGGTGTCGTATTGCGACTGGGTGTAGCCGTTCTGGACGCCCGACCCGGTGTGGGTGTCGTCGTTGATCCGCTCGCTGAAATAGTAAGCGCCGAGGATATAGTCGAAAAGCTTGCCGCGGTTGCTGACCAGACGCGCCTCGACCGAATACTGGTTCTGCGACTGGACGTCGCCGACCGCGCCTGCCGAATCGGTGCTCAGGTTGTTCTTGTTCGCGTGTCGCCACGCCGGCAAAACGCTGAACGTGCCGATCGGGGTCTGCCAGTCGACATGCGTGTCGATGCCGTAGGTCTCGTTGTTCTGGTACGGCAGGAAGATCAGCGGATCGAGCGAGCGCGTCGGAATCGAGCTGATCACCCCGTTGCTCGTGCGATAGGCTTGGCCGACGGCGCTGAACAGGCCACTGTCGAGCGGCAGGCCCGACGGCGTGATGACAAATTGGCTGGTGACCGGGTTGAAGGCGTACTTGCCGACGTAGCTCACGCCCGATCCGGTCGCGCCCTGCCGCGCATAGTCGCCTTCGATGCGGACGGTCAGGTCGGGCGTCAGCTTGACCTTGAACTGCGCGCGGACACCGCCGGTGTTCTCGCTCTGCGTCCCGTCCGTCAGGTAGCCGTCGTGTGCCGTGTAGGTGGCCGACACCCGGAACGCCGCATCCTCGCCCAGGCCGACGTTCATCGCTCCTTCCAGATTGGCCGTGTTGTAGTTGCCATACGTGCCCACGGCATAGCCCGATACTTCGCCGAACCGCGGCTGGACGGGAATGACGTTGATCGTGCCGCCGGTCGCATTGCGGCCGTACAGCGTCCCTTGTGGCCCCTTGAGCACTTCAACGCGCTCGAGATCGAAGAAGGTGCTGAAGGTCGAGCTCGACCGCGAGACATAGACGCCGTCGACGTTGAACGCGGCGGCGGGATCGCTGCCTGGCGTAGCCGAAAGGTTGCCGATACCGCGGATGAAGAGGATGTTCCCCTGGCTGCCGCTGGCCACGATCAGCGACGGTGTCAATCTGCCTAACGATTCGAGGCCGCGGACACCGGCGTTGATCAGGTCCGCCCCGGACACGACGGCAACGGCGACGGCGGCCTTCTGCAGGCTCTCTGTGCGCTGCTGCGCCGTGATCACGATCTCTTGCAATCCCGACTGCTCGGTGAGTACCTGCGCCGCCTCGGACTGGCCGATCTGGCTCGGACCCTGCGGCGACGTAGTCGACGCCGAGGTCGGCGCGGTGCCCGGCGGCGCCGTGGTCCCCTGATCGGCCTGCGCTTGCATCATCGGAGCGGCGCCGGATAGGCTCGCTTGGGTTTGGGCTACGACGGGCATCGGCGCGAGCAGGCTCGCCGCCGAAAGCTTCAGCCACGTCTTTCGCGATACGCGCATTTTCGTCCTCCCCACCCCGCCAGCTTGCCCGGCTGTTGTGGCGGGATCCCCGGTAGGAGCCGCCATCGTGCGGGATGTATCGCATCAGGCCGACGCCGTCGCCGAGATGGCAAAATGCGGAAGGTGTTACCCGTCAGGCATAGGCAGGGCCGCTGCCGATCGCATCCGGCGCTCATGCGCCGCTGCCGCACGGGTCGCGAGGTCGTCGAGATACTGGGCCGCCGGCGTCAGCGGGAGGCCGGCCCGGCGCACCGCACAGACGCGCATCGCGTCGGGCAGGTTGCGGACCGGGATGCGGATGAGGATGCCCGTCGCGTTGATGAAGTCAATCCATTGCTGCGGCAGCGGTGCCAGCAGATCCGACGTCGCGACGATGACGGCCACGCACATCCCCGACGACGCCTGCATCGTGATTCGCGGCGGCGGCATGCCTGCGTCACGGAACACGCAGTTGACCTCGTTGTCGGTGTCGATCGCGATCGGCGTCGTCACCCACCGCGCCCCCTGCAGTTCCTGCAGCGTCGTGGCAGAGCGCAGCGGATGGTCGCGGCGGCCGACGATGATCCGCCGGTTCTCGAAGAGCAAGGTAACGGTCAAGGCCGGGTCGGCAAAGCTTGGCATGACCGGGCCGTAGTAGAGGTCGACCAGTCCGTCGCGCAACTCGGTCTCGACCATCGGCAAGGTCCGTTCGACGATCTTCAGCCGGATGTTAGGAAACCGCCGGTGGAACCGGTCGCCGATGGCCGGGAGCAGGGAAAGGAGCGTCGCGCCGGAAAAGGCGACCGCGATCGATCCGCGATCGGCACCCTTGAACTGCTCGATCTCGTCGAGCGTCCGCTCCATTTCCGCCTGCATCCCGCGCGCGCGGCGGACGAAAATGTCGCCGGCCGGCGTCAGGATCATGCCGAACTTGTTCCGTTCGAACAGCGTGACGCCGAGTTCATGCTCGAGCTCGCGGATGCTGCGCGACATCGCCGGCTGGGCCAGGCCGAGGCTCTTCGCCGCCGCGCGCAGGCTGCCGCGTTCGACGATGGCGACCACGTTGCGCAGATGATGCAGTTTCATGAGCGAGACACCGGGCGGATGGCCGGGCCCGGGTATACCCGTTCGGTAACACCTTGGTCAAAACGGCATCTTCTGGTGCCGTCGCCCGACGGCTAGCTGTCGACCGACCCGACCGAAGAAGGCGCGACGATACGCGTCGCGCGAACGGCGGCGGGGACCTGGGGAGTGGCCATGACGTCAGATGTCCCGTCCGAGCTGCCGGCGGAAGGCACCGATACGGCGATGTCGGCGATGGCCGACCGGCTGGCGATCCGCGACCTGCTCGACAACTGGGTGGTTTGGCGCGATGCGGGGGACTGGGACCGCTTCGCGTCGTGCTGGCATCCCGACGGCCGGATGATAGCGACCTGGTTTCAAGCCGGTGCGGCCGAGTTCATCGCCGGCTGCCGGCGGGCCTTCGAGGCCGGTTCGGTCGGCCTGCACTTTCTGGGCGGTAGCAGCATCGAGGTGCACGGCGCGCGTGCCTTCGCGCAGACCAAGATGCAGATCACGCAACGCGGCATCGTCCACGGCGTCGCCGTCGACGTCACCTGTCACGGTCGCTTCTTCGATGCCGTCGAACGCTGCGAGCGACGCTGGACCATCCTCCACCGCCAGCCGGTCTACGAACTTGACGCCATGACGGTCGTCGACCCGGGCTCGACGATCCGTCTCGACGACGCGCTGCTGACGTCGTTCCCCGTCGGCTATCGCCATCTCGCCTACCTGCAGACGCAGATGGGCTTCGTCATCCGACGCGATCTTCCCGGCACGCGCGGACCGGAGGTCGTCGCGCTCGACGCCAGCCTGCGTCGGTGGCTGGCGACCGGCGACCGCGCGGCATTGTCGGCCGCATGACGGCGGTCGCATCCTCCACCGACCTGCGGCCGACGTTCGCCGCCATGCCGATGACCCGCGGGCAGATCGTCGCCGTCGCTCTGGCCGTCGTGATCGCCGGGATCGACGGCTACGACACCCAATCGATGGCCTTCGTCGCGCCGGTCGTCAGCAAGGCGTGGAGCATGCCCAAGGCGACGCTCGGCCTCGTCCTCGCGAGCAGCCTCGTCGGCATGGCCGGAGGGGCGCTCGGGCTGTCCCCGCTCGCCGACATGGTCGGTCGACGTCCAACCATGCTCGGCGGGCTCGTCCTCGTCACCATCGGCTCGCTCGTCTCGGCGCTGTCGCACTCGGTCGGCCCGCTCGCCGCGAGCCGTGCCATCACCGGGCTCGGCATCGGCGCCCTCGTCTCGCTGACGACGGCGCTCGCCGCCGAGTTCGCCAGCGACCGGCGACGGGGCCTGGCCGTCGCGTCGACCACGGTCGGCTTCTCCGCCGGCGGCCTTATCGGCGGCCTGTCGTCATCGATCATCCTGCGCGGTCACGACTGGTCGTTGGTCTTCGCCATCGGCGCCGGGGCCGGCGGCGCGCTCCTTCTCGTCGCCGCGGCGATCTTGCCGGAGTCTCCCGCCTTCCTCCTCGACCGCCGTCCGCACGATGCGTTGGCCCGGCTGAACAAGGTCATGCGCCAGCTCGGGCGGCCGGCCGCAAGCTGGCTCCCCGACGTCCCGGTGCAACGGCGGGTAGCGTACCGCGCGCTGCTGGCGCCGGGGCTGCGCGGGCCGACCCTGCGCTTCGCGCTCGTCTACCTGCTGATGGTGACGTCGGCCTATTATCTGCTCAGCTGGCTGCCACAATTGGTCAGCGATGCCGGGTTCTCGCCGTCGACCGCGAGCCTCGTCGCCGCCGTCTCGACCATCGTCGGCATTCCGGCGGGTCTGATCTTCGGTGCGTTCGCGGAGCGGATCGGGCCGATGCGGCTGGCGGCGACGGCGATGATCGGCTTCGGCCTGTCGCTCGGCGCGCTCGGCCTCGTCCCGCCGGTGCTTGGCCTGTTGGTCGCGACCGCCACCGCGTGCGGCTTCTTCCTCGCGGCGTCGACCGCCGTGTTCTACGCCGCCATGACCGCCGCCTTCCCGGCGCTGGTGCGCGTGTCGGGGATCGGCTTCGTCATGGGCTTCGGGCGCTTGTTCAGCGGCGCCGGCCCGTTCCTCGGCGGGGCGCTGTTCGCCGCCGGCTGGACGCGCACCGGCGTTTCGCTGACCTTCGCCGGCCTCGCCATCGTCGCCGGGGCGCTGCTGGCCGCCGGCCTCCGTTCCGGACGGCTCGCCCTGCCGGCGCCACGGTCCGTCGCTTGACGCAGATGAGGTCCGGCATGGTGTCCGCGCAATCGGCCTTGATCATCGGCGGCGGCATCGCCGGGCTGGCGGCGGCGATCGCGCTCGCGCGGGCCGGGGTCGGATGCGAGGTCGTGGAGCTCGCCGACGCTCCGCTCGGCGCCTCGCTCGGCATCTCCGGCCGCGCCGCCGAGGCCCTGGCCGACCTCGGCGTCTACGACGAATGCTACGCGACCGGGACGCCGTGGACGCGCGAGACGACCGCGGCCCACCTCATGGACGCGACGGGCAAACTCATCAGCACGGGGCCGCAGCGACCCGACTGGCCGGGAGCGAAGACCGCCATCGGGGTCTATCGCCCCGTCTTCCTCACGATCCTGGCCGACGAGGCGCGGCGGCTGGGGGCCACGCTGCGCCACGGCATCACGGCGCGGGCGATCGACGCCGACACCGGGGCGGTCGAATTTACCGACGGGACGCACGGATCGTACGATCTGATCGTCGGCGCCGACGGCATCGGCTCGCCGACGCGGGTAATGGTGTTTCCCGACGCGCCGGCGCCCGCCTATTCGGGGCAGATGAGCATCCGCTGGATGGTCGAGGGGCCGCCGATCGACGGCGAAGGCTGGTACGTCGGACCGGTCGGGCGGATCGGCTTCTATCATCTGCCGCAGGGGCTGACGTATGCCCCGGCCGTGATTACCTCGGCGGAGTGGCGGCGGCGATCACCGGAAGAGGTGCTCGCGCTGTTCACCGATCTGCTCGATTCGTACACCGCGCCAGCCATCGTCGAGCTGCGCCGCCGCCTGACCGCCGACGCCGATCTCATCTGCCGGCCGTTCGAATGGCTGTTGGTCGCGCCGCCGTGGTACCGTGGCCGAGTGTTGCTGATCGGCGACGCCGCGCACGCGACGACGGCCCATCTCGGCATGGGCGGCGGCATGGCCCTCGAGGACGCGGTCGTCCTTGGGGAGTGCATCGCCGCCGCGACCTCGCTCGGCGACGCCTTGGCGGCGTTCACGGCGCGGCGTTACGACCGCGTTCGCACGGTCGTCGAGACGAGCGTCGATTTGTCCCGGCTCGAACAGGCGAAAGCTCCGTCGTCCGAGAACGTCGCGCTGATCGGCGCGGCGCTGCGCGCCATTGCCGCGCCGTATTAAGCGGGAACCCTCATGGCCGATGTCGCCATCGTCGCACCGGCGGGTACCGTTCCCGCCTACGTGGTGGAGCCCGAAGGTGCCGGGCCGTGGCCGGGCGTCGTCGTCATCCACGACGCCTATGGCGCGGGCGACAACCTGAAGCGCCATGCCGACTGGCTGGCCGATGTCGGCTACCTCGCGGTCGCCCCCGATCTGCTTCACTGGAGCAGGAAGTTCACCTGCCTGCGTGCGATCTTGCGTGACCTTGCCGCCAGGCGTGGACGCAGCTTCGACGATATCGAAGCGACGCGCCGCTGGATGGCGCAGCGGCCCGACTGCACCGGCCGGATCGGGGTCATCGGCTTCTGCATGGGCGGAGCGTTCGCGATGCTCCTGGCTCCACGCGGCGACTATGCCGCCGCCGCGCCGAACTACGGCAAGGTTCCGACCGACGCCGACACTCTGTTCGCCGGGTCGTGCCCGGTGGTCGGCAGTTTCGGCGCGCGTGATCCGACCTTGCCGCGCGCCGCCGCGAAGCTCGAGCACGCGCTGGCGCTGAACGGCATCGACCACGACGTGAAGAACTATGGCCATGCCAGCCACGGGTTCCTCGACGACCATTCGCGCGACCGCCTGCCGCTGCCGCTCGTCATCGTGAAGAAGGTCCTCGACATCGGCTACGATGAAATCGCCGCGGCCGACGCCAAGCAGCGGATCGCCGCCTTCTTCGACCGCCACCTGGCCGGCGTGCCGGCCTGACCGCGATGGCGACGGCAGCCCATCACTGGAGCCCGAAGATGACGGGTCGACGACCGATGAAGGCAGCGAACTGGCAAAGGGGGCGATCATGCGACTGGTAAGGTTCAGCGACAACGGACGGGTCCGTCTGGGGGCGGTCAGAGACGAGGTCATCGTCCCGCTCGATGCCCTGGTCGGCGAGTATCCGACCATGCTCGCGATCGTCGGCGGCGGCGACGCGGCGCTGGCGCAGGTCCGTGGGGTCGTCGACGCGGCCACCGACACCATCCCGCTCGCCGGCGCGACGCTGCTCGCGCCGATCGAGACGCCGGGCAAGTATCTCGCCATCGGCATGAATCATAGCAAGCACATCGCCGAGGCCGCGCGACTTGGCGTCGAGACGCCAGCCCATCAGTTCTGGTTCAACAAGCAGACGTCGTGTCTGTCCGGACCGTTCGATCCGATCAACCCCGGCGTGACCGAGCAGCTCGACTACGAAGTCGAGCTGTGCGTCGTCATCGGCCGCGCCGCGAAGGGCGTGAGCGAGGCCGAGGCCAAAGACCATGTCTTCGGCTACACCGTGGCCAACGACATCTCGGCGCGCGACTGGCAGCGGCATTCGCCGACCTTCACCGTCGGCAAGTCGTTCGACACCCATGGCCCGCTCGGCCCATGGATCGTCACCGCCGACGAGATCGCCGATCCGCATGCGCTGAGGCTGCGCTGCCTCGTCAACGGCGAGACGCGGCAGGACGGCGACACCAGCCAGATGGTCGCCAACATCTGGGCCCAAATCGCCTATCTTTCGACGGCATTCACACTCCAACCAGGCGACCTCATTGCTACCGGAACCCCCGATGGTGTTGGAGCCGCCATGCAGCCGCCGCGCTTCCTTACTATCGGCGATGTCGTCCGTTGCGAGATCGATGGAATCGGTGCAATCGAGAACTTTATTGGCTAAATCAACCAGATCGCTGCAAACATTATCGAGAGGGAGGGCGAGTGACAGCCGTGTCGTACTGGGCGCGGTTCTGCACCAGCGCAGATACGTAGGCAAGTATCGAGGGAGCTTGGCAGATCTGGGCTGCCGTGCGCGCGGGCAAGGTGGTTCCCGCCAATCCGGCTGGACGAATAGTAATACCGCAACGGCTAGCGGCAGCGCTCAACTGGTCGAGTCACTTTCTAGGCGATTGTGGTCACGACGGCTTAAGGCCATAGGTCTACTATTCGCTACTCAGAAGCCATGTATGAGATCGACAAGTGATCTCGATACTGCGTTGGGCGACAAACTTTCGGTCGACGGGAACTCCTCTACGTCGATGATAAGATGACAACTCGTTGGTAGGCGGCCCGCGCGGAACAGGAGTTAACGGTTCTGGCAGACTACGTCGACTGCGATGAGGACCAGGCTGCGTGTTGCAAGGCGATGGCCAACCTCAAGGCTACCCTCGCGGTGCGGGCATCGAAGCGAGAAATGACCCAATCCGCTGAAATGACCCAGTTCTGGCCGTTCGCGGCCTGCTTGCCGCTTCCACCTCGGACATCTGCTCATGTTGGCATAGTATGGGTCCGAGTCCAGGTGCCAACCAATTGTCAGGTCGGCGTGCTCAAGAACGATGGTGTTTCAGGAAACGCCGTACGCAGCCTTCAGTAACGTCTATATTTACCCTTCGGCGGCCAACGTCGTCAGCCGTTCACGCAGCCAGTGTTGTGCCGGATGGTTGGTGGTCCGATCGTGCCAGAAACTCGCGATAGTAAAGCCGGGGATGGTGAGTGGCGGTTCCACCACCTGCACCCGATCCGACCATCCATCGGCGATCCGCCGTGGGATCAAAGCGATCATGTCGGACCGCGACACGACCTCTGGCACGATCAGAAAGCCCGACGTGGACAGGGCTACAGTGCGGCGGCGGCCGACGGCCTCCAGTGCCGCATCGGCAGGCCCTGAGAACCCGCCGCCCTCGGGAGACACGACAACGTGCTCCAAAGCGCTGAACACATCCAGGCTGAGACGGCTCTGCACGGCCGGATGTCCCTGCCGGGCGATTACCGCGTACTCCTCACGAAAGAGCTGGCGTTGACGCATGGCCGCCGGTGCATGGTCCGGAGATGCCAGGGCCAAGTCGACCTCGCCGCGCTCCAACTGTGTGGCGAGCGCCAGCACGTCGAGGGCACGCCAGGCGATGCGGACCATGGGCGCCTCGGCCTTGAGCGCGATCGAGAAGCGGGTGAGCAGTGCATACTGCACATAGTCGCTCGCGGCGATCACCAGGGTGGTCCGCATGGTTGCCGGGTTGGACGGCGCTCCATCTGCCACAACCCTGCGGACACCCTCCAGCGCTTCATGCAGTGGCTGCTGAAGCTCGACCGCGCGCTGGGTCAGGACCATCCCGCGCTGTGCCGGAATGAGGAGGGGATCGCCGAGGGCGTCGCGCAGCCGCGCCAGCCGGGCCGACAAGGCAGGCTGGCTCAGGTTCAGGCGCCGGGCGGCGCGCGTGACGTTGCCTTCCGCCAGAAGGGCTTCGAGCGTGACGAGCAGGCCGAGATCGAGGTCCTTGGTATCCACATCATAGATAACAACAGGCAAAAGGATCGATTTCAACATCGCGACGTGACGCCCGATATGGCGAACGGCTTCGGATACCCAGGGCCTTCACCATCGCGAGAACGACGTGGCGGCGCAGGAGCCGTCCGCCATCGAACAAGTTCCCGCCTGACCAGGACAGAAACCATGCGCGCGCCGCCCTTTACACCCGACCAGATGCCGCCGGATGTGCGGGCCCTCATGACGACATGGTCAAGGTTGCCGATCATCTGACGAATTACGTCATCAAGCGCGACGACGGTGCACTCGTCGGTCCCTTTGCGCCGATGCTGCGCTTCCCGAAGTTCGGGGGGCCGGCCTGGGCCTACACCAAGGCGCTGCTCGAGAACTCCGAACTGCCCAAGCCGGCGAAAGAGGTAGCCATCCTGGTCACGGGGGCGGCGTTCAACTCGCGCTTCGAGCTCTACGCTCACGAGTGTGTGGCCGCGGAGGCGGGCCTGAGCGACGCCAAGATCGCCGCGGTCGCAGCCGGCCAGCGCCCCGCCGATCTGACCGAGGAGGAGCAGGCCTGCTACGACGTGGCCGCGGCGCTGACCGCCGGCAAGCAGCTCCCAGAATCCACCTACCAACGTGCCCTGAAGGTGTTTGGCGAAGACCAAACGGCCGAGCTGGTCTACTTGGTGGCCGGCTACGGCCTGATCTCGATGCTGCTCAACG
>CAXTQJ010000004.1:0-34304 GCA_964246245.1 uncultured Sphingomonadaceae bacterium
GGGGGGATAGGGGCCCGTCCGCTTTTACTACGCCGTTCGACCTTCGCGGACGTCCGTTCATTGCCGAACCGCAGTCCTGCCCGATCGCCGTTTTTGGAGGAGGATTGCGCCATGAGAAAGACAGGCGCTCTTTCACCGGGTGTCGCGGTCGCCCCGTATGCCCTGAGGATTAGGTCGTGGCTCGCCAAGCCTCTTCGGCCAGCTGCCTACGATACAGCGGATGAACGCGCAGCGATCAGGCGTGCTCGCGCTCTTAGACGTGGGTTCAGACCGATAGAGCAAAGCATCTCGCTCCATTGCCGTGCCGGTGCTATGCCAGAGTCGCTCGTGGGGACGAGGAGGGGGATATGCTGCTTCACCGTTTGATCGCATCGGCGACTCTGATCGCCGTGTTGGCCAATACCGCGGCCGCCGCTCACGACGGAGGTATTCACACCGGGCTAACGACCACTGCGTTAGCCGCTATGGAGCAGATGGACCGGGCGAGCAGCGGATCGGTCAAGCAAATACCGCCTGCACCTGCCGGGGTTGCACCGGCCGAATGGCAGAAATTCTACCTTGATGCGGGCGTCGCCCTCAAAAACCTGCGCACGATCGCCGATAATAATCCCGATCATGGGCCCGGTCTCGAGAAGATATTAGCGGAATATTCAGCCAATATTCCCGACAATAATACCGACGACACCCATATGTGGTTCAAGCTCGACAGTGCGCTTGGCTTCGGCACGGCGAAGTCGGTCGTCGACGAGGCGATGAAAGGTGTCGCGGCGGTGACCGTGGTCCCGCTCTACTGCGCCTGTGCCTGCGTCCTGTCGCTGTTCCACATAGGCCATAAGTGCTCGGATTGCCTGCACGGCGCCAAGAACCTGATCGACAAGCTACCGACCACTGGCGACCTGACGAATTGGATCCCCGGCGTTGGCGACATCAATCCAAGCGCCTTCACTGGCTTATGGCATTTCATCGACATGAACCCGGGGATGTCGAACCAGTACGACGACCATCAGGGCATGCTCTACACGCAGTCGGGACCGCTCGGCCTACACGGCTCGGTCGACCTGCTCCTTATCGCGCTGTCCGATATCAGCGGCATGTCGGTGCACGGGGCGAAGAGCAACGGCGTGACCAACTACCAGCGGGTCACGCCGCACGACAGCTTTCCGGACGGTGACCGCTACGACGGCAGTATCTTCCGGTCGAACAACGAGTGGCAGAGCTACCCCTTCGCGCACACGCCCTTCTCGCCGGCCGACAACCTGGCGCTCTATGGCTGGACGGAGTGGCGGAAGAAGCCTTCCGATCTCACAAACCTCGGCTACCCAGTCCACGCCCTCGGCGACGCGACGGTGCCGATGCATGTGAACGACACGACCTCGTGGGGGCACCGGCCGTTCGAGGATGGCTATGACCATCTGTGGAACGACCATAAGATCAATCTCGACCCGGACGAGGTGATCCGCGCCGCCTTTTTCTACCGTCGCGAGATCCTCGCCTGGCGGGCGCCGGGTTCGACCGATGTCCCAATCCGCCATCTCGTGCGCGAGGTGGCCGAACACACCTGGACGTATAGCGCCGGCAAGATGCTGACGACCGTTCCTCCGTGGCCGTTCAACGATCCGGCGTCGCTCGAGCATTTTCCCGCCGATCTATCCGAAGCGTCGGTCCTCGGCGCGATCGGCAACGGCGTCGACATGGTCTACGAAGCTCGTCCGGATGCCGTCGCCTTGGTCAAGCCGCTCCTGATTGACGGCGCGAGCGCGATCCTGGCGCTCCTGGTCTCGGCGGCCGATCAGCCGGCGACCCTACCGGGCGGAGCGACTGCCTTCATTTATCACCCGTCAGCCGCGGGTCCGGTTGCCTCGCCGATCTTCGGCCAAGTTTCGGCTCAGTCGAGTGATCGAGGCTTAGCTTCGAGAACCTCGCCGCAATTTCCTATCGGTCGCTTCGTTCGCGATCCGGCACCGACGAGGGATACCCCCGATCGCGACGCGCTCGCCAAGCTCGCTGCCCAGTTCCTCGAGGGCGACATCACGGCGGCCCAATACGCCAGCGAGCTCGCCAAGTTCGATGCAGCGAATTCGACCGCAGCGCGTCCCAACGTTGCCGACACCGGACGCGAACGCGGAGACGATCGGCTGGCGCGGCTCCGTCAAGCCCTGGTCGATCAACAGAGCCGATCCGACCGCAGCATCCGTGCACTGACCTCCCGAATGACCATCCTCTATGCGCCGCAGTGTGCCGACCAGCTAGCGCCGGCGACGCCCGCACCTGGCAAGTTCGGGGTCGGCCTATACGCAACTCCGGGCAAGGCGCAGGTCACATTTTCGATCAACCACACATTCGCCTTGAAGCCGACATGCCCGGTCTTCTTCGTTATGGAGGTCGGTCCTTCCGATCAGGGGGTGCCCCCAGTGTCGATTGCGGTTCGCGATAACGAGGCGAGGGTATCGCCGGACGGCACGCTGCTATGGTTCAACCTCGACGACAATGGGACTTTGCCGGACGACCGCGTAAAACTGACGACGTTGATCGCCAACACCGGACTGTCGAAGGTTCGGTATCGGATGCAGGCGGTCAACTCGATCGGCGACCACTCGGCCTGGACGGCGTGGCAGACGCCCGTCTCTGTTCTCAAGAACTAGCGACCCCCGATGCGCAGCGAACCTCACCGCAACTTCTCGATCGGGACCGCTGAGTGAGGTTGGCTTTCCGGCCGATGTAAGCTATATCGATCATGGCCTCGTAGCCGAATCGATCACCTCGAGCCCGGGTGCTTGCGACAGCCGGGTTCACGTCTAAGGGGCGGGGAGCCCTCGACAGACTCCCCGCCCCCCCAGATCAGCCCTTCGGCCGACCCAGCTTGACGATGGCGATCACCAGCATCGCGCCGGCGATCGTCACCATCACAGCCTCGTAGGCTGTCATCCGCATCACCTCCGTCTGGGCGACAAGATTGCGCTGCGGCGCTTGCGACGTCGCAACGCGACGCCCAAAATCGGTCTATCGTATTATGCTCTTTCTCGGGAGTGTGGCGTTGTAAATGTCTAACAGTTACGTGCCTAGCACGCTGCGCCGCCTCATAGCCCCCGGGGGGGGGGGATTGCGGCCCGGCGGCTTTCGGGCAGTCAGATAGCGTAACCAGACGCTCGTTCATTGAACTCGCGTGGCAGCTACACGCCCCAATTGTCGTGATCCTCGGGCCTCGCGCAGAACCAGGAACTGCCGTTCGTTAACCCGGGCGTCGGGCAGAGGACCGGAAGGGCCGGATTCAGGGATCCAAGGCATGATTCGGCACATATCGAGGATGGCTGCCGTCTGAAGGCTCTAGGGGATCGCCACCGGCTCAGTCGGAAGTCGCCATCGAAGCAAAATACGCTATATCTGGCCAGGTGACCGTCGCGAGCTCGTCGTCGGGAAAACCAAGATCGCGCGACGATTTCACGCGAACTACGAAATTGCGGTTGGCTCAGCGAGCGGGTTATCGATGCTCCAATCCGGACTGCCAGCGCGCCACCGTCGGGGCCGCTCCAACAAAGCACAGCGTCATCAACATCGGAGCTGCGGCTCACTTAACCGCCGCCGCACCCGGTGGTCCCCGCTACGACCCTTCAATGAACGCCGATCAGCGACGCGGCGAGGACAACGGTATCTGGCTTTGTCGCGTTTGCGCCGATTTCATCGACGATGATCCCGCCTATTACAGCCTCGATCTGCTTTGCTCGTGGAAGGAGGGAGCCGAGGGCAGGTCCTTCAAAGCGGTGGTGACCTTCGGCGGTGTCAATGGCGAGGCGAGTATCTGCATGGCGCCGCTTGAGCGCTTGTCGCCGTCCTACATGAGCCGCGATCAAATCAGCTCTAAGATTGCTGAGAGGTTCAACGCTGGCGTGAACTCGGTCGTGCTCACGGGGCCTGGTGGCGTCGGCAAGACCCAAATTGCACTGCACTACGCGAGCTTAGCCGGTGCGCAGCAGCACGTCTTTTGGCTCACGGCTGAGGACGATGCGAGCCTGCTTCGAAGCTGGAGAAGTGCGGCACAACTCATTGGCATAGAGGACGCTCAATGGATTCCGATTGACGAACTCGAATTCAGGCTCTTCAGCTGGCTAAGAACGCATCGCAACTGGCTTGCCGTTTTCGACAATTTCGAACCAGACGGCGTTGCACAGCTCAGCCGCTGGCTGTTACTGCCCTCCACCGGGAAAGTGCTCATCACATCGCGAGAGCAAGAGGTCACGCGTGACCTGTTCGGCGCGCCCGTGCACGTACGCTCATTCACCGAGCAGGAAGCTATCGAATTTCTCTCGCGCAGTTCTTGCGATCTTCCAGCGACGCCGGAGGTTCGCGAAGCGATCGGGTTGATAGCCCGGTTCCTTCACGGGCTTCCCCTCGCGCTAGAGCAGGCTGCGGTCGCTGCGCGAGGCAGACCTGACGGGTACTCCGGCTATCTGAAAACGCTGGAGAGCGAAGGCACTCGTCTGCTCGGCGGTTCACTTGAGGAGGTTCTCGATCGCGGAATCCGAGAGGTCTCGAAGACACCGGGTGCGTCAACTGCGCTATCCGCGATGAGCTTCGTGGCGCCAGATGCAATCGAAGTCCGGATCCTCAAGCCCATCATTCGGCGCGAGGGTTCGCAGGCGGCGCTCGACACGCAAAAGGCTCTAGATGCTCTGCGAAAGTTCTCTCTGATCGAGAACATCGCGCCAGATCGGCACGCAATTCACAGACTGGTCCAGAACCGCGTTCGTGAGACATTGGCCGCAGATGAGGCGAAGGATATCTTCGCTCACAGCGTGGATGCGCTGTTGGACCTTCACCCTACAGATCCTGAGAGCATCGAGAATCGTTCGGCGTGCGCCGCGCTGCTGCCTCATGTCTTGGCGGTGCATGGTCATTCGGTATCGTTGCCCTCGACCCCTAGCTTGGCATTGCTCTTCGAGTATGCGGGCCGATATGCCGACGCAGCCGGCCTTTTTGAAAGCGCGGAGACGCTGCTTGAAGCCGCGAACGTGAGGGGGTCAGAAGCTATTGGAGACTACGACGAGCGCGTCTTTGCCGTGCAAGGCCGTCTCGCAGGCTTATTTAGACGGACAGGCAGGCTCAGCGCGTCGCGAAAGGCGTATCGAACGCTGATCGACCGTCGGACCACCAAGCACGGCCGTTCGAACGCACTCGTCGCGATCACGTACAACAATCTGGGCAATGTATATTACGACGACGGCGATCTTGTTGGCGCTGAGGAGGCCTATCGGGAGGCGACCGCAATCTGGCACTCGCTTAAAACGGCAGAATCCGCGGACGCCGCTCTAACGATGAACGGTTTGGCAAATGTTCTTCGTCAGCAACAAAAATGGGCCGAAGCCGAAGATCTATATCGCAACGCCATTCATATCTGGCGTGATAGCGGAGAAACAGCCGCAAGGCATCTCGGCTTCGCCCAAAACGGCCTCGGCAATCTCCTCATGGCGCGCGGCGACATGGACGACGCTATCGCGCAGTATTTCGCTGCGGATGCGAGTTGGCGAGCGCTAGGTGGCGAAGAGCACCCCGACCGTGGCTACGCGCTCCACAATCTAGGGAGAGCCTACGCGATGCTGGGCGACGAGGTACAAGCACGCGAATACTACGGCCAGGCCCTTCAAATACGGGAACACGGGTTAGGCCAAAGGCATCCGCTCTACATTCTCACGCGGGCGCATCTGGCGGGGATGGAGAAGCGTTCCGACCATCATTCGCGCTAGCGGTGCCTAAAGATACCCGATCCGCCAAACCCCACGCGACGCATGTCTGCATTGCGCCCATTCCAGCCATTCCAAATGGCGCGCGACCCAGACCCTGCCGTTTGATCGCCTGACGTGGTGGACGACATCGGCACGCTCCGTGACCGGTTTGCACCGGCGAACGAATATTCGATGAAATTTACGCGGCGGCGATTCGTTCGGAGAGCTTCGCGACAAACGCGATCGTGATGGACGGATCGACCGTGTCATATTGGAGCTGGCGCAGCGCATAGGCATAGGCTGACGCCAGCACCGATTGGTCGCCGCCGCCGACATCATGCGCCCAGTCACGGCACGCCGCGACCGTCGGCTTCAGACTATCATTCTGCACGAACCCGTCCACATCGGGCCAAGCCTCGAGATTGCCCATCAGCCCGTCGCGCAACCCGAGCTTTTTCGCATCCGGATGAAAGACCAGGCTCAGTTCCAAAGCGATCGGATCGAGCGAGGTGAAGCCTGGCCCGGCATCGCCGAAATCGATCAGGACCGCTTCGCCGTCACTTTTGACGAGGACGTTGCCACAATGAAGATCGCCATGGATGCAACTTTGCGACGCTTGGACAGTCCGCTCCTCGACCTTGCGCAGCGGCCCGAGATTGAATTTCGCCTCAATCGCGGCAGCATCGTCATCGTCGATCAGGCGCCGCCGTATGTCCGCTACCGCCACCATACCGGCGGTGGCAGCCTCGGACCAGCGTTGCAATCCGCTTCGCACCCGGCCGACCACCGTTGGGCCGATTGCCGGGTTCACCTTGATTCGGTCGAATAGCGACGCTGTATCGTCGTCAGTCAGCGTATAGAAGATGGCGCCATTCGTCCCGACGCCGACGTCGATCGCGTAGTAAAGCGGGGGACATGCGCCGATGCCAAGCTTGCGTGCATGCTTCTCATAAGCCTCATATTCGGACCGGATGATACTGCTCGGGCCAAGTTTGCCCGCACATAGTGCTTGCGGCCTGCGGCTCTTGTCCATCGCCGATGCCTTGACGACCTTCGCTTTGGACAGACCGCCGCTCAGCAGGCTAACGTCACAAGCAACGCCATCGGCCAAATTGGCAAAGCTTTTGAGCATCTGATCCTGGATAGGTGTCAGACCGAGATTCTTACCGCGCGTGTTGATGGCGACAGCGCTCATCTTGCCAAACATTTCGGCGAGCGCACGTACCCGGCCGAGCAGCTCGTCGACTTCCTCCTTCAGGAAAAAACTGACGGTCTCGATAGCGGTATTGTCGCCCCAGAGCTTCACCTGATTGCCGAACTTGGCCAACCCGCGGCTGAATCTCTCGACCTCCGCGCCGGTGAGAATGAAGATTGGCGTTCCCGGACGCAGCTCGCGCGCCTCGTGAAACAGTGCCTGACCATGTTCGGGGTCGGGCGTGTCCGACGTGCTGTTCGGCGGGATCGAAAGGTCGAGGATGACCAAGTCGATAAGCTCGCCCCGTAGCGCCGTTGCGGCGCTCTCCTTGTCGATGACGCGCAGCACGTCGTTAATACCTGGAATGCCGCGCAGCACGGGTTCGAGATCGCGGGCGAATCCGTCATTATCTTCAACGAACAGGATTTTCATGGGTGCTAAACCACCTTAGTTCAACGCGGGCACCGCCCTCGGCGGCGTTTGACGGATAGACGTCACCTTCCATGGCCTGCATCGCCTGCTTTGCAGTGGCGAGACCGAAACCAATATGCTCTTCCTTGGTGCTCTTGCCGAAATCGACAAGCGATGACGGATCGCGATCGAAGCCTGGGCCATTGTCGATCACTGCAACCCACACCTCGTGGCCGGCTCGACCCCAGTTGAGGGTGATCATCGCTTCACCCTCGGCCGCTGCTCCGACCGCTTCAACGGCGTTCCGCACCACGTTCGTCAAAGCGAGCTTGAACAAGCCAGAGTCGATCTCCGCGAGAAAAGGCGAGGGACCTGCAAATCGGAAGGCATCCGCCGCCTCTCCGAAGATCGCACACGTCTCGCGGCATTCCGTCGCCAGGTCGGTTTCGGCGTAGTCCGGCTGAGCGACGGCGGTCTTGAGATTGCGGATGCCTGCGAGGAGGCTCGCGAGCGAATCGACGAGGGTTCTGGTGTCGCTTCCGGGATAATCATTGACTTCCTGGGGTGCGCGGATGCGCAAGCGCCCGACCAGGGTCGCGAGTTCATGGATGATCGTGCTCGCCACCTCGTCGATCGCCGCGGCGCGAAGCTCGGCGAGCACGCGGACGGGCGGATCTGCATAGACCCCGAGGCGCGGCAAGGTGTCCGAAATCGGCCCTGCTCGGCTCAGCGACCGCTCAAGCGCCCGCTTGATCCAGGGCACTGTTTCCTTGTTGAGCGCTGCACGCAGCTTTCGCCGATCGCCCACGACCGCATTCATTGCGAAGAAGCGCGCCGCCTTCAGGCGCTCGTCGGCCTCTCGCGATGTAAGTGCGGCGAGTGCTTCCTCACGCGACATTCAAAGCTCGTGCTCGTCATAAAAGGCAGCGCGGTTGGCGAAGGCCTCGCGTCCACCCTCCATAACATTCGTGATCGCATCCACCGCCTTAGGATTGGTTAGCTGCTCGCAGACCTGGACATACCCGTTGCGTCCGTCCGAGGTCATTTCGATGACCAGATCGGCGCCGCCCAGCACTGGTATATTGGCGTTGTGGGTCGAGATTATGAGCTGGCCGTGTGCCTTACGGTTGCGGATCGCCTTTATCACTGTCGTCGCGATATAGGCATTGTCGAGATGGTCCTCGGGCTGGTCGATGATCAGCGTGCGTGAGGAATGCTGCAGCACGATCGATAGGATGACCGTACATCTCTGCCCAGCCGACAGGTTCTCAACATCCTTATAGTCGACGCCGTCGAGCAGCGACATACGGACATTGTCCTCAATACTAGCCACGACGACATCGGCAGCGCCGTTCTCGCGCAGATGACCGAGCAGCCGAGCGGCGCGATCTTTAGGAATCGACGCGATGTCAGCGAGACTGACGAAATCGTTCGAATCGATGAAACGGACCAGCTCTTGCGGACTGACACTTTGCGTCAGGGCGCCCACGAGATCAGTGTAGCGCATACCGCTGCCCCGCAGCGCTTCGGTCAGTGCTTTACTGTATTCCGCATATTGACCGTACCGCTCGACCGCGACGCGAATCTGTGGCGACAGCGACTTGCTCAGCGATTTGGCGACGGTCTGGCGACGAGCGAAGCGTTCCGAGCGAACCGTGTCGAGCGCCTTGATGCGCTCATCGCGGCGGGCGCGTAACAGCGTCAACCGGTGGTCGCGTTCGTCCACAATCTTACGGCGTGACATAAGCTGTGCTACTTCTGTCTGAGCCTGCGTCAGTTGGCGGGATACCGTACCGGCACCGGCGGCCGACTGTTCGACCTCGGCCCGGACAGTACGCGCCTGATTCTCACGGGTGAGCCGCGCCTTCGTAAACGACGCACGGGCGTTTGTTGTGTTGCCGGCCAGTGTATCGAAGCGCTGGGCGAGCGCTTTGGCTTCGGCAACCAGCTGTGCATAAGCTGGCCGGGCGTCGGCAAGGGGATCGTCGCCGTCCAGCGGGTCCCATTCCTCGACACCGAAATCGTCGTCGACAAGCCCGGTGAGTGCGTCAGCCCATTGTTGCGCCGACACCGCGAAACGTTCGAGCACGCCTTCGCGAACCGCCGAGGCAGAAATGGATTCGGTCACGGCGGCGAGCTGCTTCTGCTTGCCTGCCAAATCAACCGACGACGCCTGATGCTGCAGCGCCTGTGCCTTCAGCGCCTTGATCTGCTCGTTCAAGGCGCCAAGTGTGTCGAGCCCGCTCGCGAGATTGGCGCGATCAGCTTCGGCGGCTGCAATCTCCTTGAATACGGACCGAATGCCCGCGACGGCGGCCGCCTCTTCCGAGGCAAGCTTTGCGCCGCCGCTGATAAATCCATCAAGCAAACGCAGCCGACCACCTTCGCTGAGCCCGAGATTCTCGATTTCGGTCTGTGAGAAAACAAGTGGCTTCTCGTAGTCGCCGCTAGCCTGCGGCTGATTCTCGCCGGTCGCGCGCGTCACTGTAACCGTGTCGATCACATCGCTCATCTCGATCGTAACCGAGCCGTCTGCGAGAACCGCTTCGGCATGCTCTGCCGATCGTTCGCCAGCCTCTGGGGTATGATTGCGCGCCGCTAATGCGAATCGGATCAATTCGATGACTGACGTCTTGCCCGTTCCGCGAGCGCCGATCAGCACGTTGAGGCCATCGGCGAACTTTACGTCGAAACCATCGAGAAACCCCCCCTCGATCTGCAGCCGTTCGATATCCACTTTCTTCCGTTCCTTCCGGCGCCGGGCGTACCACGCCTTCCTATGAGATGCCGGGAGAATGCCGTCGATGCTGCCTTCCGAATCCGCGCTGGACTCCCGCTTCGTTCGACTTCTACCCCGCTAAATCCAACGCAGCCTCCCAAATGTCGCTCGATCGATCTGGCGACAACAGTCCCGTCAACGCACTGCCGCGTGCTGTCGAGCCGTCCAGGCGGTCGACAGCGATCCCGGCTAGACAGCAGTGATCGCGGATGCGCGGCGGCTCCGCGCCTCTTCGTGCATGTTAACCGGGGTCGCAGCCAGCACCCGGTTCACCATGATGGTCAGAAACCGACCGGGCGATAGGATTGCCGGAATCTGGTCCGTGAGAATGCTCACCTTAGGTAGCGCTGCGATAATCTCGGCAGCACTCGCCTCAGGGATAACGGGCGCGACTTCCTCGATGGTGGGTTCAGCTTCAAGCCCGGGTTCGAGAATGCCGGCAGGCTGTTCAGTGGCGGTGTCGGTAACCGCCGCATCATCAGCATAGTCGATCATCATTAGGCAGGTGGCGTGATAGGCATCGTCTTCCTGGCCGAGCTTGGCGAGAAGATCAAACAGCCATTCGGCGGTCTTGGGTTCCTTCTGCAAGATGTCCGACCGCAACCCAAATGCAAAGCCGAGTGCCGCAAGTGGATGGCGCAGCCGCAAATTCTTAGCGTCGCCATAGGACTCCTCGATCCGATTGGGCGCGTTCTTGCCGTAGGACGAATCCATCCGTTTGGTCGAGATAAGTAATTCGGGTCCTGTCACCCAGTCAGTCATAATGACGTCGACCTGCTTCAGATAATTCTTACCGAGGATGTTGGCCGAAGAAGCAGTGACACCCGGGATGGAGCTCATCTTGGCCACCCGTTCGGCGACCTGACTGCGGAGGGGACCCGGCAGCGACCTGATCAGATTGGCGGCCGCCGCCGGCAGAATGCGCGGGTGGACGGGACGCGGCCAGACCTGGTCGGCGACGAAACCTGCACGGCGCAACTCGTAGCTCAACCACACATCAAGCGCGAGCGCCGGAACTCCAGAAGTTGTGCTCACCTTCAGATGCAACGGCACGCCGAGCAACTGCTCCAGCGTCGCATAATCGGGCTCGAAGCGGAGCCGTTCATCGGCACCCATCACCCATGGATTGATGGGCACGACAGCGGCCGTGGCGTACGTCACGATATGGTCGAACAGGACCCAAGCCTTGGCCTTCGATGAGGGTTCGACCGCCACAATCATCCTTCTCGCTGCAACGGCGAGTGGCCAGGTGGGATAGGGAACAGGACAGGGCGGACGCGATCAATTGCCATAATGCCGCCAGCGCTGCATCATCATGACCGCATCCTCAAGCGTCTCGGTTTCGGCCTTGGGAAGTGCCGCCATCGCTGGAAAAGCGATCCGCCCGGCCTCACGCGGTTCGAGCTTTAGCATGCCACCGCCGAGCGCATGGCCTTCAAGCTCGCAGCTCAGTCGCACGAACGGCGAGGACCAGCCGGAAATCAGCTTGGCGGCAAGCGCCTTGTCACGCACCCGGATAGCATGGACGCTGTTGGTGCACGAGACACCTGCCATGTTCCGGACCAGATTGACCCCGCGTCCCGACATGTAGCTCATCACATAATCGGGTATCTGCACATCGGGCACGACATACCAAGGCGCGCGATTGCGACATTTATAGCCGAGCCGAGCTTCGCGGCCGGGCTCGCTGTCGAGATAATCTTTGACCGCTTTCGGCAGCTCGATGTCGCGGGCGAGCCTGAGCAGAAGTACCGGGTCATCGTTGCGCGTCCAGTCTGCTACCGTCGCCTTGGTAACCTGCGCATCGGGCATCGCGCGGGCGTTGCGGACCGACGGCAGCAACAGGCTGGCCGGGATGCGAAGCCGCTTGGCTTCCGAGGGCCTCAGATGGAAGAACTGATTGTCTCCGCTGATATAGCCGATACCGACGCTCGCGAAGTCCGCGAGCCGGTGTGTATCCCGACGGTCCAACGTCGCAGCATAGAGGCTACGCGCAGATGCCGTAAGCAAATAAGGACGCAGGCGCCGATTCCAGACCCGGCGCCATTCTTCGAAATCGACCCGCAGCGTCGGCTTGGGCGGCGTTCTGGTAGGCACGAACCTGTCGACCACCGTCATGTCGATTGCGCTCGCCGTTCCGCCAAACTCTTCAGCGTAAAGCAGCCAGCAATCTTCCGACAGCGCCGGGAAAAGCTTGTCGCGCACCGCCACGATCTGCACCTTGGCGAATGACTGGGCCAGGTAGTCGAGCAGAGGAGCCGCGTAGGGCGCATGACCGATCTCAGCCGGCACCACGAACGCCATCCGTCCACCGCGTTTCAATAGGCCCGCGGTCGCCACGATGAAAGGTGCCCAGGACGAGGCGAGGCCGCTGAAACTCGCTCCCAAATCGAGGCAAAGGTCAAGCGCCCGCCGCCGGGTCTCCCCCTTGAAGTGCTGGTAGCGGATGAAGGGCGGATTGCCTGCCGCGCATTCGAAGCGCTCATGCGTCTCAGTTGCCCAGGTGAAGAAATCCCCCTCATGGATCAGCGCGCCTGGCGCTCGTTTGATCGCGGCATGGGCCGATACCGGGTTCTGCTCGATTCCAACGCTGTTGCGGTGATGTAACAGAAATCGCCCGTCTCCACACGAAGGGTCGATCATACGGTCGCTCGGCTTGCGGCACGCCCAGGCGACCAACGCCGCGCACACGTCATCGGGCGTGAAATAGGCGCCCGAGCGCTTCTGCGAATATTCTGGAGTGGGCCCCATCATCACGTGCACCTTACCCAGTTCAAGTTGCTCCACAACTGAGCATGTCAGAACATAGCAAGAACGATGGTGCGGGACAAGGGACCCGCGCCGTCCCGCACCGAGTCGACGGCACGAAACGCCGCGATGCGCTGGGTCAGGCCGCACCGATCTCGTCGAGAGCGTCGTAGGCGCCGCCCCATAAGGATGGTAGCCACCCTCGCCGCTGTCGTGGGGCGTGCGCTCGGCGGTATCCTTGAAATTGTCGAAGAAGCAGTTCGCATCGCCGCGACGCGCTCCTCCTGGTCCAGCCCCTCGAGATCGGGCAGTGCCGTGAGTGATCCGAGTTCCAGTCCAGATAACATCCGAGGCGTTCTCTCGGTCCTTTCTGGTGTGGCGAGCTAGGTTTTGAACTTCAGCTTGTAGAGCTTCCTGAGCACACTTTCGACCACCGAGCGGAAGTCTGCGAGATCGCCGTCGCTCACCCCCGCCGTGGCCCGCTGGTGGATAAGCTTGTTGCGCATGTCGCTGTAGTGACCGATCTTCTTCCACGTCGTCGCGTCGATCGTCACGTATTTCTGGATCTCGGTGTGCACGGTGTGCCGGGTCCGGAAGACCTTGGCGAGATCGGCGTCCGAGTAATGGTGCCCGGATTCCCGCACCAAATACTCCTTGAACGCGATCTCCAGCGTGCTGTCGAGGACGATGAGCGCGATCCGGTTCGCCTGCTCCAGGTTCTGCTTCGAGATGAGGTCCGCGGCAACCACGCCCTCATAGAGCCCCCGCACCCACGGCTTTCTCTGCGACACGTTCTTGTTCGCTTCGGTGATCACGTCCCCGAAGCGTGGGCGTGACTTCGGCATCGGCGGCAGGAACGACTTCTTCGCGGCCGGGAAATCCTCGACGGGCACATCGACCACTTTGCCCTCCGCGTGCGCGAACACCTTCTCCGGCCATTCGCCCATCCAGATGCGCGACAGCGCGGCGTAGTCCTTCAGCGTCTCCATCAGCCAGAGCCTGATGGCCTGGAACACCTCGTGCTTGACGCTGATGTCCGACTTGCTGCTGTTCCACGGCATCGACCGTGCGTCGCCGTTGAGCGAGACGATCACCTTGGCGAGCGACACCTTCGGGTGAGGCAGGCCGGCGTAGCCCCGCATGAAGCCGACGTCGATCGTCTTGAGCGCACGGGCGACCAGACGGTCGTTGCAGTAGAAGTAAACGCCGTACTCGCCCGCGGCAGGGCTCGATTCGTCGCTTAGCCCGGCCGTGGCCTCGACCCGTACCAACCGACCGTCCTCCGCTTCGACCTCGCCAGTATATCGGCGGGGTTCGTAGTCGGGGGGATAGGCCCAGTTGTCGAAGAACACCGGCGCGAGCGGCACGCCGTCGAGCTCGATCGTCACGTCGTTGTTCAGCAGGAACTTGGCGTAGGTCGCGCAGAGGTGGTCGCGGAGGAGGTCGACGGATTCCTCGGTGAGCACGAAGCGCAGGCGCTGGAGCTCGACGCAGGTCGTGCCCGGCGCGATGTCGTCGGCTTCGTATAGCGGCAGCTCCCAGTCCTCGTCGCCGAGCCACTGGTCGTCGAACTCGACGTGGTGTGTCTTGGCCTTGCCGTGACGCGTCGTGATCCGGATGTCCTGGGCGAGCGCGACTACGGCTCGCTTGGTGCCAACCCCGAAGATGCCAATCGTCTCGTCGGTCGCCGCCGATCCGGTCTGGCCCGGTCCCACGATATAGCCGAGCTCGCTCTTGGGAAGGCCGCCGGCGTCATCCTCGACGCGGATCCGCTGCTGATCGCGATCCAGCGTGAGTTTGATCGTGATCGGCTTCGCGCGCTTCGTGCGCACCCATACGTCAAGGCCGTTGTCGACGAGCTCGCAGACCGAACGATTCAAGTCGTAGTCGGCGATAATCGAGAGAAAGAGGCGCTTTGACGGCGTCGCCTTCAACGTTCCAATCTGCGTCTTCATCGGCATCCCCCATGCACAGGGGAGTACATTGCCCACGACCCCTTGGCGAGATGGACGTCAGGATCGAGAAGGGGCGACTACATCCGGGGTTCGTCATCTTGGATTCGCCGCTCTTCGCTTACCGTCCCGCGGGAGAGGATCACTTCGAGGATCTTACCGATGACGAGCTGGAATTGCGCAAAGCCGATGTGGCGACGCACTTTTACCGGTACCTGCAGACCACGGCCGACCAGGCCCAGTTCATCGTGATCGAAAATCACAAGTCCGATCAGGATGTCATTATGCCGTACGCGAATTATCAGTTCACCAAGAACCCAAGTACTGGACGCGCCGGGCTTTTTGTTTGATCCGCACCCAGGTAGAGCGCGCGCGGCTAATGTCCGTCACCGCTTGGTTAGCAGCCCGTCGCCATAGGTCGTCATCGCGAGCGCCCGCGCAGGGTCGAGGGCGAACCGCTTGTCCACGGCCTGATTGGCCGCGAAGGCTGCGTCCATCAGCCGGTCGCCGGCTTCCCACCGAGCCAGGAAGACATCGAGCCAGTGCGGGGGCACCTGCGAGTCCAGAGGCCAGGGCGAGGCGATCACCGCGCTGCAGCCGCGGTCGAGAACTTGCTTGGCGAGCCCGAGCGTCGTGTTGGCCATGGGATGCTTGTCGGTGCGCCCCCCGCTGCAGACGAAGAGAATGACGACGCCGACGTTGCGCACGGCCGCAGCCAGGTCGGCGGCCGATACCTTCAGGACGCCCTCGTCAGAGACGAGCTGGAAGAAGCGGCCCTCGGGGTGGACACCGCCATGCGCCGTCAGCACTGCGATCGAAGCTCCGGCGAAGCGCTCCGGCAAGGTCCCGCCATGGTCGACCTCGAAGCCATGATCCACAAACGGACCATCGAGCCGCTGCGCGAGCAGTGTCAGAGTCGAACGACCGTCATCGCCCTCGGCCGTCGAGATCCATGCGACGCGGCGGCCATCGCCCTTGTGATTGCGCTCGCGGGCGCCGCTAAGCCAGGAAAGCGAGGGCGCGGCCGCCACTGGCGTCTTCCGGCCCAGGAACTCGATTCCGTCGAAGTAAATGTTGGGCGGGAAGGACTGAAGCTCGCTCGAGGCTGATATGATGGTCGGGCGTTCTGCGGACCAGCTCAGCTGAAGAGGTTCGGTCGTGCGGTAAAAGAGGTTCGGGCTTTCATCTATCCCGTAGCGATAAGGGAAGGCCTGCGACCAGACATGGAAGGCGGCGCGCGAGAATTTGTCGCTGTCTTCCACGACCGGCTTGGCCAGCGCGCCGCCGCTGGCAGCAACGCGGATCAGGCGACCTCTGGCATCGAATCCAATCTGAAGGACATCGACGCCGTCCGTCGAAATCGCTCGCGCGACGGCTGCCGGCTCATCCTGCTGTGGTACTGCCGGTGGCGCGGCCGCTTCGTCCCAGTTAGGCAGCGCGGTGCCGCGGTCGGCCAGAAGTTCGAGCGCGAAGCTCACATCCTCGGGCGCGGCCAGAATGTCGTCGCTGGCAAGGGTCCGCTGCGCAAGGAAGGCGATGTTTCCCATGTCGAAGCCAACATCTTCGGCGTAACGAGCCGGCGGTATCGCGGCGGCGAGCCCCGCCAGCTGGGCGATTGTCGGGACCGGCGCAGAGGTTGCCGCGATCATCGCCGCGAGCGTACCGCCTGCCCATTTGTTGAGTTCGGCGAAGACCTCGTCGGACTCGCCTGGCACGTCCACGCCGCGTTCGCGCGAGTCACGGATGAGTTGCCCCAGGATGATGCCGGTCGGCGCAGTCTGGTCCCGATAATCGAGGACAGTCCTTCCGATCGCCGTTGCTTCGGCGAGCAGCGCAGCAAGCTCGTCGGGATCGTCACGGTCGCGCTTGGCCAGGCGCACCTGCAGAGCGAGCAGGTCGAGGCGGTGACCATAGGTTTTGGTGAGCTTCATCCGCTCAAGCAGTTCGCGCCCCTTTTCGACCATGGTGAGCGCAGCATCGAGCAGCCCGATGTCACGAAGGAGGCGGGTCAGCCCGTAGACCTCTTGCCAGAGTTCCTCCTCGTCCGCCCGGTTGTCCGCGGCAAAGGCGCAGGCGAGCGCTACCAGACCCGTCAGATGGTCGCGGGTCCGGTGATAGGTGTCTGCCACGGCAAACCAGGCAAGGCGCCGGCGCCGCGGCGTTGCGGTCCCGGCCTGGATGGCCGCTTCGACAAGGTCGCGGCCTGTCTGGGCGAAGCCGTTGCTTGCAATCTTGCCGGCGGCCAGCCGGTAAAGCCTGAGGTCGATGTCTGGGTCTGCCGCGTGTGGCGCTAGCGCGGCGGCGAGCGCAAGGTAGAGCTGGACCGAATGGATGTCGCTGTCATCCGAAATGGGAGCTCGCTCGATATAGGATGAGAGCGCCGAGATGGCTTCGTTCGGGCTTTCGGTCAGGAGTTCGGCAGGCAGAGCCAGCTTGCCGATGATGATGGGCTGCTCGGCCTCAAGCCAGTTGAGCGCACGGCGGAGGAATGGCTTGTGCGCCATCATCCACTCCATGTTCGCCGAGCCTTCCTTCGCACCCTTGTCGACCGCAACGGGCTGGCCTGCCAAGTCGAGAACATGCTTTGCGATCAAGGCGAGCCCGGTCGTACCAGCCACATCGGGCTTGAGCAGGTCGACGATGCCGCTGCGCAGTCGCGCGTTCATCGGTTCAACAGCCAGCCGCTCTATGAGCTTGCCGAGCAGCGCCTCGGTGGCCTCGATCCCGGCAGCAGGCTCGCCGTCCGGCCCGGCCTGGAGAAAGCCGCGTTCGAGAACCTCGAGCGCAAGCCCTTCCCAGCGTTCGGCCTGTGCCGGTCCTTTGGGGATATTGCCGACGAGATTGAACGCGTGCCAGATGAGGCCGCGGGCAAGGGCATCCATGATGCTCGCTAGCCGATAGCCGTCGGAGATCTCTGCCGTGTCGCCTGACTGGACAAGGCCGACATAGTCCGGAACGGCGGTGCCGGCGAATGCCTCGGCAAGGCGGGCATGAAAGTTAGCCCGAGCCCCATCGCTCTCGCGAAGAAGGTGGGCGAGACCCGAATGATCGCGAGCACGCAGCAGCTGCTGGCGTCGGTGCCGGCGCACGCCCTCGGCGTCGGGAAAGCGAGCCTCGAGCCGGGTCGCGATGCGCGCCGCAAGCGCCTCGTCCCGATGCTCAAGCGTGCCGAGCGCAGACTCGAGGTCCTCGCGGCTCTCGAGGGCATCGACGCAAGGCGCGATGAGTTCGGCCGCTAGCTGCGCCGCGCCGGCATCCTCAGCGATACGTCCAAGCCGGACCCGGGTGGACGGGTCGATTTGGCCGCGAGCCAGGAACTCGCTTCGGATAAGCGCCAGGGCCTCGAGACGAAGCCCTGCCTTGTGCAGCAGCTGGACTCTCAGGAAAGGCTTCTGTGTGTCGGTTACCGGGGGCAACGCATCGACGTCCGCGAGCGCGCGACCAGCCTGACCGAGCGCGATCCACCGATCCCACGCATCGACGCGTTTGACGAGAATGGTCTCGGCGCTCTCGTCCGCAGTCGATCCAATCACGCCAAAGCCATCGACCGACAGGATGAGATCGCCAAGCGCTAGCCGGATCGGCGAACTCTCGTTGACGTCGAGGGCGACGTAGAGGTGTTTTTCCCTAGCAATTGGCGCAGCTGCGACTGCGAGCGCGTGAACTTGGGGCACCCAGACATCTTCGGGGATCAGCGGAGTCTGGGCGCCCTCGGCGACGAATGGCGCGATCGCGTCGTCGCGATATGCCGCCGCCTCGATCACGATGATGGCGGTTCGTTCGGGCTGCTCGGCCATCAGCGCCAGAAGACTGGCAGGGCGGCCAACGGTCGCCGCCTGGACGATCAGGCGTTCGCGGAACCACGCTGCCTCATCCGCCTCGAGCGGGCGGCGGGCGAGCATCTCGAACGACTTCCCGAAGCTTTCCCAGGCGCGCCCATCGGCCTCCGCAACGTCGTCACCGGGCGGTATCACGATTATGATCCGCTGCATCGCCCGCTCCCCGCCCTCGATTGCGAGACCGGCGAGGGACGCGGCGACCATGCCCGCCCGCGTGGCAGGTTTGCCACCGGTGACAGTCAGTATATCGCCGCCCCCGATGACATGCGGGTTCCGGGCATAAAGATCCGAGATCGCCGCAAGCAGTTCCTTGTCGCTGCTGATCCTGCGCTCCGGTAGCGCTGCGTTGTTACCTTCTTTACCTAGTTCCTGATTTTCTCTCTCTCCGGGCATTGAGAAACGATAGGTGCGCAGCAGGAGAACCTCCAGCGCAATGAGCGAAGCAAACGTGTTTCTACGTCGAGCTTGGAATGGCCGCTCTTGGGGAGGATGAACGTCTAACGGAACATTCGATGATAGGGCGCACAGCGGCCGCGTAGGATGGGGATGAACCAGAGTCTGCTTCTGGGGGACCGAAAGGTTGGCCCGAATGACTGATTATGGGTCGATAGCGGCCCGGCCGCTTTCGGGCGACCGGTCGACGAAGCCGGCCACTCGTTCATCCGGCCTCGGCGACGCCCATATTCGTGAGCCCGGGGGGGATAGCGGTCCGGCCGCTTCCGAGCGGGTGGCCAACGAAACCGGACGTTTGTTCATCGCGCCGTGGCATGCCGAGCATTCGCCGGCGTCAGGGGGGGGGAAACCGGAATGGCCGCTTTGGAGCGAGCATCTCAGGTAAGCGATGGGGTGGACGCCCCCTGACTGCATCGATGTGCCAGAGTGGAGGTGTCCATCACTGACGTGACCCCTGGCTTTCATCCAGCGGCAACCAGAGACCGACCGGTGTTGTCGCCGTCCTCGGCGACGGTTGCAACCGGCCGCGAAGCGGCCAGTCGAAGCCCGACCGCATATGCGGCCGGTGTGGCGTACCCGAGCGAGGAGTGCGGTCGCTCAGTGTTGTAATCATCGACCCAGCGGGCAAGGATCGCCCGGGCCTGGCCGATTGTGAAGAACAGCGTCTCGTTAAGCAGCTCGTCGCGCATGCGACCGTTGAAGCTCTCGACGAACCCGTTCTGCGTCGGCTTGCCCGGCGCGATGTAATGCCACTCGATGCCGACGTCGCCGCACCAGGCCAGCACCGCGTTCGACGTCAGCTCGGTGCCGTTGTCGCTGACGATCATCTTCGGCGCACCGCGCCTGGCGATCAGGTCGGCCAGCTCGCGGACCACCCGCCGGCCCGAGATCAACGTATCGACTACCGCGCCAGGCACTCGCGCGTCACGTCATCGACGATGTTGAGCACGCGGAACCGCCGCCCGGTGGCGAGCTGATCGTGGACGAAGTCGAGGCTCCAGCGCTGGTTGGGCAATGCCAATACGGGCACCGGCGCCCGTGCGCCCACGGCGCGCTTGCGTCCCTTCCTGTGGCGGACCGTCAGTCCTTCCTCGCGGTAGAGCCGCTGGATCTTCTTGCGGTTGATCGTAATGCCGTCGCGCCGGAGCAGGATGTGCAGCTGCCGGTAGCCGAACCGCCGGCGCTGCTGCGCCAGCTCGCATAACCGCGACCGCAGGTCGCCATCATCTGCCCGGCACGAACGATACCGCATGCTCGTACGATCCGCCCCGACGACGGCACACGCCCGCCGCTCGCTCATCCCCAGCGTCGTCTGGAGATGCGCGACCGCCTCCCGCAACGCGGCGGGCGCTACCATTTTTTTGACAGCAGATCCTTCATCCCCGCATTGTCGAGCATGGCATCGGCCAACAGCCGCTTCAGCTTGCCGTTCTCCTCCTCGAGCGCCCGCAGCCGCTTGGCGTCGGATACCTCAAGGCCGCCGAACTTGGCCTTCCACGCATAGTAGGTCGCGCTCGACATCGCGTGCTTGCGGCACAGCTCGGTTACAACCGCACCCGCCTCGGCCTCCTTCAGAATGCCGATGATCTGCTCTTCCGAAAACTGCTTCCGCTTCATCCGTCCGTCCCTCCAATGGGTCGGACTCTAGCTTCACATGGAGGAAAAAACGGGGGTCACGTCAGCCCCCGTTTCCGAGAACTCGTTGACGCTGGCACGTTGGAGATGGAAATGGGACAGCCTATTGGAGGTCAGCGCCCGTCTGGCGGGGTGGGTACCAGCGTACGATCCGTCGATTCACTAAGTCGACCGTTTCCAGGCGAGCCGGATCACAGCGGTGATGCACCACAAACGAGCGATCCTTGAGCAAGCATACTCGGCGCACCCGGGCTCGTATCGACACAGCGGGAGGCGGAATTCGAACGTGAGTAACCGTTTTTGAGTCTTGCTGGCGGTCAGCAGCCACCTCAATAGCCGTTGTCGTAATTATCTGCCGGCGATTTAGGAAGACGCCGATCAAGACGGCTTCTCTGCGGCGATGATTCTCGCTATCGCGGCTGATGTTGCCGTTGGAGCATCCTGCTTAAGCAACGGGATCAACAGGGTGTTTAGGTCTGCGAGATCCATCTCTCCGGCCTGCGCATAGCGGAGGATGCCGCCGCGATCGATGATGTAGTTGGTCGGGACGGCTCGGACCGTGGCGTACTCACCACCGCTGATGTGTCGTACCATTGGAATCGATAGGTCGGCGGCGAGGGCTTCAGCTGAGACAGGGAAGCCGCGTCCTCGGTGGTGACCACGAACATCTTCAAACCAGTTGCCTGCTGCTTGCGATAGTAGAGGTCGAGAAGCGGCAGCTCTTTCCGGCACGGCGCACACCACGTTGCCCAAAAGTTGAGCAGCACAATCTGTCCGCGTAAGTCGGAGAGCGAGACCCTGATGCCATTGAGTAGCACTATGTGGAACTCGGCGGCGGGCGTGCCGACTTTCGGTGCGGCTTTGGTTCCGGAGGCGAACAGCAGGGCCACCGCGACGATCGCCATCCTCACGGCACCCGGGCGATTACTGCTCATCATAACCGAACGCTCCTGCAGCAAGCGTACTGATGTCAATCCATCTGCGAGTACGTAGTCCGCAAACACGGGCGCATTGATGCTTGGCAGTTGGCGCCGCAGGTTGCGTTTTCTCGCGTGACCCGGCCGAAGGCCCTCGCATCATCGAAGCGCGGATAGCTGGCGTCTGCTTCCAAACTAGAATCCACTCTCTAAGCACCGAATTTTGGGCCGGTTCGATTAATTATTCGCCTTCGTGATAATCATCCCAATGCAGGTGCTGACGAAGCCGTCGATGCACATCTTGAGATGTCCGGGTTGCCCGAGCCATGCGACGAGATGGTCAGAGGCCTGACCGTGGTACGGCGGGATATCGATGAAATAATCAAGCGGCTTGCTGCCATAGTCGAAGTCGAATGGGGCGACTTCGTGACCTTTGGCGCGCAGGCGGTCGGCGAGGTCGATCATGTGCTTGCGTTGAAAGAGCACGGTAACCCAGTTGTCGATCGTCGGACCGTCGGGTTCGATGTTGAACTCGGTCGTGTGGATGGCGATGCCGCCGGGGCGGAGGGTAGCCAGTGAGTTCTCGACGAAGTCGAGGCCGTGCGCGATCGACCCGAGGTGCTCGAAAGCGCAGATCGACCAGCAGAAATCGAATCCGGTCAGGTCCGGTGAAATCATGTTCATGTCAACTGTACGATAGTCGACGTGCTGCAGGAACGTGTTCCGGTCGACGAGGTTGGCGTGGTAGGCATTCTCGATCGATGCAGCATGTCGTTGCTGTTTGACCACGCCTGCGACCGGGTGTCTTCCGACGGCAGGTCGGTAATCAGGCTGTGGACGCCCAAGGATGCAAGATAGCTGGCAATCGGTTCGTTGCCGCAACCAAAGCCCACGCCGTGTCGACCTTCGACCAGCTGCCCGTGCTCAAACAGCGCCTGAAGCACGAAGGCGAGCTCCCATATCTTGCGATGACAGAGGATGGGAATTTGCAGTGCGGCGCTCCAATGCGCGAACCAGTCGCTTTCGATGTCGGCCTGGGTGGATAGTTTGGACCGAAGCCCGGCGGCGCGAGCCGGGCCGGCCTGAGCCGCAGGCAGCGAGGCAGCGAGCGTACGGGCCAGGTCATATCCCATGGCCTTGACGGTCAGCGAAAGCGCGTTGAGACCGCGCAACGCAGTGCCCAGCTCATTTATGTTCGGCTGCGACCGGTCGTTGACCAAAGCGAGCAAGCGCTTCAAAGTCTCGTGTTGATCCGCGGATAAGCCCAGCGAGTGATTTGATGGTGGGGCTGGCGGAGCGATACGACGGAAAAATGATTTCCCGAACAAGACTACCTCGCCGGTTACGTGCTGGAAAGGATCTCGGTGCCAAAGTCCATAAGCTATGCTAGCGAGGGGAGTTGCGCGTAAGCACCACACCGGCGCGGTAGGGTAAATTGATCAGCTCATCGTAGGAAATTGGCACCGCCCGGTCGATCTCGAGATTTTGAGGTGATAGCCCTAGATCGCGCAGGTCGTCCAGAAACTTCCTGACGTCGAAGCCCGCTGCTTGGATTTGGCCGGGCGACCATTCCATAACGATCGCGATTTGGGCGTTCGCGATGATGGTCTGCTTGGCGCCGGCTATGACCATCGGTTCGGCTCCCTCGACATCGATCTTCATCAAATCGACTCGGCCCGCGAGTTCGGCGGCAAGATCATCAATACGCAAGCCGTTAACCGTGAACGGCTCCGCCGGTTTTTCACCAAGCTGTTCGGCAAGTTCGCCGACGTCGATGACGCTCGTATTTCCTGACCGTCCCCGACGACGGAAAAGGCTGACTTCGTCGCTGATTGCGCCGGCAGCAGCGTGGATCGCGCGAGCGTGGCCGAAGCCGTTGATCGCGATGTTGTCTCGAGCTATTTCGTAGACATGCCGATCGGCCTCGATGCCGATGACCCGACCGCTCGGCGCAAAGCGCGCCATCAGGCAGGTATAATAGCCAAAGTTCGATCCGACATCGATACAGTTATAATCGGGCCTAATCGTCCGAAGGACGTGGTTGGTGACCTCAGTCTCGTATTGACCCGAAACGATAAACCATGGCGACATCAATAGATCATCAGCTTCAACAAAGTAAGCAATGTTAGCATTACCGACGACACACCTGACGAGCACACGGTTATTACCGACATAGGTGGCAGCGCTACCGTGCTGAAAGATCTCGTTCCGGATGAGGGTTGCTTGCCGATCATCGATTCTCGTGCGAGCTCTTGTTGAAAAGAGCCATTTAGCAAATGACCTCAAATCCGATAACCCTGTTTGCGCCCCAACGAAGCCGTCGACTCTCATTCGAGTAGCCGAAAACCTTTTAGCCTAGCAACCCCTCGGACTTGGCGCTAATCGCGGGCGATCCCGAGACGCACCTCGGTGACCTCCGCCATACCCGCGTCGTCATGCTCGACGGTAAGCTTCTCGATCCCGACGCGCTGCGCACGGCAGCCGGTTTTGGAGGCCGACCGAAGTTCGCGGATTGAGCGATCCCCCGATAAGGGGAGAGCATCGTATGCTTCGCATGTGCTTCATGCTGCAAGCTAACGGTATTGATGAACGAGCGGCCGAAGTGGCGAAGACGGAAAGCGGCCGTGAATGGCCGCAATTGGGGTCTCTGCGGCCGACGCGAAGCGCAATCATTCAACTGCCGAGTTGAAAGTATTGTTCAGACCAAGCTGCCGCCGCCGTCCACCCGCACGATTTGCCCGGTGACGTAGGTGGCGCGCATCAGATACGTGTAGGCTTCGGCCGCCTCCTCGACCTTGCCGCCGCGCGGCAACGGCAAGCCGCCGGTGAACGCCTCTATCGCCTCGTCACCCATTGCCCGAACCTGCTCGCTCAGGATGAGGCCGAGGCAGACGGCGTTCACGCGGATCGGCGCCAAGTCGCGCGCCAGACCCATCGCCAACCCTTCAGTGGTATGGGCCGACGCCGTCATCATGGGAGCACCCGGCATGGGTCGGTGCGCCAGCATGCCTCCGGTCAGCGTCATAGATCCACCCTCGGCGATGTTCCGGACGGCGTGCTTGGCGGCGCGTGCCGCACCCCAAAACCTTACCTCCGTGCGGGCCTTGCTGGCGTCGATGTCCAGATCACGGGTCGGAGCGAGCATGTGCCCCCAATCGCCCGCGGTGAAGACGAGGTGATCGAAACGCCCGGCGGCATCGAAGAAGGCACGGACGGAAGCCTCGTCCCTCACGTCGACCGCGCGACCCTCGGCGCCCGGACCGAGCCTCTCGGCCGCCGCTTCAACCCGCGGTCTTTGGCTGGAACCGATGACCACTTCGGCGCCGGCCTCGAGCGCTGCCGCGGCCACGGCGAAGCCGACGCCGGACGCGCCTCCGATCACCAGCACCTTCGTTCAGTTCAACTTCGCCACTCTACGCTCCTCGTGGTGTCGTTTCGCGGGTCGCGATCATCCAAGCGGTTCCGGCCAGCAACGCCATGACGAAGGTCTCGACGAAGAACTGGCCTTCCGCCGCGAAGGCGAGGAGCTTCGGCTGTCTAATCCAAAAGCTGTACAAGCCAGTCGCTATCACTCGCCCGCGGACGAGCAGAAGCAGTGCGACAAAGATGGAAAGGCGTCGGCCCGCCGCACCGGATAGCGCCGGCAGCAGAAGATAAGCCAGGAAGAAGGTGGCGAGCGTCGGTTCCACGAAAGTGGGATAGATAAAGCTGTACATGTAGAGCCCGAACGGTATCTGGTAGAGTTCTGGCGGTTGCGTCACTCCCAGACTTCGCTCGGTCGCCCCGGCGGCTTCCTTGAGCGCGGGCAGAAGCAGGAACAGGCCGATAGCGGCGGCGGCGAGAACTGCGGCGGTAACGATCATCGTCGGTCGGCGCCGATCTACCCATAAGTAGCGGGCGATGAGCAAACCTGCAGCGCCGTTGAAGAAGCTGGCGGCCGCGTTCGGCAGCGCGTCGATGATCATGAAGAGCCAGCGCCGGCCGACCAGCCCGTCGACGATCGCGATGTTGACGATGAGGACGCGGAACGTCTCCTGGAGCATCACGATCGTGAGCCCGACGATTGCCGCCGCCGCGACCGAAGGTCGCTCGTCGAGGTACCAGGCGCCCATCCGGCTGATGAGCACGATCGCCGACATGCGGACGGTCTGCCCAACATAGCGCGCCCAACTCGGCACGGCTGCAGCCGGTCGACGCCGACTTTCTCGACGAGGGTCGCGATCAGCTGCCGCCGCAGCCGCGGGCGCTGTTCGACGCGCCGTGACCTACTCGCTCGACACCAACGCGGTCATTGCTGTGCTGCGCGACCCCGGCGGCACTGTCGCGCAGCGGCTGCGCCAGCAGTCGCCAGGTGACGTCGCGGTATCGGCGGTGGTGCTACACGAGCTCTACTGGGGCGCGTACCGCTCAGCCCGCGTCGAGCATAATCTCGCGCAGGTCGACGCGCTGGCTTTCCCGGTGCTCGACCTCGACCTCGACGATGCGCGCGAGGCGGGCCGTCTCCGCGCTGAGCTGGCGGCGGTGGGTCTGCCGATCGGCGGCTACGACCTGCTGATTGCGGGGCAGGCGCGCGCCCGCGGGCTGATCGTCGTCACCGCCAACACACGCGAGTTCGAGCGCGTCGCGGGGCTGAGCGTCGAGGATTGGGCGGCGGCGTGAAGCCACCTCTCGCGCAGGGGTGACAAATCTAAATGGGTGAGCGCAAAAATCCGATAATTGACATTATGTCATATCAATTCAATGACTTGAACAGCCAATATTAGCAGATCATTGCCGCGTTCTCAAGGCGTGAGCTCGTTTACCGTAGATGAGATAGCATTGGATGCGATGACCTCAACTGTTGCCCGAAGGCGAACATGACAAGCGGTGCTTTGAGATCACCGAGCAAATCGAACCGCCGAATCAGACGACTTTGTACCATCGACCTGGGCGAATCCGCGTCAGCGGATGGTGCCGATACCGCCGACGAGAACAAGCGCGTGGCCAGCGCTAGGTTACCGGCCTCAGGAATCTCTGACGATCGCCTGTTATTTCGTTGATGTAATTTCCCCATTCAACGAGCGCTTCCGTCTTTTCGGCGAAATATTCGTAAAGGTCGTAGGTCGCGTCGAGCCGACTCTTACCGCCACTGTGACTGATGATTGCTTCTGCGACGTGCTTGGGAACGCGCTTCTTAGACATAAAGGTACGCATCGTCCTCCTAAAATCATGCATGGTCCAGTAGGGTAAGGCATCAATGCCATCGAAAAGTGCTATCGCCTGCATATTGGCATAGATGTGCTTGTGACGATGCGTGAAGCCTGAAATCGGACGTTCCGCATCCTCGCGAGCGCTGGCTGGAAACAGATACTTCGATCGGCCCGATAGCGATTGTGCGATATCCAGTTGTATCTTGGCCGCTGGAGACAGCGGGATGACATGGTATTGATTGTTCTTGGCATCCTCCGACCGCAACATGATGTATGGTATGCCTCCCTCTTCCAGCACCTGGGCTTTCGCGAGATCGCTGATCTCGGATCGCCGCGCGCCGGTCAGAAGCATGAGTCTGTAGAAGGCGCGCCAATTCGGTGGTTCGAGTTCAAGCGCCTGATAGAGGATCGCAAGGCTCTGTTCGCTCAAGAATGTTGTCCGCGACTTCTCGGCGGACGGCTTGAATGCGCCAGCGTAGACGTTTGTTTTCAAGCCTGACGCCTGGCGGCCAGTCGGGTGGAATGCCAGCCACCGCCACATCCGTGCAATCGCGGCGTGGAGGCGGTTGGCACCGCCACCATTAGGATGCTTTCTGATAAAATCAGAAACGATCGCGCCGAGATCGTCGGCGGAAATATCAGTGATTAGGCGGTCACCAATGACCGGCAGAACAAGGCGCTCAAATTTGCTGCGTTTTTCTTTGCCGCGATCTTTTCCCCGGCCTCCGTCGAACTGCATATACGTTTCGAAACATGCCCGAACCGTGCGGGACGCATCGACCTCAGGATCTATCTTCGTCGGGCGCTCCGCGTGTAAGCGAGCGACGATCGACTCGCCCTTATCGCGCTTAACCGTCTTGGCGTCCGCCCATGCCCGCGCATCGGCGAGCGAGTGTGGGGGATAAGTGCCCAGCTTGATGGTCTGCGTCGTACCCTCGCTGCGGCCCCGCCAAAGGAAATTGGTGCGTCCGGATTTTGCGATCTGCACTACGAGGTTTTGCGATTGCAAATCGGACATTGTAAGGATGTCGGAACGCTTATGACGAGCGTTTGCGCGAAGCCACGCATCGGTCAATACCATCTTTGCCATCGTTATCGCTCATCGATGATCGCACCGACAGGTTATCTTATACACGCATTCTACACAAGATACGGAACACGTCCGAACATGCTGGAACACTGAGGAACGTCTGAGCTGATTTTCGAATTATATCTCTGTGACAAAGCCGTTAAGAAACAGCATGTTGGAACAAAGTTCGACTGATTGAAACGCTTTGCACCCCTACGCGTCCGTAGCTCAGCTGGATAGAGCACGGGACTTCTAATCCTGAGGTCGCTGGTTCGAACCCAGCCGGGCGCGCCCTGCCGGCAGCGGTGTGTCGGCGAGCGGGCCAGTGCGGGCCACGATGCGGCCAACTCCGCTACGGCTCGCTCAGTGACCGCGCGATTCGGTCGGCCAGCTGGCCGACGAGCGTGCCGACCGCAGCAGTCTCCCCGGCCGGATCGGCGGCCCCCGGTGCCGACAGGCGCGCCTGCCCGCGGCGGGGGGTGGTCCCGGCGACGGTCCCCGCGCCGGCGGCGGCCCAGCCGCCGCGTGCCGGCGGGAGGTCGCGGAGGTCGACGACGAGCGCGCGGCAGCCCGCCGGCTTCGGCGCGCGCGGAAAGACGACGCTGCCGGCGGGCAGGCGGGCGAACAGATCCTGCGTCAGCGCGACCCGGATCGCCTCACCGGGCGGCGCGCTCCAGCGGTCGAAGTCGTGGACGACGACCCGGCGGCCGCCGGTCGGGGTAACGAATTCGAGGCGGTCGAGCACGGCCGGGACATGGACGGCGTCGACACGCACCGGGGCGACGACCGCGGCGACCGGCGTCGCCGGCGGCGCGACGGTGTCGAGCGTCCAGAACCGCGTCGCGTCGCTATGGCCGCAGCCGGCGAGGACGAGCGCGACGAGCGGGATGCGCCGCATCATTTGGCTTCCTTTTTGCCGCGGAGCAGCGCCTCGGGATGGCGGCTGAGATAATCGGCGAGCGAGCGCAGCGACCGCGACGCCTCGGCGAGCTGGCGCACTGCGACCGGCAGGTCGCCGTCGCCGTTCGCGCCGAGCATCTGCCCGGCAGCGGCGGCGACGCCTTCGGCCTGGTCGGCGGTACGGCGGAGCGAATCGACCAGCGGGCCGATCTTTGGCGCAGTCGCCTGCGTGGTCCGATCGAGCGTCGCCAGCGTGCTGTCGAGATGGTCGAGGCTGTCCTTGAGCTTCGGCGATCCGGTCAGCGCGGCGACATTGCCGGTCAGTTGCCGCAGGTTGGCCCCGATCTCGGCCAGCGGCAGCGCGTCGACCTTGTCGAGGATCGCCGACGCCTTGCCGGTCAGGTCGGCGACGTCGCCGCTGTTCGCGACCGGAAAGGCGGGGTAGGGCGAGCCGAAGGCGAGATGCGCGGGTGGACCATTCTTGACGAAGTCGAGCGTCACCAGCCGGCTGCCGACGAGTGGCGGCGACTGGTCGAGCTTCGCCCGCAGGCCGCGAGCGATCAGCCGCCGCATCATCGCGTCGACTGCCGACCGGGTGTCGGACACGTGCAGCTTGACCGGGTCGAGCGCGATCGTCACCGGCGTCCGCAGCGTGCCGGTCGCGGCGTCGAACGCCAGGTCGCGCCCGGTCACGCGCCCGACGGTGAAGCCCTCGAGCCGGACGGGCGCACCCTCGGCGAGCTCGCCGACCTTGCCGGTGAAGACAAGGGTATAGGGCACTTCGGTTCCGACCGCCGCGGTCTCGGCGGTGGCGCTGTCGGGGTAGAGGACGAAGCGGGTGTCGGGAGCGGCCGGGGCGGCGCGCTGGACCGCCGCCGGCGTCTCAAACGACACGCCGCCGACCGCAGCGATCGCCGGCGAGGTCAGTCGCGCCTCCAGCCCGCCCGGCCCGGCCGAGAGCTGGACCGCGCTTGCGTTCCAGAAATGCGTTCCCGGCAGGACGAGACGGTCGTACGGCGCGCGGACGAAGGCGTCGAGGACGACGCCGCCCGACCCGAAAGCGGCGGTGCCGAGGATCGTGCCGACCTGCCAGCCGTGGGTGTAGATTGACGTGCCCTGATCGATCGAGACGATCTCCGTCGCGGTCAGGCGGAAGCGGGTGCCTTGCGTTCCCGGCGCGATCGCGGGGCCGCGGTCGACGGCGACGAACTGCCGCCGCGGTGCGCCGCCGCCCGGAATCATGCCGATGCCGAATCCGGCGAAGGTGGCACGCAGCGACGACAGGTCGGTGAAGTTCGGCTTCGACCCGATCACCCAGAAGATCGTGCCGTCGCGGAGGAGCGAGGCGAACCTGTCGTCGATCCTGAGGGTCAGCCGGATCTGCCGCCCGTCGGGAGCGACGGCGAGCCCGCTCACTGCGCCGATCTCGAGCCCGTTGTAGGTGACGTGGGTATCGCCCGGGCGGACGCCGTCGGCGCTGCGGACGTCGAGCGTCGCTTCGACGCCGTGATGGCTGAGCGCGCGCAGGCCGAGCCACGCCGCGATCAGCAGCGCCGCCAGCGGCAGCGCCCAGACCAGCCCCGGCCAGCGGCGGCGACGGACGACGACGTCGCTCATGGCGCCGGCCGTTCGGCTGCGTCCCACAGCAGGCGGGGGTCAAACGTCTCGGTCGCGGCCATCGTCGCGATCACGACCATGACGAATGCCGCCGCGCCGGGCATGGCGCGCGCGCCGGCGATCTCGGCGAACTGCATCAGCGGCACGAACACGGCGATCGCGAAGATGTCGACCATCGACCAGCGGCCGATCTCGTGGATCACCTCGTACAGCCGCGTCTTGAGGCGGAGGTGGCGCGCCGACCGCGTCCGCACCGACCACAGCAGCCACGCCATGCCGAACAGCTTGAGCAGCGGGATCGCGAAGCTCGCGCAGAAGACGAGGACCGCAAGCCCCCACAGGTTCGCGGTGGCGAGGTCGCGGACGCCCTTGAGCACGGTATACGGCAGGAACGCGCCGACCTGGATCGTCGCCGCCATCGGCAGCAGGTTCGCGGGAAAATAGAAGATCAGCCCGGCCAGTGTCAGCGCCGCGGTCCGCGCCATGCTGTCGGGCTTGCGCGGGTGGAGGGTCGCGCCGCAGCGCGGGCACGCCGACCCGGCGGCGTCCTGCGGCGCGAGGCGACGGCACGCCGGACAGGCGACCACCTGCCCGGCAACGACAGGCTCGTCGCCGATCGCGCGCCAGATTGCCGCCGGATCGAGCATCGCGCGCGTCAGCAGGGCGGCGACCGCCGCCGCCGCCCAAAGGTAGCCGCCGGGGCCGATGTCGAGCGCGAACAGCGCCGCGAGCCGGCCGTAGGCGACCCACAGCCCGAGCAGCATGACCTCCGGCATCGCCCACGGCGCGAGCGCCTGTACGAAACGGAACGCCGGCCCGAGCCAAGGGGGACGTCCCTCGCCGCGCAGTCGCGCGAGGACGCCGACCAGCAGGGCGAAGCGGACGAGCGGCGCAACTATCGCAAACAGCAGGACAGGGACCGCCAGCTCGGGCCAGCCCTCGCGCCATAAGACGGCGACGCCGGAGACGATCTGGGTCGTGCGCGACGTGCCGAGCAGGCCGACGCGGTAGATCGGCAAGAGGTTGGCGGCGACCAGCAGGAACAGCGTCGCCGCCGTCAGCGCCAACGCCGCGACGCAGCTGGTTCCGGCCGAACGTTCGACGACCGAGGCACACCGGCCGCACCGCGCCTCGGCTCCGGGGGCGACCCGCGTGAAAGCGAGCATCCGGCCGCAGCCGGCACAGTCGACGGCGCACGCCGTCGGCGAGCCGGCGATCAACGCCGCCTGCGCAAGCATCCGCGCTTCCCTTCGATCATGGCCGCAGTACGATCTTGCCGCGGGTGTGACGTACTTCCAGCTTGTGGAAGGCGTCGCGGACGAAGCGGACGGCAAACATCATCGGCATCGCGGCTCTCCCGCGGCTCGAACGCGCGCGACGCGATCGGGTCGCACCCGGTCGGTCAGTCGCGTTGGTCGAGGATCACCGGATGGCAGTCGCGCGGAGCGAGGCAGATGGTGAAGCGCAAGACTCGCGCCGCGACCGGATCGAGGCGCATTGGGAAGGCCCGGCCCATGCTCGGGATATAGACCTGCCCCCGCCAGCCCGTCCCCGCGTGGCGCAGGTCGAGCAGGACCGGCAGACCCTTCAGCCGGCGGTCGCGAAGCGCGGCATCGGGGTTCTTCACGTCGCGCGCGTCGGCGTCGGCCTTGATGTAGATCGAGTCCTCGAGGATGCCGCACGTCGCCGGCCCGCACGGCGCGAAGCGGAAGGTCGTCAACGGACCGCGCTCGACCCACGTGCCGGCGAGACCTGCCGGCTCGGCCGCGTGCGCGCCGGCGGTCATGCCGAGCGCCAAGGCGAAGAAGAAATGCCGCATCGCTGGTCGAGCCTTTGGGTCGGGACGAGCCCGCTTGTCGGGCGAGCGCCCGGCTTTGTCCAGCATGACCGCCCGACGCGATCGGCTGCGTGGCGATCGCTTTGCTGCGTCAGAACCCGAGCGTGGCGGTCACCGCGAGCGACTGATCGCGGAAGCCCGCCGCCTCGCGCCGATCGTAGCCACCCCGGATCGCGATCGTGTCCTGGGTATAGCCGAGATCGACGCCGTAGCTGTGCTCGTCGCTGCGCACGGTGTCGCCGGGCAGCGAGATGACCATCGCGCCGCTGACGAACTGGGCGACGGTGTCGGTCGGCTTGAGGTTGAACTGGTGGGTGAACGCTCCGTGCAGCTCGAGCTTGAGCAGCCCGTCGCCGATCGCGCGGAGATAGGCGAGGGCGAGCTTGCCGGTGTCGGTGGTGACCGAATCGGTCTGCCGCGCGACGTTGAGCGCGAACGCCCCGGCTCCGCCCTCGGTGTACGCGTCCTGTCGCAGGCTGGTCCATGCCAGCGCGTTCGACGGCGTCACGCGGAAATGACCGAGGTTGAGCCGCGCCCCGACGTTGATGCCGGCCCCGAACTGCGTCGCGCCCCACTTCGACACGACGGTGTCGGTGACACCGCCGAACGCCAGCGCCCGCGTCGACGAGTAATCGACATGGGCGTAAAGCCCGGTCGCTTCGACGAACAGCGGGCGGAAGGCGAAGGCGACGTACGGCTCGACCCCGGTCGTCGTCGCCGGCACGTTGAACCCCGGCTCGCCCGCGGCCGAATCGTGGTGGATCGTCGCGAAGTTGCTGACGAAGCCGAGCCCGACGACGGTGTGCGCCAGGCGGGTGGTGTCGACGCCGCCGGCGATGCCGAACGCCGATGTGGTGAAGGTCGCCTCGTTCGGCCCCGCCGCCTGGCGGTTGAAATCGCCGTATTCCTGTGCCCAGATGCCGATGCCGTAGTCGTCGTCGGTCCTCTTCGGCCGGCCCTGGTCGGTGAGGACCGCGAGCCGTTCGGCGGCGGCGCCGAAGCCGGTATCGGCGACCTGCTGCGCGCCGCGCAGCTGCGCGGTGCCGAAGCTCGGCGGGGTAATCTCGCGATAGGCCGTGGCGACCGCGGCGGCGCTCGGCAGGTTGGCGATCGCCGCCGATTCGGTCGGGCTGTTCGCCAGCGCCGGGATCGACGCGTCGAACAGCGCCGCCTGGCCGCCGGTCAGCCCGATCTGCGCCGCAGTCTTGCGGACCAGCGCAATCGACAGCGTCGTCGGGGTCAGCACCGGGGCCGATGCAGTGAACAGGTACGGCGCGGCCGACGCGTCGACCAGCGTCGCCAGGTGATCGGTGGTGATGCCGCCGTTGGCGGTGACGACGGTCACGTTCTGCGCCAGCGCCAGCGACTGGAGCGCGAGCGACACCTGGCTCGTCCCCGTGAAGCTCGCCGCGCCGGTGACGGTCAGCGCCGGCGCGGTGCCGACGACGGGAACGACGAGGGTCGCGCCGCCGGTCGCGATGACCGAGGCGACCGTCGCCGGGCCGCTGACGAGGCTCAGCCGCGACGTGTCGGCGAGGGTCAGCGCGATCGGCGTCGGCGTCGTCAGCTTGCCGGCGAAGGCGGCGGTGCCGCTCAACGCCAGCGTGTTCGCGGTCGACGTTCCGAAGGTCACCCCGCCGGCGATGGTGCCGCTCCCGCTCAGGGCCAGTGTTGCCGGCCCCGACCCGAAGACGACGTCGCCGGTGATCGCGCCGCTGTTGCCGACCGTCACGGCGGCCACCGACGCGCTGAGGTCGATCGCCCGCGCGACACCGCCGCCGTTCAGCGCGACGGTGGCGCTGATCGTGCCGGTGCTGGTGTTGGCGATCGCGGTCAGCGTGCCCGACCGGTCGAGGATCGCCGTCGCGCCGTTATTGACCCCGACCGCGGCCGCACTGATCGTCCCCGCGTTGACGATCGACGACAGGCTTGCGCCCGGTTCGACGACGACGCCGAACGCCGCTCCGCCGGGACCGGCGGCGGTGATCGAGGTCGCCGCCACCGCGGTGGTCGCCGACGCGATCCGGCCGAAATTGGCGAGCACCG
>CAXTQJ010000004.1:34314-36442 GCA_964246245.1 uncultured Sphingomonadaceae bacterium
GAACAAGATGCCCGCGATCACGATGCAACTCAGCACCGTCGCGCCCGCCAGCAGGTCGACCGCGGTCGCGCGCGCGTCGAGGCTGTTGGCGGTGATCGAGGCGCTGAGCTGGTTGCTGATCCCGCCGATCAGCGTCGTCGTCGCCCCGCCCCCGCCGACGCGGAGCGCGACCGCCGCTTGGCCGACGTCGGCGATGGTGACCTGGAGAATGCCGCGGTTGACGAGGCCATAGGCGTCGCCGCCGGTGCCGACCGCACCGAGGGTTAGCGGGGCCGGGTTGGCGGGGTCGGGCGCGATCCACAGTGCCGGGGCCGTCCCCGTCGTCGCGATGGTGCCGGTGATCAGCGTGTCGACGGTGGTGTCGACATTCGCCGCCGCGACCGTGGCTCCGGTTGAATCGACGTAGTAGCGGTCGTTGACCACGCCGCCGCCGACGTTCGCCGACACGCGCAGGCCGACGACGCCGGTGTTGCCGGCGGCGATGACGCCGGCGCTGTTGAGCCCGCGCGCGGTGCCGACGCTGATCGAGCCGCCGTTGACCACGCTGCCGCCGACCGGTGCGGCGACGACGACGCCGCTGCTCCCCGCGCCGACTGCCGTGGTCACGCCGGTAAGCGTCAGGCTGCCGGTCAGCGGCGCCGTGAGCGACACCGCGGTCGACGCCGCGCCGCCGACGACGATCGACCGCAGCCCGACCGCGCCGCTGAACGGCGCGGCCAGTGCGACGCCGACGGCGTTGTCGGCGGTGATGCCGATCGATCCGGTCGTGCCGAAGTCGATCGTCCCGCTCGATCCGGTGCCAGTCAGCGCGACGCCGATGTCGCCGCTGCCGCCGGTGCCGGTCAGGGTGATCGCCCCGGTGTTGCTCAGGGTCAGCGGTCCCGGCGTGGCGAGCAGGATGCCGGTCGCATTGCTGATGCCCGAATTGCCGATGGTGCCGGCGTTGCTCAGGCTGTTCGCCGAATTGATCGTCGCCGCCGCGCCGCTGGTGACGATCACGCTGCCGCCGACGGCGACGGTGATGTTGCCCGGCGTGTTGTTCGCCGCGGTGGCGGTGGCGACGGTATTGGTCAGTGCGGTGCTGACGGTCAGGTCGTCGGCGCGGGTCGGGCTCGCGGCCACGCCGACGAATAGTGCCGAGAAGGCCGATACCCGGCCGAAATGCCCACGCCGCATGGATTGTCCCGATTCACCCGCAATGATCGGAACTACGTCGGCGAACCGGCTTTCCCTCGCTCGGCCGGTCGCATCGCCGATGGCATGCGGCTACTGCATGAACCAGCCGTGGCTGACGACGATCGACTGGCCGGTCAGCGCGTTGGTCGGGAAGGCGGCGAGGAACAGCGCGGTGCGGGCGACGTCGTCGACGGTGGTGAACTCGCCGTCGACCGTTTCCTTGAGCATGACCGTCTTGACCACGTCGTCCTCGCTGATCCCGAGCTCCTTCGCCTGCTCGGGGATCTGCTTGTCGACCAGGGGCGTGCGGACGAAGCCGGGGCAGATGACGTTGGCGCGGACGTTGTGCTTCGCGCCTTCCTTGGCGACGACCTTGGCGAGCCCGATCAGGCCGTGCTTGGCGGTGACGTAGGGGGCCTTCAGCGGCGACGCTTCCTTGCTGTGTACCGACCCCATGTAGATCACGCTGCCGCCGCGGCCGGCGTACATGTGCTTGAGGCACGCGCGCGTGGTGAGGAACGCGCCGTCGAGGTGGATGGCGAGGAGCTTCTTCCAGTCGTCGAACCTGAACTGATCGACGGGGGCGACGATCTGGATACCGGCGTTCGACACAAGGATGTCGATCCCGCCGAACTTCGTCGCGACCGCTTCGATCCCGGCGTCGACCTGGTCCTCGCGGGTCACGTCCATCGCCACGCCCATGGCGCGCTCGCCCGACGGGTCGAACTCGGCGGCGGCCGCATTGGCCGCGTCGAGGTTGAGGTCCGCGATCGCGACCTTCGCGCCCTCGGCGATGAAGACCTTGGCGATGTCCTTGCCGATGCCGCTCGCGGCTCCGGTGACGACGGCGACCTTGTCGGCGAGCTGCATGAGGCTACTCCTTGGCGGTGAAATCGAAGACGCCGACGCCGAACGGCTCATCTCGGGCCAGATCCAGACCCTGTCCACCCGC
>CAXTQJ010000004.1:36452-36764 GCA_964246245.1 uncultured Sphingomonadaceae bacterium
GGCGTCGCGCTTGCCGGCGGCCCAGTGCTCCTCCATCGTCCGGCGCGAGAACTCATAGTCCTTCGACTGGCCTTCGTAGGTCGGCGAGCGGTAGACGAGCTGAGCGATGTTGTAGCGCGCCGGGTCGCTTTCGGCGGCGAGGAGCTTGACCTCGTCGGACATGGCGAGGTCGTCGGGCAGCCGGCGGCGCAGCTCGTCGAACGCGGCGCGCAGCGCCTGCCGCCGGCGGAAGCCGTCGGTCGCCGCGCGGGTCCGGCTCGAATACTGGATCTCCGTCCTCCGCGTCGCGCCGTGGGCGCGGTCGCGCGGGCG
>CAXTQJ010000004.1:36774-42394 GCA_964246245.1 uncultured Sphingomonadaceae bacterium
CAGCCGGGGCGGGCGGGGGGGGGGGCGGCGCGCCTGGCCGCCGCGCGCCGGCCACAGGGCGACCTGGACGATCAGCGTATCGAGGTCGGACCGCGCCGACAGCACCCAGTCGAGCGGGGTGTTCGACACCATCCCGCCATCCCAATAGAACTCGCCGTCGATCTCGACCGCGGGGAACGCCGGCGGCAGCGCGCCCGACGCCATGACGTGCTCGGGCCGGATGGTGTCGGTGGCGTTGTCGAAATAGGCGAAGTTGCCGGTCGCGACGTTGACCGCGCCGACCGAGAAGCGCGTCTCGCGCGAATTGATCCGGTCGAAATCGACGAAGCGCTCGAGCGTCGTCCGCAGCGCGCCGGTGTCGTACCAGCTCGTCGCGTCGGGCGTCCCCGGCAGCGACAGGTACGGCGGCACGAAGCGCGGGCCGAAGAAGCCGGGCACCCCGCCCGACACGACGTGGCCGGCGGCGAGCGAGTTGGTCCAGCCGCGCGCGGCGTCGCCGTCGATCAGCCGGCCGAGCCAGTCGCCCCAGCCGCCGTCGCCGCCGTCGCTGACCAGCTCCCAGAAGTCGCGCAGCCGGGCGATGCAGTCGGGCGCCGGGTTGCCGGCGATGATCGCGGCGTTGATCGATCCGATCGAGATCCCGGCGAGCCACGTCGGCCGGATGCCGGCGGTCATCAGCGCCTCATAAACGCCGGCCTGGTACGCGCCGAGCGCACCACCGCCCTGGAGGAGCAGTGCGACCGCCGCGAACGGGGTGCCGGTCGGGCGCGGCGGCTCGGGGGCGGCGGTCGGGCTAGTCACGCTCGGGAACGGGGACGTTGAACCCGTTGAGCGTCGTCGACACCATCGCGTAGAGGCCGACGAGGTAGATCATCTCGTTCAGCGCGTGCTGGCCGAAGGTCTTGAGCGCCAGCGCATAGATCGGCTCGGGCAGGGTCCCGCCCCGGACGAGAGCATAGGCGAGGTCGAAGGCGATGCTCTCCTCGGGCGTGAAGTCGACCGGCTTGAGGTCGGCGGTGATCGTCGCGAGGCGCTCAGGAGCCATGCCCTCCTTCTCGGCGACGGCAATGTGGGCGTAGAGCTCGTACGCCGCGTCAAAGCGCGCGCCGACCACCAGGATGACGATCTGCCGGATCGGGTCGGGCAGGCTCGCCTGCGCCGTCATCGCCAGCGTCAGGTCCCAGATCGCCTTGCCGATCACCGGCTCGTGGAGCCACGCGTTCCACGGCCCGATCAGCGCGCCGTCGTCGGCCTCGGTCTTGAACGCATTGAAGCTGCCCGAGATGCCCTGGCGCATGTCGTCGTAGAGCGGCTTCTGCTCGGGAGTCAGGTCGGCGGGTGGGATCAGGGGCAGGCGCATGGCGGTCTCATCCGGTTATGGTGCGGCGCACCATAACGCAAAGTTGTGACAGTCGTTGCCTCAAATGCCGCGATCCGCATTATCGATCGGCCGGAACGGTCTGGATCGCCGCTCGACGAACTGGTAGACGATGCCAAGTCGTGCGCAAGACGGGAACAGACGATGCCGGTCGACAATCGGTTGAAGAACAAGCCGAGCCGGAACGACGGTTCGCTGCCCCGAATGGTCTACAGCGTCAAGGACTTCCCGCACATCGCGAGCGGCATCTGGCATGCGCAACACGCGCGTGGATCGCAACCCGGCGATACCGGCTGGCCGGTCATCCTGACCTATGACGCCAAATCGCAGGCGACGATGAGCCGGGCGGCGAAGCGGTACGGCATGACCCAGGCCGGCGTCCCCGGACGCGCCTTTCCCGGCACGTCGCGCGACGAGTATCCCTTCGCCTCCACCGTCGAAAACGAAGGATCAACCTTCGTCACCCACGCGCCAATCGACGAACAGGACCGTCAAGCCGCGATGATGAACGCGTTCTACCGCGCGAACGGCGCGTATGACGCCACGCGCGCGAAGCCATTCTGGTTCGAGGTCGTCGTGACCGGAATGCCCGAGCCGACCGACGGCTGATCCGCCGCGCCCGGACGGACGTCGCTTACACCGCGGCGCGCAGCGTCGCGCGCACCCCGGCGTAGCCCGGGTCGTAGTCGAGCGTCGCGCCCAGGCTCGCCGCCATCGCGCCGATCAGCTTAGTGCCGACGCCGGTCCCGGTCGGGGCCTTGCCCGCCGTCATGCCGAGGCCGTCATCCTCGACGACGAGGCGGAATTCGCCGTTGGTCCGGGCGAGATCGATCCGGATTTCGCCCGGCGACCCGCTCGGATAGGCGTATTTGCACGCGTTCGAGACCAGCTCGTTGACGATGACGCCCAGCGACACCGCGCGATCGGTCGCCAGCCGCAGCGGCTGCGCCGACAGGCGGAGCGGGCGCGGCGACTGCGGGGTCGACCATGTCCGTTCGAGCTCGGCGACGAGCGCGGCGAGGTAGTCGTCCATCGCCACCCCCTCGACGTCGTCGGAGGTGTAGAGGCGCTTGTGGACCTGGGCGATCGCGGTGATCCGCGCCTGGGTGTCGGCAAGCGCGGTCTTCGCCGCCGGGTCGGTCAGCCCGCGCGACTGCATGTGGATGAACGCCGAGACGAGCTGGAGCGAGTTGGCGACGCGGTGATTGACCTCGTGCAGCAAGGCCTCGAGCCGGGCGTTCGACGCGCGCAGCGCGTCCTCGGCCTGCGCCTTCTCGGCGGTCAGCGCGACCTGGGTCAGCGCGGTCTTGAACGCGTTCTCGAGCAGGTCGAAGAAATCGTCGCCGACCGTCTTGACGACATAGTCGATCGCGCCCGCCTTCAGCGCCGCGACGGCGATCCGGCTTTCCTCGGACCCGGTGACGTAGACGATCGGCGGCATGGCCGGCAGGTCGCGGAGGGCGGCGAGCGTGGCGAGGCCGTCGAAGCCCGGCATATAATGGTCGACCGTGATCAGGTCGTACGACCGCCCCGCCGCTGCCGCGACGCCCGCCTCGCCGCTGGTCGCGGTCGCGACATCGTAGCCCCGTCGCCCGAGTGCCCGCGCGACGAGGCGGCACAGACCGTCGTCGTCATCGATGTAGAGGATGCACGGCCGGTCGCTCACGCGCCCTCGCCGACCTCGGGAACCTGGATGACCGAGAGGAACAGGCCGAGCTGCTGGATCGCCTTGGCGAAACTCTCGTAATTGACCGGCTTGGTGATATAGACGTTCGCGCCCATGTCGTAGCAGCGCTGGATCTCGACCTTGTCGTCGGTCGTGGTCAGGACGACGACCGGGGTTCGCTTCAGCTTCGCGTCGGCCTTGATCTTCGCCAGGATGTCGATCCCGCTCATGTCGGGGAGATTGAGGTCGAGCAGGATCAGCGCCGGGCCGTTGAGCGACGGCCCGTCGAGCGCATGGAACATGTAATCGAGCGCGCTCGTCCCATCGACGAAATGGCGGATGGCATTGGCGATGCCCGCGCGGCGAATGTTCTTCTCGATCAGCCGGGCATGGCCCTCGTCGTCCTCGACCATGATGATGTTGACGCTGTGCTCGCTCACCGGACCGCTCCCTCGCGCGCTTCGACCTCGAGCGTCTGCGGTAACGACAGCCGGAACGTCGCTCCCTCGCCGAGGCTTGAAATACAAGTGATTACGCCCCCGAGCCGATACGCCAAAGCGCGGACGTGCGCCAGCCCGAGGCCTTCGCCCGGCTGGTCCTGGACGCCCGAGCGGCGGAACAGCTCGAAGATGCGTTCGTGGTCGCCCGGCGCGATGCCGCGGCCGTTGTCGGTGACGTCGATCACGACGCGCGCGCCCTCGTGCCGCGCGGTGACTGCGACGCGGCCGGGGACGCCGGATTTCAGGTACTTGACCGCATTTTCGACGAGATTCGACAGGATCTGCTCGAGCGCCAGGCGGTCGCTGACCAGCGGCGGGAAGGGCCCGGCGACGTCGATCTCGGTTCCGGTCTCGGCGATCCGGTGAGCGAAGGTGTCGCGGATCGCGGCGGTCATTTCGGCGAGGTCGATCTTCGTCGGTAACAGCGTCCGCCGTCCCTCGCGCGACAGCCGCAGGATCGAGTTGATCAGCCGATCCATCTTGGCGGTCGAGGTGCGGATGAAGCCGATCGCCTCGGGCAGGTCGGTCTTGGCGTCGCGCGCCTGCACCGTCATCAGCGCCGGCGCCTCGGCGTCGACCCGGTCGATCAGCGTCGCCAGGGGCTCGATCGTCGTCTCGAGCTCGGCTGTGAAGCCCATCACGTTGACCAGCGGCGAACGCAGGTCGTGGCTGACGATGTAGGCGAAGCGCTGGATCTCCTCGTTCGCCCGGCTGAGTTCGGCGGTTCGCACCGCGACCGCGCCTTCGAGCCCGATATTGAGGTCCCTCAGCGCGTCCTGCGCCCGGTTGAGGTCGGTCGTATAGCGCAAAATGATCCAGAACGCCGCGCCCATGATGGCGACGATCAGCAGACCGACGACGCCGAGGACGATGTCGAGGCGGAGCGTGGCATCGTCCTCCGCCGCCGTCCGCCGGTGGTAGAGACGCTCCTCCTCGGCCTTCATCGCCGCGATCCGCGTCCGGACGCTCAGCATCGAGAAATAGCTGGCGTCGGTGGTAAAGTCAGCCATCGCGCGCATCGCCGGGTTCGCGCTCTGCTCACGTTCGATCGTCGTTTCGGCGGCGTTGATCACCGCCTGGATGTCGGCGCGCAGCCCGGGCAGCCGCGCCTGCTGGAGGGCGTTGTCCTGCGTCAGGATCGCGATCGCGTCGATCGAGCGCGGCAGGTCGCGCATCCGCGCATGGGCGTTGACCAGCGCGTTCGGCCGGTGCCAGATCAGGAAGCCGCGCCGCGCTGTCTCGAGCTGCTCGGCGGCGATCGTCAGGTGATCGAGCTCGCGCTCGACCTCGAAGGTGTGGACGACCCACGCCGCGCGCAGCCGGTTGTTCTGCGCGGCGAAGATCGCCGCGATGCCGGCGACGGCCAGCAACAGGACGCCCAGCGCCATCGCCGCAAGGACGATCCGGCGAAAGACGCGGTTGGTGATGTTCACCGGGGTGCGATAGCGCGATTTTCCCGCCCGGCAAGCTCGGTGACGAACTGCCACGCGACGCGGCCCGACCGGTGGCCGCGCCCCGCCGCCCACGCGAGCGCGTCGGCTTCGGCGAAGGCGAGCTTATGCGCGGCGGCATAGCCGGCGCACATTGCGAGATACGCCGCCTGGTCGGCGTTGTGGAAGCCCAGGCTCAGCCCGAAACGGTCGGCGAGGGCGAGACGGTCGTCGAGGACGTCGCGGGCGTTGACCGCGCTCGCCGCCTCGGCGTCGGCGTGTTCGCGCGCGACCAGATGCCGGCGGTTCGACGTGACGATCAGGCGGACGCTGTCGGGCCGCGCTTCGATGCCGCCGTCGAGGACCGAGCGCAACGCCTTGTACTGGCGCTCGTCGGCCTCGAACGAAACGGCGTCGGCGTAGACGACGGCCCGGCGCGGCGTGGCGGCAAGCAGTCGGAACAGGTCGGGCAGGCGGTCGAGGTCGTCGCGCGCGACCTGGACCAGCGCGAGCCCCGTGCCGCTTGCGGTCCCGCCGGCGACGCTCCCGTCGGCCGCGCTCGCGGCGTGGGCGCTGCGGGCGCGGCGCGACTTGCCCATGCCCCCCGCGCCCCCCCGCAGAACCTCGTGCGCCCCCCCCCCCGCCC
>CAXTQJ010000005.1:0-36098 GCA_964246245.1 uncultured Sphingomonadaceae bacterium
GCCCTGCCCCACCCCCGCGCCTTTCCAACCGATCCGATCGAGATTGTTGAGGAGCGTCGATCGCGGGACTTTGAACGCGCGGCACACCGAGGCCTTGCTGGCACCACCATCGAGCGCGGCGACGATCTGCTCGATCTGCTCCTCGGCAAGCGATCGCGGTCGGCCACCTATGCGGCCTCGACGCCTCGCCGCGGCCAGGCCGGCGTTCACGCGCTCTCTGATCAGCGCCCGCTCGAACTGCGCCAGTGAGCCGAAGACGTTGAACAGGAATTCGCCATGCGGCGTGGTGGTGTCCATTTGCTCGGTGATCGAGCGGAACGCCACGCCGCGGTTCTTCAGGTCGGTGATGATCGTCAGGAGGTGCGACAGCGAACGGCCGAGGCGGTCGAGTTTCCAGACAATCAAAACGTCGCCGTGCCGGAGATCGGCGAGGCAACCTTTCAGACCCGGTCGATCATCCTTGGCGCCCGACGCCCGGTCCTGATGGAGGTGACGTTCATCCACACCCGCGGCGACCAGTGCATCGCGTTGCAGATCGACGGATTGACGTTCGTCCGCGGTGGACACGCGCATGTAGCCGACCAGCATGTGCCAAAAACCCTTACGGCTATGTTCTCACACACTAAAAGGAATCCGACAGGGTTTGTCGCCTGTTTTCGCCTCCGAGGCTAAATTTCAATTTGCGGATGAGGCCAGGGGCACGGGAATCAAGTTATTGCCGCACATCGTTTTGTAATTGGTATTTTCGGTCCCAGCCTTAGCAGATCGTCAGGAAGGTTTTGGCAGCCGCGGCGGAGGAGATATGCACCTAGGTCCCTTAGCATGGCTCGAGTATCCGCAACGCATGATATGAATTTTTAATAAGGCTATGTGCGACTAAAGACTCTAGGTTACCCGCGCGAAGACAGCGGGTTGGACCATGTAGGCCTTTTTGTACGCCGTTCCGCTACACCACTACTTCGCGCACCAAGTCCCATCGAGCAGCTTGGTCACCGCCGAGAAATCCTTGCCCGCGCCGCCGAGGCCGAAGAACATCTGGTACAGCGCCTCAGCCTGTGCTCCCATCGGCACCGATGCGCCGACCGACTGCGCCGCCTCGACCGCGAGCTTGAGGTCCTTGAGCATCAGCGCCGCGGCGAAGCCCCCTTCATAGTCGCGGTTCGACGGCGCGGCAGGGACCGGGCAATAACTCGTCATCGACCAGCACTGACCACTCGCCTTCGAACTAATGTCGAAGAAAATCTGGGTGTCGAGGCCGAGCTTGCCGGCGAGGACGAATGCCTCGGCAGTGGCGACCATCGATGCGCCGAGCAGCAGGTTGTTGCAGATCTTCGCCGCCTGCCCCGCCCCGGCGTCGCCGGCGTGGATGACGACCTTGCCCATGTGCGCGAGGATCGGCCTCGCGCGGGCGAACGCATCGTCGAGTCCGCCGACCATGAACGTCAGCGTCCCCGCGGTTGCCGCCGCGATCCCGCCCGACACCGGCGCATCGACCATCGTCAGGCCACGGGCGGCGGCAGCGGCAGCGACCGCCTTCGCGGTGGCGACGTCGATCGTCGAGCAGTCGAGCAGCAGCGCGTCGGGATGCGCGCTGTCGAATACCTCGTCGGCGTAAACGCTGCGGACGTGGATCCCGGCCGGGAGCATCGTTACCACCGCGTCCGCCCCCGCGACGGCCTGCGCTGCCGACCCCGCCACCGTACAGCCGGCTGCGCCTGCCCGCTCGAGCGCCGCCGCCGACCGGTCGAACGCCGTCACCGCATGTCCGGCTGCGACGAGGTTGGCGGCCATGCCGCCGCCCATGTTGCCGAGGCCGATGAACCCGATCCGCATCGCCCGCGCTCCTACTTCATCGTCGGGATGACGAAGCTGCTGTCGGTCACCGACGCGCCCGCGTCGAGGCTCGGCCAGCGCTGGGTGACGGTCTTGAGCTTGGTGTAGAACTTGACGCCCTCGGTGCCGTGGATGCCAGTGTCGCCGAACGCGCTGCGCTTCCACCCTCCGAAGCTGTGGTACGCGACCGGCACCGGGATCGGCACGTTGATCCCGACCATGCCGACGTCGACTGTGGCGGCGAACTCGCGCGCGGCGGGGCCATTGCGGGTGAAGATGGCGACGCCGTTGCCATACTGGTGCTTGCTCGGCAGACTAATCGCTTCAGCAAGACTTTTCGCCCGGACTATCTGCAGGACCGGGCCGAAAATCTCGTCCTGGTAACTCTGCATGTGCGGCTTAACGTGGTCGAACAGCGTCGGCCCGACGAAGAAACCGCCTTCGTGCCCCTGCAGGCTGAACCCGCGCCCGTCGACCACCAGCTCGGCGCCGTCGGCGACGCCCATGCCGATGTAGCTTTCAATCCGCTCGCGGTGCGCCGCGCTGACGACGGGGCCGTAGTGCGCGTCCTTGTCGGTCGAGACGCCGAGGCGGAGCTTGGCGATTTCGGGCAGCAGCCGCTCACGCAATTCGTCCGCCGTCGCCTCGCCGACCGGCACCACTACCGGCAGCGCCATGCACCGTTCGCCGGCGCTGCCGAACGCGGCGCCGACGAGGTCGGCGACGGTCTGGTCCATGTCGGCGTCGGGCAGGACAATGCCATGGTTCTTCGCCCCGCCCATCGCCTGGACGCGCTTTCCCGCTGCGACGCCGCGCCGGTAGACATAATGCGCGATGTCGCTCGACCCGACGAAGCTGACCGCCTTAATGTCGGGATGGTCGAGGATCGCGTCGACCGCTTCCTTGTCACCGTGGACGACGTTCAGGATGCCCATCGGCAACCCGGCCTCGAGCATCAGTTCCCCCAGCCGCGTCGGCAGCGATGGGTCGCGCTCCGAGGGTTTTAAGATGAAGGCGTTGCCGCATGCGATCGCGACCCCGAACATCCACATCGGGATCATCGCCGGGAAATTGAACGGGGTGATCCCGGCGACGACGCCGAGTGGCTGACGCATCGAATAGACATCAATCCCTGGCCCCGCCCCCTGCGTGTATTCGCCCTTCAGCAGGTGCGGGATGCCGCAGGCGAACTCGATCACCTCGAGCCCGCGCTGGATATCGCCACGGCTGTCGGCGACGACCTTGCCGTGCTCGGCCGACAGCATGTGCGCGAGGCTATCCATCTCCGCCTCGACCAGCGCCTTGAACGCGAATATCACCCGCGCCCGGCGCTGCGGGTTGGTCGCCGCCCACGCCGGCTGCGCCGCGACCGCGTTCGCCACCGCGGCGTCGAGGTCGGCAGCGCTCGCGAGCGTGACCCGCGCCTGGACCAGCCCGGTGTTGGGGTCGAAGACGTCGGCAAAGCGCCCGCTCGTGCCGAGCACGCTCTGGCCACCGATGAAATGGTCGATGTCACGCATACCGAAGGGGCCAATCTCTCGAGACTTGCACGCGAAAAGCCGTTGAGCTAGGTTTAGCGTGATGTCAAACAAACGCTTGTTCGCCGGCATTCGATGATCTGCGATGCTTGTTGTTAAGCACCGGATAGTCGCTTGGCGCTGATGAAAAGCGGAGCCGACCCGACCGATCAGCTCGACTAGGAAGGTGGCGCGATCTGGTTGTAGCGGGCTGCAAATACTAGTGAGGAGTGGCGCAAGCGTGACCAAATCGATTCTGATCGCTTTGACAAACCCGATCTCCGCAGTGAGCGATGCCGAGTTCAACCGGTGGTACAATGAGGTGCACGCCGACGATATTCTGTCCCTGCCGACGGTATCCTCGATCACCCGATATCGGTCGCTCCGGCAGATCCGACCGCATGACGGTACCCCTACCCACCGCTATTTGGCAATTTACGAAATGGATGATCCGGACCGCGCGGTCGAGGCCCTGATTGAGGCCCGGCCGCGTTTCGTCATGTCGGACGCGCTCGCGACCGATTCCGTCGCGATGACCTTCGTGCCGGTGTTTTCCAAGCTGCGGCCATAGGGTTCTCGCGTCGAGCCTCGCGTGCGGGGCGGGCACATCGCTGTCGACGTGGCAGTCTAGACGTGCAGCGCCTCGATCTCACCAGCGTCGAAGCCAGCTTCGCTGAGAACTTCACGACTGTGTTCACCGAGCCTCGGGGGCGGACGGCGGACGCCGCTGCCGTCGTCATCAATCGGCAGACGGAGAAACGGCAGGCCCTCGGGCCAGCCGTTTCCCTGCGGCTCGACGAACAGCTCGCGTTCACGCGTGACCGCCATCGCTAGTGCTTCGCCGAGATCGTTAACACGGCCCGCAGAAATCCCGGCGTCGCCGAGGCTCTGGAGCCACTCTGCGACGGTCTTTTCTCCGATACGGGCGTCGATCGCCGCGTCGATGCGCGCCCGGGCCGCGAGCCGCCCAGCCATCTCCGCTAGCGTTGTGTCCGCCGCGAGCTCGTCCAGCCCGAGCGCGCGGCACAGGCGCGGAAACTGTGGATCGCTAGCCGTCGCGATCATCAGCGCGCCGTCACTAGCAACATAGGTCCGGTAGGGCACGGCGCTCGGCGTTCCCGACCCAAGCTTCTCAGGTAATTCGCCCGTGGCGCGTAGGCTAAGTATTTGATGATTCATGAACGTGAAAGCGGAGTCGAGCAGCGCTGCGCGGACATGCTCGCCGCCACCGCCCGCTGCCCGCCGTGCGAGTGCCGCCATCAGGCCAATTGCGGTCCACATGCCGGTCGAGATGTCGAGCACGGACGGCGCCAGGCGCACTGGGGGCGTGTCGGCGTGGCCGGTGAAGCTCATCATACCAGATGTCGCCTGCACTAGGGCGTCGTAGCCGGGCATCGTGCTGCCTAGCGGTCCATCGCCGAACGCCGACACCGTGCCGAGGATGATCTCGGGATTGGCAATCCAGAGATCGTCGAATGTCAGGCGCAATTTTACGGCGAGGCCGGGGGGGAAACTCTCGATAACGACGTCGGCCGTCGCCGCCAGACGCAACAGCGCCGCGCGTCCTCCGTCCGAACGCAAGTCGAGAAGCAAGCTGCGCTTGTTGCGGTTCATCGCCAGGAAGATGGTGGCTTCGTCAGCCCAGCGCGGCGGCAGGCCGCGTGTGTCGTCGCCAGCGGGCGGCCGTTCCACCTTGACGACGTCCGCCCCCATGTCGCCGAGCATCATCGCCGCAATCGGCCCGGCAATGTTGGTGCTGAGATCGAGCACCCGCAGGCCCGCATACGTCGTCGCGATGCTCACGCGGTCATCCGGTCGGGCGTCCAGATTTTGCGGTATCACCGATCATCGACCGCGCCCTTGTTGAAGTGCGCCGGGCGCTTTTCGAGCGCCGCCGCGACGCCTTCTCGCAGGTCGTCGCTGTAGGTCAGCGCCGCGACCGCCCAAAAGCTGGCATTCATCGATCCGGCGAGGTCCATGTGCCAGCTCTGGCGCAATTGCTGCTTAGTCGCCTCCAGTGCCAGCCGGGGCTGGGTGGCAATCCGGGCTGCCAGCGCCGAGGCCTCAGGTATGAGGGCGTCGGGCTCGACGACGCGGTTGACCAGCCCGACTGCCAGTGCCCGCTCGGCGTCGAGCAGGTCGCCCGTCAACGCCATTTCGGCCGCCATGCCTGAGCCGACGAGTCGCGGCAGGAAATAGGTGCCGCCGTTGCCGGGGTTGAGGCCAAGCTTGATATAGGTCTCACCCATCTTCGCGCGCGTCGAGGCAATGCGGATGTCGCAAGCGAGCGCGAGGTCGAGGCCGCCGGCAGTGGCGCCCCCGTTGATCGCCGCGATGACCGGCAGGCGGCAGGTCACCAGCCGCTGCGTCACCGGCCACAGTACGCGGGCGTTGTACGGCTCCTGTGCCACCGCGTGCTTGGTCGCGAGATAGTCGGCGAATTCTACAAGGTCGGCACCGGCGCAGAACTGCTTGCCGGCACCGGTCAGGACCAGCACGCGGACGCTAAAGTCGGCTTCCAGCTCCGCCAGCGCCGCGACGAGGTCACGCGCCATCTCGGGCACCACGCCGTTGCCGCGCTCCGGCCGGTTGAGCGTGATCAGGGCCACGCCGTCCGCAGGTCGCTCAAGCAGGATTGTCTCGTATTCCAAGGCTTAGGCTTTGCGCAGGACGGTAGCGACCGCAAGGGCATAAGAGCCGTCGAGCCAGCCGCCGCCGTTGATTGCCAGTGCGGTCCTCGCACCGTCGACTTGTCTTGCCCCGGCGCGACCGCGAAGCTGCGTCACGAGTTCGACGATCTGGGCGCAACCGGTGGCACCAAGCGGATGGCCGCGACTGAGCAGGCCGCCGCTGGTGTTCACGGGGATGCGGCCGCCCAGCGAGACGTCACCGGTGCGGATGAGCCTGGCGCCGTCACCGTCCGCACACAGGCCGATCTCAGCATATTGCAGCAACTCGGCAGGCGCGGCTGCGTCGTGCAGCTCGATCACGTCGAACGCGTCGACACCGAGACCAGACGCCTCGTAGACCATGCGAGCGGCCGCCCTGACCGGATCGCCGCGCGCGCCTGATGCGATACGGGACGTCACTAGCTCAACCAGCTCGACCCCGGCACGCTTCGCATAGGCCTCGGAGCACAGCACCAGTGCCGCCCCTCCGTCGGTGGTGGGAGAGCACATCGGCAGGGTCAGCGGCGCGACAATGATGCGCGAGTGGAGCACCTCGTTGACGGTTTGCTCGCTGCGCAAGTGCGCCTTCGGGTTCATGCTCGCGTGATGGCGATTTTTGACCGCGACGCGGGCGAAATCCTCTGTCGTCGCGTCATGCTCGTCGAGGAAGCGCTGGGCGACACCGGCATAGAAGTCCATCAGCAGCGAGTTGGCGCTGACCTTACCGGGAAGCGATTCGCCGATGTCCTTAATGTCGGTCGAGCCGCGCAGCGCGTTGAATGGCCGCGAGCGGTCGATGTGATTGAGTTGCTCCGCGCCGACCACCAGCACCACTTCCGCCGCCCCGCTCGCTACCGCCTCGAAGCCGATGCTGAGCGCCGAGCCGCCGGACGCGCAGGCATTCTCGACGTTGATAATCGCGGCGTGCTGGAGGGCGTGGCCGCGCAGTGCGACCTGGCCCCGGATCATTTCCTGCTGGGTGACGATGCCGGCCACAGCATTGCCGAAATAGACCCGGGTGACGTCCTCGGCGGCGACGCCGGCATCGGCCAGCGCCTCGTCGATCGCCTCGACCGCCAGCGCCCGGACGCCCTTCGCCAGGTGCTTGCCGAAATGGGTCATGCCGACGCCGGCAATCATGACGCGGCTCATGCGGCTTCTCCACGCACGGACGCACTGCCGGCATCGTTCGGTATCGGCGCACCACCCCCAATGCGGCCCTCGTGGCCCTGCCAATAGGTTTCGCGCAGCTCGCGTCGCTGGACCTTGCCGTAGCCGCTGACCGGCAGCGCTGCGATGAAGTCGACCGCCTTCGGCTTCTTGTAGCCCGCGAGGTGCTGGGCGCAGTGCTCGATGATCTCGCGCGCGGTCAGCGCCATGCCAGGTTCGATGACGACAACGGCATGGACCGCCTCGCCCCAATAGGGATCGGGGATGCCGAGCACGACGACCTCGGCAACCGCCGGGTGCTGGACGATGACCTCCTCGACCTCGCGCGGATAGACGTTGTTGCCGCCCGAGATGATCATGTCTTTGGCGCGGTCGAGTAGGAACAGATAGCCTTGGTCGTCGAACATCCCGATGTCGCCGGTGTGCAGCCATCCGCCGCGCAGCGTCTCGGCGCTGGCTTCGGGCAAGTTCCAGTAACCGGGCATGACGATGTCGCCGCGCGCGACGATCTCGCCGACGCCGCCGGCGGGCAGCGGATTGTCGTCGGCGTCGCCGCAGCGCGCCTCGACATCGGTGCGGACCTGCCCGGCCGCGCCGATGCGCGGGTCGCCCGCGACGCCGCGCCGCTGGTGCGCGGCGGCGTTCATGCCGGTGATAGTGATCGGCGCCTCGCCCTGGCCGTAGATCTGCGCGAACACTGGCCCGAAGGCGCGGACGGCGTTGCGGAGGTGCTCGACATGGATCGGCGCGCCGCCGTAGCAGATCGCCTTGAGCGAGGAGAGGTCGAACGCGCCGGGCACGAACTCGTCGAGCATCTTGATGATCTGGGTCGGCGCGAGGAAGGCGACATGGGCGACCTTCAGCCGCTCGATGGTCTCGAACAGCGATTTCGGCTCGAAGCTGGCGGGCTCCAGCACCGCGTTGACCGCGCCGCGGGCGACGGCAGGCAGCGCGACAATGCCGCTGCCGTGCGACATCGGCGCGGCGTGCAGCACGACCTCGCCGGGCTGGATACTATGAACGTCGGCGAGGTAATTCATCACGACGACCCGGACCATGCGGTGGGTCCAGATCGCGCCCTTGGGCTTGCCGGTGGTACCCGATGTGTAGAACAGCCAGCAGATGTCCTCTGGCGCGGCTTCGACCGCCTCGGGCAGGGCGCGGCCGGCGGTGAGCAGGTCGGCATAAGGCAGCGCCCCGTCGGCGGGGTCGATGCAGACGCGGAAGGCGAGACCGGCGAAATCGTCAATCACGGCGACGATGCCGTCTTGGTATTCCGCGCCGTGGATCAGCACGCGGGCACCACTGTCGGCAACGATGTACGCCATCTCTCTGGGGTGCAGCCGGGCGTTGACCGGGATGACAACGAGACCGGCGGCGAAGCAGCCGTAGATGACCTCGAGGATGCGCGGGCTGTTGGCGAGGCAGAAAGCGACGCGGTCGCCGGGCTGGCAGCCGAGCGCACGGAGGTTGCCGCCGATTGCCAGCGCGCGGTCATGGAATTCGCGGTAGCTCAGCACTTCCTCGCCGTGCATCAGCGCCGGGGCGTCCCCCCGCTCGCGCGCCGACTTGGCGAGGAAGGCGAAGCTGTTCACACCTTGCTGCCGGCGTGGCCGAACACCGCGATCGGGCGGCCCGCAGCCTGACTGTCGTGCGGCAGGAAGGCGATCTTCGCATCGCACTTGTAGCTCGACCATTCGCCATCGGCATCAGGTGCTAGCCGCGTCAGGAGCTGGACGCCCTCGTCGAGCCGGACCACCGCCAGCGCATAAGGCAAGTCGTCGCCGAAGCCCTCCGGCGCACCGGCGCGCAGGACCGTGTGGCTCATCAGGATTGCGGAGCCGCTCGCTGCCTGCCAGCCGAGGTCGTCGGACTGACAATGCGGACAGGCGTAGCGCGGGTACATGTTGAGCTTGCCGCAAGTGCCGCAGCTTTGGACGAGGAGTTCGCCGCGCTCGAGACCGGCGCGGAACTCGGTGACTATAGACGGGGTCATGAGAGAGCTCCGCTTGTGGCGCGTTCGAGGAGCAGGACCTGGGCGTCCATGTAACTGCCGCCGGTGCCGCCGATGATGGCGCGCTGGCAATTCTCGACCTGGCGCTGTGATCCGGCGCGGTGGAGCAATTGGCGGACACCCTCGACGAGCAGCGCGGTGCCGCCGCCGACTCCAGTGTGACCGGCCGACAGCAGCCCGCCGTTGGTGTTCATTGGGAACGACCCGCCGGGGTCGCCGTGCCCGGCGGCGAACCAGCGTGCGCCCTCGCCTTTCTCGCAGATGCCGAGGCCCTCGATGGCGATGGCGGTAACAGCTGCATAGCTGTCGTAGATCTCGCCGAACTGCGCATCCTTCGGGCCCCAGCCCGACTGTTCCCAGGCGCGCTCGGCGGCAACCGGCCAGCCGAGCACCGACAGGCCGATTTCTTGCCCGATGCTGTAGTGGCTGACGCAGCCGCCTGACCCGGCGACGCGGACGCCTTCGGTGATGCCGCGCGCCTTGGCGTTCTCGGCGCTGGTCATGACGAAGGCGCAGGCCCCGTCCGCGAGCGGCGGGCATTCCATCGCGTGCAGCGGATCGGACACGAACTTGGACGCGAGGATCTGCTCTACCGTCAGGTCGCGGTCTTTGAACATCGCATTCGGGTTGAGCCGCGCCCATTTGCGCAAGGTCACGCAGATCGACGCCATCTCGGCGGCGGTCGAGCCGGAGTCGTGCATGTAGCGCTGGGTGATCAGCGCGCCGATGGCGTTGAACTGCAGGCCGGTGGTCTGCTCCCACTCAGCCGGGATGCCGTTTTTGCTCAGCGCGGTGACCATCTCGGCGAGATTACCGGAGCCCCAGCGCTCGCAATGCAGGACTAGCACAGTCCGGGCGTGGCCCGAAGCGATCAGTCCCGAAGCGGCGCGAACCGCGTTGTCGCTGGTCGAGCCTCCTGAGTGGATCATGTAGCTCGCCTTGGCCTGGCGGTTTAGGCCGAGCTCCTCGACCATGCGCGAGAACACTAGGTCGGCTTGGTCGGCGAAGCCGTGGAGGTTGGGAATCAACAGGATCGTGTCGACATCCTTGGGTGCCATGCCAGCATTCTTCAGAGCCAGCAGCGCCACCTTAGTCAGGTCGCCAATGAAGGTTCGGTCGGGATATTTGCCCGACGGAATCTCGCCGACGCCAACGAACAGCGGGTCGTTCGGCGACTTAGCATCGGTATACAGCGGCCAGGCTTCAGCCATTTGCTTCTCCCAAGTGACGGCGTGCCAGCATGATCTGCAGGAAGTTCATCACTTCCTCGTCGCGCTGGTTACGCACTGAATAATTGACGCCGATGCGCCCGTATTTCGGGTTCTCGCCAAGCGTGAGTTCGACAACCTCCGCACGGACCTTTAAAGTATCGCCCGCAAGCACCGGCTTGGTCGCCCGCAGCGACTGGACTTCCATCAACGCGGTGATCGCGTCGCCGTAAAAGTTGCTGATGCCGACCAGGCCGACGGCGACGGTGAAGGTAAATGGCCCATGTGCGATACGCGTCTTGAAGCGCGACGCCTTTCCGAACTCCTCGTCGATGTGCAGCGGGTACCAGTCGCCGGTCAGCTGCGCGAAGGTGCTGATATCGCCGATGTCGATCGTCCTGCCCCGGGTAACGACGGCGTCGCCCAGCTGAAAATCGTCGAACGTCTTCGCCGGTGGATCACTAAAAATGCGTCCCGTCATCGTCGCCCCAAACAACCATTTGTTTTCTGTTTCACGGGTTGCGTTGGACGTCAAGTGTGATCAGTAACCGGAGCGGATTTAGCGCTTGGGCAGCAGTCCGCTCAACAGCGTGTCGGCCAGCATATCGCCGATTTGCTCGGGCGCCGCCGGCCCGTTTGGCGAATACCATTCAGGGGTCCAGTTGAGCGCACCGAGCACCGCCAGCACCGCGATCCGCTTGTGCAGAGCGGGATTGAACACACCGGCGGCGACTCCATCCTCCATGATCCGGACGAAAGCGCGCTCGTACCGGCGACGCTTTTCAAGTGCCCCGGCGAGACTGGGCTCGCTGAGGAAACGCCACTGGTGGAACACCACCAGCGAGCGTTCGGGATTATCGGCGACGACCGCCACATGTGCCTTGATGACGGCACGCATCCGGTCGAGCGGCGCGTCGCTGGATAGGGCGATCGGCTCGACTTTCGACAGGAAGCTCGTAATGCCCATGTCGACGATGTCGGCGAGCAGGGTCTCTTTGCCTGCAATATGGGCATACAGGCTGCCTGGCAGCACGCCCACGGCCTTGGCGATGTCGCGCATCGAGGTGCCGGTATAGCCTTGCTGCCCGAACAGCCGCACCGCGGCCTCGACGATGTTGTCCAGCGGAGTGATCGCGGGCGCGCTGCTCATTTCATCGGACTTTCGCGAACCGGGCGCGTGCAGGCAGCAGGCTAGAGGCCCATTTCCTTGGCGATAATACTGCGCTGTATCTCATTGGTGCCCCCGCCGACCATGCCATGCTTGGCTTCCCGGAAGTAGCGCTCCATGTCGTATTCGGGAAGCTGGGCATAGCCCCCGAGCGCCTGCATGCCGTTGAAAGCGATCTTGAACAGCGTGTCGGAGCAGAATAATTTGGCCATCGAGACGTCCTTGGTCGCCTTCTCGCCGCTCGCTAGCTTGGCGGCGGCCGAATAGACCAGCAGCCTGGCCGCCGCCAGCTGGGTCTCGTCCTCGGCCATGCGGTGCTTGAGCACCTGGAACGATGCCAAGCTGCGCCCGAACGCCTTGCGATCCTTGGTGTAGAGGATGGTGTCGTTGAGCGCGGTGCGGGCGTTGCCGACTTGGCTAGCGGCGATGCTCAGCCGCTCGAGGTCGAGGTGCTCGCCGATGTAGTACCAGCCCTTGCCGACCTCGCCGACCAAAGCGCCCTTCGGGATCCGCATCTCGTTCATGAAGAACTCGGTGGTGCCAAGGCTCTTGCGGACGATGGTGTTCATCTTCTTGAGGATCAGGCCTGGCGTGGTGTTGGGTACCAGGAACAGGCTGAAGCCGTCGTACCGGTCTTGGCTGGTTCGCGCGAGCACGGCGATTGTCGCGCCGGGCAGCAGGGCACCTGAGCACCAGACCTTGTTGCCGTTCAGTACCCATTCGTCGCCGTCGAGCCGCGCCGTCGACCGTGCGCCGGCGGCGTCGGAGCCCGACTGCGGCTCGCTGATCGAGATCGAGAACTTGCCCTCGCCGCGCAGGAATGGCGTGATGTAGCGTTCCTTCTGCTCGGGCGTGCCGTGTTTGGAGACGTTGGTCGCGGTGAACATCGAGGTCATAATGCAGGCAGCGGTGTCGAGGCTGTACTTGCCGATCGCCTCGCAGAAGATTGCGAACATTACAGGGTCGAGCGCGGAGCCGCCCTGGTCCTCGGGAATCAGCAGGCCGAGCCAGCCGTTGGCGGCCATTTTCTGGTAGACCTCCTCCGGAAACTCGCGGCTCAAGTCGTGTTCGCGAGTATAGTCTCGGCCGACCTCCTTCTCCATGAAGCTGTGGACGACGTCTGCCCACATCCGCTGTTCGTCGTCGAAACCGAAATCCATGCCCATCTCCCGGGGAAAACGTCACTCTAGCGTCGGTCGACTGAAACAGGCTTTGACCGGATGACGCAGTCCACGGTAGATGGAACAAATGTTTGTTATTGTCTAGGGTCGGAGTCGTTGGAATGAGTGTCGCAGCTCCAGCTGCACGTCGCGCGGCACTTGCCGCCCGGTTCCCGGCATGGGTGCCGATGACGCTACCCGCCGCACTCGACGTGGCAACGGAACTATACGCGGCGCGGCCGCTAATGATCACCGAAAAGGGGCAATACACCTACCGGGAGGTCCGGGACTGGTCACGTCGGCTCGCCTCGGGGCTGATCGCCTGCGGCATCCGGCCGGGCGACAACGTCGCTATCGTGATGGCCAACCATGCTGCGTTCGTCGCACTCAAACTGGCGATCGCGCGGGTCGGTGCGGCGGCGGTGCCGATCAACTATAATCTGCGTGCGACCGAGCTGCTGTACGTCATCGGGCAGTCGCAGGCGGTAATGCTGGTGACGATGGCCGCCTTGCGGGACCGCGATTATCTTGCCGACCTGGACGAGATTGCGCCGGGCTGGCGCGACGGTGCGCCGGCAGCGCTGCCGGCCCTGGCGCACATTTTCGTGCATGACGATGCAGAACTCGCCGCACTCGAGGCGCGCGCCACCCCAGACAGCGACGCCCTGCTGGTCCGCCTCGAGGCTGAAGGCGACCCGCAGGCGGTGTCGGACATCCTGTACACCTCGGGCACCACCGGCCAGCCTAAAGGGGTCGAGCTGACCCACGACATGCTGCTGCGCGCGGCATACTGCTCGGCCTACCACCGCGCCTTCGAGGATGGCCGCCGCATCGTCCATGCGCTGCCGATGTACCATGTCTTCGGCTACGTCGAATGCCTGATCGCCTCGACCTTCGTCGGCGGCGCGATCATCTCGCACCTTGCCTTCGATCCGGCAATCTTCCTTGACTCCGCGGAGCGCCACCGCGCCACCGACATGATTTGTGTGCCGACGATGACGATGAAGCTGCTCGAGCTCGCCGAGACCCGCGGGTTCGATGCGCCGAACCTGATCAGCGTATTCAACAGCGGCGGCATCAACCCGGTGACGATCTGGGGGGACATCCGTCGCCTCCTGTTTCCTGCGGAAATCCACACGGCTTATGGCATGACCGAAACCACCGCCTCCACGACGTGCACGCTGCCCGAAGGCCTCGAGGAGCGCCTGCTGAATTCGAACGGCTGCTTCAAGCTCGCCCATGTCGCGGGCGACCGCGAAGCCCATGGCTTTTCCGCCTTCTACCGAGCGCTCGATCCCGAGACTGGCGAAGAGCTTGCGCCGGGCGAGATCGGCGAACTTGTCGTGCGGGGCCCGATCGTCACGAAGGGTTACTTCAACAAGCCGGCCGAGACCGCTGCTGCGCTGACGGCCGACGGATGGCTAAAGACCGGCGATCTCGGACGTATCGACGCTGACGGCTATTTGCTGCTGACCGGCCGCATCAAGGAAAGCTATCGCTGCGGCGGCGAGATGGTGATGCCACGCGAGATCGAGGCGGTAGTGGAAACGCACCCGCTTGTCGCCGATGCCCTCGTCGTCGGCCTGCCGGACACCAAGATGGGCGAGGTCGGCTGCCTGTGCATCGTGCCACGCGGCAGCCAGCGACCCGATCCGGAAGACCTTATCGCTTTTTGCGCCGCCCGGCTGGCGCGCTTTAAGGTGCCGCGACATGTCGTATTCTTTGCCACCGCCGAAATTCCGCGTACGGCCACTGGCCGAGCGCAGAAGATGATCCTGGCCGAAATGGCACGGGCGCGACTGCTGACATTCGGCGGGCTCGACGCGAGGAAACTAGAGAGTGTGGTGAATGCCGACGATACACGTCAACGAGCCCGTTCTTAGGCATACCAAATAGCGCAGATTGCGGTGCAATGGGCAGAATCTGTCGCAGCTCGGCGGGTCAACGCCGAGCGAAAATGGCGATGCAGCGGTGTGGCAATGAGTCCAAACCATAAGCGTGGACATGAACAATCATTTGTTTTATGTCGCTAGAGGCACGTTTTTTTGGTCGCGTGGCCCTAGTGGCGGATGACGGCAGGCCCGCTGGCTTGGCGGCAGGATAGAGTGTTGAAATGACGATGGCGCCAGACTTCGATGCAGTGGTGATCGGCGCCGGGCTCACCGGCCTTTATCAGGCCTATCGGCTTCGCGAGATGGGCTACCGGGTACTGGGTGTTGAAGCGGCCGACGATATCGGCGGTGTCTGGCATCACAATCGCTACCCCGGTTGCCGCGTCGATTCCGAGAGCGAAGTTTACGGCTATTTCTGGAACCAGCAGCTCATGCAGGAGTGGAACTGGTCCGAGCGATTTGCCGCCCAGCCTGAAGTCCTTCGCTATATCCATCGCGCCGCTGAGATCATGGACATCCGCAAGGACTTCATCTTCAACGCGCGCGTACAGAAAGCGACGTTTAACAATGATGCCAACGTCTGGACGCTAGAATTCCAGCAGCCTCACCGCACGCCCGTCACCGCGCGTTTCGTCTTTTCTGCGCTCGGCCCCTTGTCGGCCGTGCAGATGCCCAGGATCCCCGGCATCAACACCTTCAGCGGCGAAAGCTTCCATACAGCTGCGTGGCCCCGCGATCCGAACGGTCTGGGGCCGGCGAAGCTCGACTTCTCGGGCAAGCGCGTCGCTGTCATCGGCACCGGCTCGACCGGCGTCCAGGTGATTCAGGAAATGGCCAAGGTGGCCAAGCACCTGACGGTGTTCCTGCTCGAGCCGAACTGGTGCACGCCATTGGGCAACGGGCCCATGACGCAGGAGCGGATGGACTTTATCAAAGCGAATTACGATGAGTTTACGGCCAAGTGCGATGCATCCATCGCCGGCTTTCCGCACGAATTCGATCCCCGCAATCTGTTCGACGTTCCCAAGGAAGAGCGCGACGCGAAGTTGGAAGAGCTGTACAAGGGGCCCGGTTTCTCCTTATGGCTTGGCACATTTCAGGACGCGCTGTCAGACCCTGAAGCGAACCGCTATCTTTCGGACTTCGTCGCCAACAAAATTCGCCAGCGCGTGCACGACCAGCGCGTCGCCGAACTGCTGATCCCTAAGGACCATGGTTTCGGAACCCGACGCGTGCCGCTGGAGACCAATTACTATGAGGTCTACAATCAGGATAACGTTTCGGTCGTCGATCTGAATACCACGCCAATCACGCGCATCAGCGCTGATGGCATCCAGACCACCGACGCCTTGTACGAGCTTGATGCCATTCTCTACGCCACGGGCTTCGATGCCGTGAAGGGATCATGGAACCGCATCGACATCAGCGTTGCCGGCGGCCCGGTGCTCAAGGACGAATGGGCGAAGGGCATCAAGACCTACATGGGCATGCAAAGCCCCGGGTTCCCTAACTTCTTCATGCTGGTCGGCCCCCATAGCGGTGCAACGTTTTGCAACATCCCGCGATGCTCCGCGAACGCGGTCGACTGGTTGAGTGAAATGATGATCGAGGCTAAAAAATCCGGCGTCCAAAGGATTGAACCGGAAGTTGCTGCAGCCGATAGCTACACCGAATACTGTGCAAAGCTTATGGGTAAAATGTTGTTAGGCCAGACGAATTCGTGGTTCACCGGCATCAATAAGAATATCGAGGGCCGGGACAAGCGTGAGACGTTGTTGTTTGTCGGCGGAAATCCCAGGTTCAGGGAATATTGCGACGACGTCCGTGAGAACGGTTACAAAGGTTATATAATGTCGTGATCAAATAGGGGCTTGCGGCTTGCTAACCGGTAATGATCACCTTCAGAGGAAGAATAGGGATGGCCTTACTCGCGGGTAAGACGGTGGTCATCACCGGCGGCGGACGTGGCCTAGGTTCGGTGATTGCAACTGGCATGGCAGCCGAAGGCGCACATGTCGTCGTCGTCGACCGAAACAGTGAAGCGGCGTCCGACATCGTCTCGCAAATCGAGGCGTCGGGTGGCTCCGCCGCGTCCGAGGTCCTCGACATCGGAGATCGCGAGGCGGTCATGGCATTCGGCGGCCGTATGCTGGATCGGTATAAGCGGATCGATGTCCTAGTGAACAATGCGGGGATTGCGCCCCGGATCCGGCCGCGAGATCCCGACCAGATGGAAAAGTGGGACCAGGTTATAAGCGTAAACCTTACCGGACAGTGGGACATGACAGTCGCGCTGTTGCCCGGTCTGAAGCACGCTGGCGCTAGCGTGATCTTCCTGTCTTCGATCGCCGGTTTCTCGGCTCCGCGATCGAGCGCGGCGTACGGCGCGACCAAGGCTGCTGTTCGCTCTCTCGTGCAGTATTTTGCGCGAGACCTCGGGCCAACCGGCGGACGAGCCAACGGACTGGCGCCTGGGCGTATGATCAGCGACCTCATGACGGTGACGGGCAAAGCGGGCGACAAGTTTCTTCAGCGCGTGCCGCTCGGGCGGGTTGGCGAAACCCATGAGATCGTTGGCCCCGCCGTGTTCCTTGCGTCCGACATGTCATCATACGTGACCGGCGTGACGATCCCCGTCGATGGCGGCTACCTGGCGTTGTGACGAGCCAGATCGATCGCGCCGAGCGAGAACCCATGAAGCAGCTGACCACGATCGAGCCTTTCTCGGTTGTCGATCTTTCGGAGATCGGCAGCGGCTTGAATCGTCCCGAATGCGTCTTGGCCGCCAGCGACGGATCGCTCTACACTGGCGATTGGACGCTTGGCATCGCCCGGATTGCACCCGACGGAACCACGGGCCCGGCTGTAGGCGTAGATCTGATCGCGCGGGGCTTTCGTCCCAATGGTATTGCCCTCATGCCAAACGGCGATTTTCTGATCACCAACATGGGTCGGGCAGGCGGCATTTGGCGGATCAGCCGACGCGGCGACGTCAGTCCTTTCGCGACTGAACTCGACGAGCAGCAAATTCCGTCAACAAACTTTGTACTGGTTGACGGCGATCGCACATGGATCACGGTCAGCTCGACCGAGCGGAACCATGGACATTTCACCGCTGATGCAAACACGGGCCAGATACTGTTAGTGAAGGACAGCCTTATAACCGTTGCAGCCGATGGGCTGAACTGGACCAACGAAGTGCGCGTGTCGCCCGGCGGCGAATACCTTTTCGTCAATGAAACCTTTGCCTGCCGCACCACGCGATTTGACGTCGCGATTGACGGCACATTGAGTAGGGCCGTCCAGATCACCTTTCCGCAAGATGTTTACCCCGATGGCATGGCGTTTGATTCGGAAGGCGGACTTTGGGTCACCTCCGTGATCTCGAACCGCCTGATCCGCGTGGCGCCCGACTTGACGTGGACCATCTTGCTTGAAGATCCTGATCCAGCGTTGACTAGCATCGCGTCAGCCTATGCGCAGGGGCACCTGACCTGGAACCACATCGCACAGAGTAGTGGGGCGCGGCTGTCGAACCTGTCCAGCATCGCGTTCGGAGGGCCAGACCTGAAAACCATCTATTTGGGAGGTTTGGGCCACACCAGTGTGCAAGTTTTGCGCTCATCCGTGTCGGGAACTCCGATGAGCCATTGGTGCTAATGTGGGCCGTGGAAGGCTTTTCACGACAAGGTCGCACTAAAGTAACATAGCCAAGGCCGACCGCAAACAAACGCTTGTTCCAGTCGGATTTTCGCCGTATTGAGCAACCAACAAGAAAATCTGGGAGAGGCGTTCGTGGGCAGGCTGTCTGGCAAGGTTGCGATCATCACCGGCGCGTCGCAGGGCATGGGCGAGGCTCATGCCAGAGCGTTCGTCGCCGAGGGTGCGAAGGTGATCCTGACTGACATCAATGCCGCCGCTGGTCAGGCGCTCGCCGACTCGCTCGGCGCGAACGCGATGTTCGTGCAGCAGGACGTCGTCAGCCCCGAAGGCTGGAAGCAGGTCCTGAGCGAGGGCGAGGCGCGCTTCGGCACGGTCAATGTGCTGGTCAACAACGCCGGCATCATCGGCAAAATCGCCGCCACGGTCGAATTCGCCCAGGCCGATTACCAGACCGTCTGCGACATCAACCAGCTCGGCGTCTTCCTCGGCATGCAAACCGTGATCCCCGGGATGATCAAGGCCGGCGGCGGTGCCATCGTCAACATTTCCTCGATCGCCGGCATCGTCGCGATCTACGGTGCGCCGAACCTCGCTTATGTCGCGAGCAAGTTCGCGGTGCGCGGCATGACCAAGCAGGTCGCGGTCGAATATGGTGCCCTGAACATCCGCGCCAACTCGGTCCACCCGGGCTATATTCGCACGCCGATGATGGCCGCCGCGACCGACGAGGAGGGCGGCGACGCGCTGTCGATGATCCCGCTCAAGCGCCTCGCCGATCCGAAGGAAGTCTCGAACCTGGTGATCTTTCTCGCCTCGGACGAGTCGTCGTTCATCACCGGCATGGAACACGTCATCGACGGCGGTATGACCGCCGCCTAACATCCTGACAAAAGTGAGTGCGATGAGCGAAGCTACGAACGCCACCGATCCCGAGACCAAGCCGGACGCACTGACCGCGCGCTTCGGGCGGGACATTCTTAACGATTTCGACCTCGACGATCCGCGCTTCAACAGCCAATTCGACGAGACGCTCGACTTCATGGTCCGCAAGTGCCCGGTGGTGCGCAGCCAGGTCGGCACCGGTTATTTTCTGATCAACACCCAGGACGACGTGCGCCGCGCCGCGCAGGACTGGCGGACGTTCAGCAGCGCCAAGGGCTATCAGCCGAACCGGCCCGAGGGCCTTCCGTATTTGATGCCGGAGGAGTCCGATCCCCCTAAGCACACCGGCTGGCGCCGCGTGCTCAACCCGCATCTCAGCCCCAAAACAGTCAACGCCTACGAGCAGCCGATCCGTGACGACGTCAATCAGCTGATCGACCGCATCCTACCGAACGGCGAGTGTGAATTCATCAGCGAGTTCGGCGCGCTGCTGCCGGGCTGGGCGTTCTTCAAGAATGTCCTCGGCCTGCCCGTTGACGACCTCCAAATGCTCGTCGACGGCGTTGAGGGCGGCACTTTCGCGGCCCCGGAGGAGCGTGGACCGCACTTTGCCAAGGTGTTCGAATATCTCGACACGCATCTGCGCTGGCGCGAGACGCAGCCCAAGCGCGGCGACCTGATCGACACCATCCTCGAAGGCGTCACTTACGAGGACGGCACGGCGGCCCCTTGGGAGGACAAGGTCAGCATCCTCGTCGACCTGACCTTCGGCGGCATCGCCACGACTACCTTCGTGATGGCGTCGGCGATCCACCATCTCGCCACCAATCCCGAGGTGCGCCAGCAACTGATCGACGATCCCTCGCTGATCGAGAACGCCATCGAGGAGTACGCGCGTTATTTCCCGCCGGTCGTCGCGCTGGGGCGCACCTGCACCCGCGACGTCGAGGTCAGCGGTACCGAGATGAAGGCCGGTGATTTCGTCATGCTGACCTACGCGGCCGCCTCGCGTGATCCGCGCCACATGGAGGCGCCGGAGAAGATCGACATCACCCGCGAGGGCATCCCGCACTCGACCTTCGGGGTCGGGCCGCATCGCTGCATCGGGTCGAATTTGGCGCGCATCGAGCTGATCACGACGCTGGAAGAGTGGCTGAAGCGCATTCCGTTGTTCGCGGTAAAGCCCGGCACTGAACCGCGCCACGTCACCGGCTTCCTACGCTCGATCCGCGAACTGCACCTGGTCTTCCCGGCGTGAGTGGGGGACCGGCGCCGCGCTTCGAGACCTATCGCGACCGCTTCGAGAATATTGCCCTCGAGCGCGGCACCGACGGTGTGCTGGTGGTGCGCCTCCACACGGGTGGCGGACCGTTCGTGTGGAGCGCGCTGGCGCACGAGGAACTCGGGTATTGCTTTACCGATGTCGGGGCCGACCGCGACAACAAGGTCATCGTCCTAACCGGGACCGGGGCGAGCTGGTGCGAGGCGATCGACTCGGCCAGCTTCAAACTATCGACTGCCGGTGACTGGGACCTGACGTTTTATGATGGCCGGCGGCTGCTAAACAATCTGCTCGACATCGAGGTACCGGTGATTAGCGCGATCAATGGTCCGGCTCGTATCCATCCCGAAATTCCGGTGCTTTCGGACATCGTCATTGCCGCTGACACCGCGCTGTTCCAGGACGCGCCGCACTTCATGTCGGGGATCGTGCCGGGCGACGGCGCGCACATCGTCTGGCCGCACCTGCTCGGCCCCAACCGCGGCCGCTACTTCCTATTGATGGGCCAAGAGATCGGCGCGGCTCAGGCGCTCGATTGGGGCATGGTCAGCGAGGTCGTCGCAGCAGACGTGCTGATGCTTCGGGCGATGGAGATCGCGCGCTCGATAGCTGCTAAGCCGATGCTGGCGCGGCGCTATTCTCGGGTCGCGATTACCCAGCGCTACAAGCGCCTGATGCACGAGGGGCTGGCGCTCGGGCTCGCCGTCGAAGCCTTAGCAGCGATCAACGAACTACCGGTCGAGGGACGGATGAGTGGCGCGCGCTAGCGCCGGGGAGAGCAAAATGCGCATACGGATCGACGGCGAGAACTGCACCGGCCACGGCCGCTGCGCGAAGTACGGGCCGAACGTCTACAAGCTGGACGACATTGGCTATAACGTCGATCGCGGCCACGAGATCGAGGTGTCCGCAGGCTTTGAGCAGGAAGCGACTCTCGGCATGAAGTCGTGTCCAGAACGCGCCATCACGCTGGGCATGGCACCGGCTTGAGAGTTACAGCAGCTCGAAGTGAGCCATGTTTGACGGACCCGCGAAAAACGGGCCGGCCAGCACCTTGAATGTGTCGAAGGAGCTCGTCTTAGTAAAGGCAATGTGAGACTCGACGCTGTCCCACTCGATCAGCAGGATGAAGACATCTGGCGTTTCAACGCCGCGGCCGAAGCGGACCGAAATACAGCCCGGGGCTGCGGTCAACACCGCCTTGCCCTCGCTTTTCATTACCGTAACGAACTCAGTCGTGCGGTCCGAAATGACCGGAAATTCCGCCCGTTCTACAAACATGTGATCCCTTCAAAACGACCGAGCCTACGACCAGGGCTGGGCTCGCGATGCTTGCCAGGCAAGTCGGCAACACGGGGCAAGGCTACTCGCGGCGGGTGGCGATCCTAAGTCTCCAGGTCGGAGTGAAGCATATCCGTGCTTTCGAGATGTTGCGCAATCTGAAAGATCCGGGGGAAGCTCGGTCTTGAGCAATGTCAGAAAACGAACGATTGTTTGACACGCAGCACGACCTGTGCAAAATCACATTCGTAACGACCCATAAACGGGCTTTTGGGAGGACGGGGCAATGATGACGAAAGCGGTTTGCGGTCGATTGCTGCTCGGCAGCACCATCGCGTTCGCTGCAGCGCACGTCGCCGCTCAGGAACAAGCAACGGTCAATCCCACCAATCCGGTGCAAACCGCGACAACGCCTGAGCGAGTTATCGAGAATAGTGCCGCTGGCGACATCGTGGTGACGGCCCGGCGGACATCGGAGCGATTGCAGGATGTGCCTATCTCCGTGACGGCATTCGGCAGCGCGCAGATCGCGGAGCGCCGAATCCAGTCCGAGGTCGACCTTCAGATCGCGACGCCGGGCCTGACCGTCCGGCAGACAGGGTCGTCAGACCAGTTGAATTTCTCAATTCGAGGCCAGTCGATCGACGCCTTCTCATTCTCGTCGCCGGCGGTTACTGCCTATTTCAACGAGGTCGAGGTCGGCGGCGTTGCCGCGACGTCATTCTTCGATCTCGCGTCGATCCAGGTGCTGAAGGGTCCGCAAGGCACATTGTTCGGCCGCAACGCGACCGGTGGCGCGGTCCTCTACGCCGCGCAAGTGCCGACCAAGGAATTCGGTGGTTACGCCAAGCTGAGCTACGGCAACTATAATGCCTTCACCGCCGAGGGTGCGATCAACATCCCCGTTAGCGACGCAATCGCAATCCGGCTGTCGGGCAAGGAAGAGCGGCGCGACGGCTTCCAGCACAACCTGCTGCTCGGACTTGACGTCAATTCGATCGATTCGCAGGTCGGGCGTGTCAGCGTTCTGGTCGCGCCAACCGGTTCGATCTTCTCGAACGTCGCGGTCTTCCAAGAGGGTCGGTTCGGCGGGCGTACGGGCGCGGTCACGATGCAGAACGCAAATGGCGTCAACGGCGCGCCTGAGACCTATTTCGACCCGATCACCAACACGACGAAGCCGCTGATCACGTTCACCCGAGACACGTTTCCGGCGGGCACCGTAGCGACCGACCCGCGGGTCAATGCGTTGTTCAATGGCGTCGGCGACTTCCTGCTCAAGCAGCAGAACGTCGGATTCTACGACTATTATGCTGAGGCTGATCAGACCCATCGCGGACGTCAGGCGCTCGTCACCAACACGACGACTTTGGACTTCGGCCCCGAGGCATCGCTGAAAAACATTGCCGGCTATAACAACGTCCAATCGTTCGAGCGGAGCTCGATCACTGGGAGTCCGTACGAATTTCTGACAGTCGGGGGCGGCGCGACCGAGCAGGACAGCGGGTACACCTTCGGCACCAAGGAGTATTCGGACGAGCTACAGCTTTCGGGCAAGTACAATGCGCTGAAGTATATTTTTGGGGCGTATTACTCGCATATCGAGACGCATAGCCGTATTCCGCTGCGCGTCGCAGGTATCCTCGGAGCCCCCTATCTCGGCCCCTATGACTTCACGGTGACCGACCAGTCTAAGGCGCTTTACGGGCAGCTGACCTATGCGATTACCGACCGGCTGAACTTGTCGGGCGGCATTCGCTACACCTTCGAAGATGTCAGCATCCTGCAATCCGCAGACAGTCTGGTGGCCTTCCTCAACAACGGCAAGCACAGCCGCAGCGACTCGAAGCCGAGTTGGCTAGCGAGCATCGATTACAAGCTGACGAATGATCTGCTCGTCTATTTTACCCAGCGCGGGAGCTGGCGGACCGGCGGCTTCAACGGGACCGATGCATCGAATGCACCGAATGCTTCAACCTTCGCGCCCGAAACGACGTATGATTTCGAGGGTGGGGCCAAATACTTCGGCGACATCGCGGGTGTCCGCTCACGCTTGAACATCGCGGTCTTCGACCAGTATATCCAGCATGTTCAGCGCGCACCTTACCTCAACATCTCGGCCCTTGCCGGCAACGTCAACAAGGCGCGGGTGACCGGCGTCGAGGTCGATGGTGATTTCAATTTGACGAAATGGCTGGAGGTCGGCGGAGCCTATTCCTACACCCACGCCCGCTACACCGACCCGCTGGCCGTGGTCGGGGCCAACACTTTCTACTTCGGACCTTACGGCGATACGCCCGAAAGCGCCGGCTCGCTTTTCGTTCGCCTGTCGGACCAACTGCCCGGCAAGTCGGGCGAACTCGCCCTGCGCGGCGAAGTCTTCGCACAGACCTCATTTTTCTACAGTAATCTTGCCGATACCATCCTGCCCGGAACGCGCATTCCGGGCTATGCCCTGCTCAATGCCCGGGCTGAATGGAACGGGATCGCTGGTACTAAGATCGACGCCGCGCTCTTCGTCAACAACCTGACGCAGAAGCACTACTTCGCCGGAGGCTTCCCTCTCGGGGCCGTGACGGGGTCAAACGGCACGTTGCCCGGTACCCCTCGAATGTTTGGCATCGAGGCTGGCGTCAAATTCTGATCTTGGAGCTTTCAGCAACTACCGGAGTATCTAGACCATGGATGCGACGACGAAACGATCGGTCGAACGAGCGATTGCATGGTGTGGTCCGGCATTCGTATTGCTGTTCTCGATCAGCTGGGGTGTTATGGGGCACAACATACCCCCGCCAAACATGATCGGGTTGTCCGCCCAGGAGCTCGTCTCTGAATATTACGGCAGATACTCAAGCATCGGCCCCGGCATGATCATGGCGGCGACAGTAGGCTTGCTGTATATGCCTTGGTCGTGCCTGCTCGCGTCGATGCTGAAAGACGAGAACGGCAACTACGGTGTGCTTAGTTTCATGGAACTGGCGGGCGGTCTTCTGACGGCCTGGTTGCTGGCCTTCTGCTCCGCAATGTGGGCGGCGTGCGCGATTCTCGTCACCCAAGTTCCACCCGAGACGATCAAGATGATCCACGTCATGACCTGGTGCATCTTCGACTGCACCTACATGATCACGACGATCCAGATGGTCGGCCTCGGTCTCTATACCGTGCTAAATAGGCAGCAGACACTGTTTCCGGCGTGGGCCGGCTGGCTGACTATCGCGATTGGCGTCGCGTTCGTGCCGCTGGTGATCATGCCGTTCGTGAGCGAGGGGCCGTTCATGGTCGCCGGACTTTGGAACTTCTACATCATCTTTGGGGCGTGGCTGCTTGGCTTCTTCTCGGTCTACAGCTATTTTATGCTGCGCCATCTTTATTCGACCGGGGCGCAGCCTGAGCACTTCGGCCGCGAGGCAACGCTGGGTGCCCGGTGACATCTGATTGAACATGTGACGACTCCCGGTGTAGCCACCGGGGTGCGGCGGGACGGCGGCCATCCGCCCGATGCCCCCGGCACGCAGGGCATCTGGACCTTCATCTTCATTGACATGGTCATCTTCGCGCTGCTGTTCGCAGTGTACCTCAGCGAGAATTTCCGTCTGCCAGCCATTTTCGCAGCGTCGCGGCACCACCTCGAACCGCTTGTCGGACTGGCGAGCGCGCTGCTGCTGCTGACCAGTTCGTGGTGCATGGTCGAAGCGGTCCACGCGACGCGGCGCGGCGCTGCGCGGGCGACTGGGCGGTGGCTCAACGCGGCGCTGCTGCTCGGCGGGCTGTTTGTGGTCAACAAGCTGGTCGAATATGCCGGCAAGTTCGCCGCCGGCATTGGCCCGACAGCCAACTCGTTCTTCACCTTCTACTTCGTCATCACCGGGCTGCACCTGACCCATGTGCTGGGTTGCATGGCGTTCATGTCGCATTGCCGCAGCTACGCCGCTAGAGAACTGGGCGGCCTCACCTATGTCAAGAAGATCGAAAACGTTGGGCTGTTCTGGCACTTTGTCGACGTGCTGTGGCTGTTCATCTTTCCGATGCTCTATCTCGCGGGCATCCGGTGAGTGGGCTCAGGCCGGTCCAGATCTGGTTGGCGCTGATGGCGCTGACGCTGGCGTCGACCATCGTTGCAGAACAGGTCGGTAGCGCACACTTTGCGATTGTCGCGATCTTCCTTGTCGCCGCCGCGAAGGCCGAACTGGTCATGGCCAACTACATGGAGACGCGCCGCGCAGGCGGTCCGTGGCGGATCTTGTACCGGAGCTGGGTGGCGGTGGTCGCGGTGATGCTGACTGCCGGGCACCTCGCAGGCTAGGAGCATGAGCGCGCCGCCCCTTGCCGGCGTCGTGGTGCTCGACCTCGGGCAGATCTACCAGGGCCCGTATGCGGGCTTTCTGATGGCCAAAGCCGGGGCCGATGTCATTAAGGTAGAACCACGCAGCGGCGAAGCGGCGCGGGCGCGGGCGGCGATCGACCTCGGCTCGCTGCTGCCGTTCGAGATGCTCAACGCCAACAAGCGTGCGTTGACCATCGATCTCAAGACTCCGCGCGGTCGCAACCTGCTGATTGCGCTAGCGTGCCGCGCCGACGTGCTGATCGAGAATTTCGCGCCCGGCGTCATGGACCGGCTCGGTGTCGGCTGGAGCGTACTCGGCACCGCCAACCCGCGCCTTGTCTATGCGAGCGGCACAGGCTTTGGCCTCACCGGTCCCGACCGCGACGGGCTGGCGATGGACATCACCGTTCAGGCGGTGTCCGGCGTGATGAGCATATCCGGTGAACCTGACGGCGGCCCCGTCAAGGCTGGCCCCGCGATCGCCGACTTTGGCGCCGGAACCCACCTCTACGCCGCAATTATGACCGCGCTGTTCGACCGCTCGCGCACTGGACGCGGCCAACTCGTCGAGGTCGCGATGCAGGAGGCGGTGGTGCCGACGCTGGCGTCGAGTCTCGGCATGATGTTCGGTACCAGCGGCGGACGCGCGCTGCGCACCGGCAACCGCCACAGCGGCCTCGCGATAGCCCCCTATAATGTCTATCCGGCCAGGGACGGCCATGTCGCGATCATCGTCCTGTCGGAGGCGCATTGGGCGGCGCTGACCGCGCTGATGGGCCGCTCCGAACTCGCCAGCGACCCGCGCTTCAGCGACAACGCCGCGCGCTGCGCCAACCTGGACGCAACGGATGCGCTGATTGAAACGTGGACGTCCGCACGGTCGAAGGAGGATATCGCCGCGCTCGCCAAGGCAGCGCGTGTTCCATGTGCTCCGGTGCGCGAAATCGCCGAAGTCATGGCAGATCGGCATATGCACGAGCGCGGCATGCTCGAGTGGGTCGATCACCCGCGCCTCGGACGTACCGTGTTGCCGAACAGCCCACTACGGTTCCATGGATCGGACCCCGTCGCCACCCGGACTGCGCCTGATCTGGGGGGGGACAATTTCGAAGTTCTAAGCGACTTGCTGGGGCTTGACCCGGACGAGGTGCACAGTCTCAAATCGCAACAGGTTATCTGATCTGGAGCAGAGCAAGGTAGGCAGTCTGCCCTAGCTAGGTTCGGCCGTGAAGAAACCGACGAAGCGCCGCTATGCTGTCGCGCCGGGCAGACATAGCTACCTCGGCGTTCGGCATCAGGTCGAAGCCGTGGACCGCCCCAGGGTAGACATGCAGTTCGATAGGTACCCCCGCGCGACCGAGCCGCCGCGCAAAATCGATGTTCTCGTCGACGAACAGGTCCAGCGCGCCCGTGCCAATAAAGGTCGGCGGAAGGCCCGTTAGATCGGTTGCTCGCGCAGGCGCAGCGTAGGGCGACACATCATCCGAGCCGGGTGGCCCACCGAGCAGGGACGACCAGCCGAAATGATTGTCGGCGGCCTGCCAGATGAACTCACCAGCGAAAGGATGAGCATCCCGTTGCAGGCAAGTGCGATCATCCAGCATCGGGTAAATCAGATGTTGAAAACTCAGACCGAACTCAGCGCGATCGCGTGTCAGTAGTGCGAGCGCAGCGGCAAGTCCGCCGCCGGCACTTTCGCCCATGACGCCGATCCTCTCGACGATGATGTTGTAGTCAGCGCCATGGCGAACCATGAATGCAAGCGCGGCGTAAGCGTCCTCGACAGCACCTGGAAAGACCGTCTCGGGTGCCAGCCGGTAATCCACGGATACGAGAACACACTGGAGTTCGTGCACAAGGGATTGATGTACGCCTTCCAATGAACCACTCGATCCCATGACGAATCCGCCGCCGTGGAGATGCAGTACAGCTGGCAGGTGACACGCAATGTCGCGCGGACTGTAGATTCGGACCGGAATCGCCGGCCGTTGAGCGGATGCTCGTATCGTCAGCTGCCCAGTCTCGACAGGCAACGCTTTGCTTACAGGAAACGGGAGTTCGCGCGCCCGAACCGACGAGAGCGTATCGCGGGAAAGTTCTAATTCCGGGAATGCATCGATAAGAGGCAGGAGCTCCGCATCGACGAGGTTCCTCGATATCATCAGATACTCCTACTGCCGCGGTGGGCTTTGAGGTAAACGTGGCGATCTCTACCTCTTCCAGAGTGAAACGACCACGGTGAGCGCAGCGGAACGGCTTGCCGCACCGTTGTCGCCGGTCCCGTCAGCCGCGAGGCTGGTCCGCCGAGCGGATGTCGGAAATCAAGTGTTTTCCGATACCCCCCGAACGCATCGATGTGCCAGATTGGAGGTATTAAACACCACTGAGGGAGGCGGACGTGTTTAAGGACTCCTGTCTCGCAACGGTCTTAGGTGGCGTGGACAAAATGACGACCGTGCTTACGGAACATGGATTGACTCAATTTGGAGGCGTGCCTCTGGCGTGTCCGGCAGTTTGGCGTGGATTGTCAGGTCGCTGACTTCTTCATCGACGGTCGTGAGATCGACGAGGAACAACCAATATCCGTCCATCCAGCGGTAGACAGATCGCTCCCAGGTGGCATTGCTCAACGGCGCCAGAGGAGCGCCATACGCGTTGAGGTTTTTGACGATGCCTTCTGCCAGTTCGGGGGCGATGGATTTCACGCGGGTTACCGGGTGATCTGAGAGTTGAAAGTTTCCTTGCAGAAAGGCTTCGACGATCTGCTCAAACGGCGCGCGCCAGTCCAATGGCACTTCGTGTTCATCGTCGTCTCGTAGCAGCATAGATACTCGCCCCGCCCACCTCTCGGGTCTTTTGGAATAGGGGAAGCAGGTCGGCAAGCGGCTTGATCTGGCGGAAGCTACGGCAGACGTTGACGCGGTGCGGAAGGGTTGATTCAAGGCTGCCTTTTGGAGGCGGGCTTGGAGCCGGGGCGATCTCACCGAGGAGGAATGGCGCATCCTGAAGGACTTGCTGCCGATCGAGCGCAAGAACCGAGGCCGAGGCAGGCCTCCCGAACAGAACCGTTCGATCATCAACGGCATACTTTGGCGCCTGCGATGCGGTGCGCCGTGGCGCGACGTGCCGCCCAAATACGGGAGTTGGAACACTATCTACCGCCGGTTCCGGCGATGGAGCGAGGCCGGAGTATGGGAGATCGTGGCGGTGACGCTGGCCGAGATCATGGCCGACACCGGCCACTACAGCATCGACAGCACCACAGTCCGCGCCCACGTCTCGGCAGCGGGCGGAAAAGGGGGGCTCATCAACGCGCTCTTGGCCGCTCGCGGGGCGGGTTCACCAGTAAGCTTCACTGCCTGGCCGATGCCCTCGGGCGACCGCTCGCCTTCCACCTGACAGGCGGCGAGGCAGCAGACTGCAAGGCATACGACGCCCTGATCGTCCTACCCGAGCGCACGCCCAATGCCTTGCTCGCCGATAAGGGCTACGATGCCGACGCCATCCGTGCCGACCTCGCGAAACGGAACATCACTCCTGTCATCCCCGGCCGCTCAAACCGGCGGGTGAAGATCAAGCATGACCGGACGCTCTACAGGCAGCGCAACCGCATCGAGCGCATGTTCGGCCACCTCAAGATCAACCGCGCCGTCGCCACCCGCTACGACCAGCTGGCCAGCAGCTTCCTCGGCATGGTCCACCTCGCCACCGCAAGATACTGGCTCAAATTTGTCCACGCTGCCTAGGAGACAGCATTTTACGGTACTGTTGGCTTTCAAACACGGCTGCAGCAGGGGTCGTTTGCATATCAGCGCTTTCCCATATCATAATATGGTTCACCGATAGTTGGAGCCGGCTTCAGTAAAGCATTGTTCGGCATTCAACGCTCGCGTTGCATCGCCGTCGAAACACCCGACGCCTCACAGTCCAAAGTCCGGTTGTCGGTCAGGTGTGCGCGCGACGGCAACCACCGAGTGGCTGATATCGCGACCGATCGCCCGGCCGTCGCGTGCAAGGTAGCGTTCGGGCACATTGCTTTCCTGCTTCTCTGCCGGTGCCCGGGACGTTTGCTCGAACGATGGTAGTATCGTCCGCTCCGCTGCCACCCTGTCGACGACATCCATCGCCGAGGTCTTGTCGCCCGCGTTGCGCGACACCCCGTGCTCGACCCTGCGTCCATCGTCGACAATCAGTGCCACCCTGTCGGCGACCCGCGTCAGCGCCACGAGGAACGAGCGCTCGCTGAGCAGCTTCCGCTCGGTCGAACGCAGGGCGAGGATGCCGTGGTCGGTCGTCACGCCCTGCGCGACGTGGACGTTGATCGCATAGGCGAGATCCAGCCGCTCGAGCATGCGGTCACCCGCCTTCAGCTGGTGTGCTGTACCGTCGGCGAGCGAGGAAACCGCCAGCCCGCCTTGACCCACCGCCTCGATCCGCGCGAGGTCAGCATTGTTGAGCCCGCGCTGGCGATCCGTGTCGGTCCAGCGGATCCGGTCGCCGGCATGCAGCTCGACCGGCCTGACCTGGTAAATCGACACCGCGTCGTGCCTGAGATTCCTTGGCAGGGCGTCGGGCCGGAACAGGCGCTCGCCGCCGCCGCGCATCGCCAGACGGACCCGGTCGTCATCGACGCCCGTCACCACGCCGCGGTCACCCCGCGTGAGTCCCTGACTGGGCAGGTCGGTGCGGATCTCGACGACACGCCCGGGCTGATAACCCTTCAGCAGCCGCGCACCTTCGCGCGTCACGTTGACCCGGTCGAGGACATCGACCCGCACCCCCGACGGCCCGATCTCTCCGGTCGCTTTGAGCTGCGCCTGCACCGCGAGGTTGGCCTCGGCACGCATCGCCCGCCCAGCGGTCAGCAGCAGTGTCGTGTCGCGCTCGGCCTTGGGCAGCGCCGCCCATCGCGCGGCCGCTGTGCCAGCGACCTGCTCGCCTGGCACTTCGGTGGTGTTTGGCTTCAGCAGGTCGAACACGGTGGCCAGATCGTTGCCGTCGAGGGCTGTGACCACCGCTTTCATCGTGTCGGACCGTGACCGCAGGTTCTCGGTGATATGGGCGGTGGCATGCCCTGCGCGCTGGCTGAGCTCGAACGGCTTGCCGGCATCGATCGCTCCTAGCTGGCGCACGTCGCCGGTCTGGGTCAGACGCGCGGCACCGGCGAGGTCGGCGAGCCGGACGAGGCGCGCCATGTCGCGCGTACCGACCTGACTCGCCTCTTCGACGATGATGACGGCACCGCCGAGCTCGGCGGTCGTTCGCGCCTTCTGCTCGGCACGGGCGGTACCGTCGATCACGCGCTCATGCCGGGCAAGGAATCGCGCGATCGTGCTCGGTTCGGCGCCGGTCTCACGGCCGAGTTCGTTCGCCTTCTTGTTGGCGATGGCCAGTCCGATGACCTGCCTGCCTTCGGCCTTCGCGATCGCCGTCACCGGCGCCAGCGCGGTCGACTTGCCGCGACCGGGACCGCCCTGGATGTTGATCACCCGGTCATGTGACGACAGCATCAGCACCGCGGCTGCCTGCTGGCCGGGGTTAAGGTGGCGGAGTCCGAGCTCACGCGCCGCTTCCTGAGCACGCGCGGCAGCTTCGGTTGCAGGCACGATTGGTGCCGACCGCCCCCGCCCCGCCTCGATCGCAGCAAGATATCCCTGCTCGAGCCGGACCGCGCTGTCGGTGGTCAGCATGCGGTCGCCGTCGCCGAGCAGCAGCCCCCTCGTCTCGAGCAGCGCAAGCCGCGCCTCGACGTCGGCCACGGTCACCGGACCGCCGCGCTCGAGCGCGGCGCGGATCAGGTCGAGCCGGTCGAACGCCGCTTCGTGCTCGCCAAGGTCGCGGACCGCCGAAGCGACCGCCTGCGCCGCGGCGAAGGCACGGGGGTCGAGGCGGCCGAGCCGCTCGGGCACCAGCGGGTCGCCGTCGCGCGGCGTCAGCCCCATGCGGCCGGCGATCGCCAGCCCTCGCTCCCCTGCCCCGCGCACACCGCGCACGACCTGCGTCCACACGGTCTGCGCACGATCCGACCGGGCACGCGCGGCCGCGACCAGTCTGCCCGCATCGAACCCCTTGCCCGCAGCCACCGCCTGCCACCGGCTGTCGCGCTCTACCGGCGCGAGCTCGGGTGTCTTGGCGCTGCGCGTGGCGAGCGCCGCGAGCTCGCGCTCGCGCGCCGTGCCTTCCCTCCCGCGCCTCGAGATGCGCGCCGATCTCGGCCGATCGGGTCGAGAACGCCTCGATCACCGCGCGCGGCACGCCGGCGATGTCGAACGCGCCGTCGCGCGGGTTTTGCGCGGGGACGGTCGCGTAGCCGAGCGCTTCGACCCGGGCGCGCAGGGTCGAGGCAAAAACCGCGCCCATGACGTGCTGGCGGTCGTACAGCGCGTCGGAGCGCAGCGCCCGCCACTTGCCGTCGGCCGTCTGCGTCGCGTTGGCGATGACGCTATGGACGTGGAGCTGCGGCTCGCCGTTGCGGTTGACGTCGTGGAGGAACGTCGCGGCGACCAACTTGCCCGTTCGCTCCGGCTCCTGGCTCTGCCCGTTCCACACCCGCGCCTCGGCGAGGTTGCGCTCGGCCCAGTCCAGCGTCGCCGCCGCCGCCTCGCGCACCGCCGTCACCAGTCGCGCATCGCCGCCGACCAACGCGAGGATCGACAGCGACTTGGGCGCCGACATCGTCAGATCCCACCCGGGGCGATGCTCGCCGCGCTTGGCCTCGAGCCGGCTGCCGTTGGGCAACTCGCCGGCCAGGATTTTCGCGAACCGGTCGGCGTCGACTGCGCCCTCGAGCCCAAGATTCGCCGCGCCGACGCCGGCCCACGCGCTCGCACTCTCGGCCTGGTCGGCGGTGTAATAGTTGTCGCGGGCATAATAGCCCGCCGCGTCGCCAGCCGAGCCGATGGCGCCGACCGAAATCACCGCCGGTGCGCCGGCGCACCGGGTCGTGCCTTGACCGTGACAGCCATGGCCTTGCCGCCGATCTCTGTCCGGCAGGTGTTCGTCGACATACGATAGTCGACCAGGGCGCAGACCGCCTGGTCCCCACCCCCCAGCAGCAGGTTCGCCGACGGCACCGCGAGCCACGACCTTGGCAGGATCATGGCAAACGCGAGATAGCTGGCGATACAGAGCTGCCAGACGACGAACAGGGCTGCAGCGATGATGCCGCCCGGCCGCTCCCGATCCCACACGATATAACTGTTGTGGACCACAGGCTCCTTACCCTGGCGCGCGATGGCAAGATTATTGGCTTTCACTGCTTCGACGAGCTCGCGCTGTTTGTCATCGATCGCATCGAGGCGCGGCTGCCGGTCGATCCGCTCGGCCATCGCCGTCATTTCCTTGCGGATCGGATTGAAGCTCGCGTGGATGCGCTCGGGCAAGCCGGCCATGAACTCGTTTCGGGCACGGGTCAGCGCCAGCTGGTCGTCGCGCTCCAGCTTGTGCATCCCGGCCTCGTGCTTCGCCCACGCGGTTGCTATGCGATCGATCTCCATCGCGGCGCGCTCGACCTTCGCCAGCATCGCGATCAGGTCGCCGGGTCCAAGTGTTGCCGGTCGCTCGAAGCTCGCCCGCCCTTCCCGCCGGGCTGAGAGCGCTTCGGTGAAGATGTCCCGGGCGAGCTTGCCCCGCTCGACGCCAAGCTCGCTGGCCCACCGATCGAACTCGGCGTCGTGCTCGGGGCCCAGCGGATATTGAGCTGCGAACTAGCCACGGCGTCCTCGACCTCCCCTTGCGCCCCTGCTGGCGTCCGCTTCTCCTAGATGACATTATGTCTCCTCACGCTCTAAATGGGAAGATATGTTTACATCTTGTACCATCAGATGATCGGGTCATCTTCCATCGGCGAGCGGATCAAGGCGGTGCGGCGGCGGGCAGGGCTTGGACAGGAAGCCTTCGCCGCCTCGCTTGGCTATTCCCGGCGCTCGCTGAATGCGTGGGAGACCGGCGCAGCCGAACCTCCGGTCATCATCCTGCCCAAGCTCCGGCGCGGCTACGATGTCGATCCCGAGTGGATCGTCATGGGCGAGGATACGAGGCCCCAAGAGCATTACGGCCCGGCCGACTGGGATCGGTTCGACCGGCTACTTGGCGACGTCGATGCGGTCTGCCAGGATGTCGGTCTCGATCTACCACCGGATCGACGCGAGGCGCTCGGCCGCGTCCTGTACGACGGCGGTGCCGACGCCGGTCAGGCGACCCGCAGGCAAATGCGTGGTACACTGCTCGCGCTCTCGCTGGGGAAATGACATGGCGCTAACGACCGCTGAAGGATTGGCCGACTGGGCTGCCGGCACAGCGCGCGCCGGGTTCCGTCGCCGCAACTGGCCGGTCGTACGCCGGCTCGCCGCGGCGACCGTCACCTTGCTGCTGGTCGGCCTGCCGACGGAACATGTCGCAGGATCACCCGGACTGGCGGCTGCTTGCTGGACGGGTGCAGCCGTCGCTGGAACGGCGATGCTCGTCTGGTTCGTCGATCGTCGCCGGTTCATCGAGCAGACGCCTGTACCCCAATAGTCAGTTGATTTGCGGTCGAAAAGGCCGCGCCGACTGACTGACGCGAGCGGCGTCGGTCAATCCGAACAGGGTCGCCGGACGCACGTCGCTGAGGCTGCCATGTCACTGCGCCGGGTCAGTAAATGCGGCGATCGAGATCAAGGGCGGCGCCTGGGTCAGCTCATGCCTGAGGGGCCTGTAGCATTGTAGCTTCCGCGTAGCACATCACGAACCAGCTTTGGTGAGCTTCGCAACGATCCTGCTACGCTGCTACGCAATTGTTTTAGTTCAGTCTTTCCTCCGCGCTCTGCCTGCTATCCATAGCGTGGTGTGTGCCCCTTACTTGATATCGCAAGGCCACATTGCGCATCGGGTTCGAGACCCCGCAGTCGTGACGAGGTTCCTGCAGGGTCGCCGGCGGCGACCCTGGCTCAGTAGAACAGCTTCACGATCGTCGCGACGGTCCCGATCATGACAGCCATCGTGACGGCTCCGTGGAACAGCAGCTGCGGCCTGGCGAGGGTGGTGTCCTGAAGGATCTTCAGCGTGTCGGCGTTGAGCTTCTGCAGCTCGGCCCGCATCCGGTCGATGTGGGCCAGCTGCTCGCGGAGGTCGGCCGGCTCGAGCACCGGTGTCGCGGACATCATACTCTGATTGCCGAGTCCCCCTGCCCCGCTGTCAGCCAAATGCTCGCGCCTGCTCCGCGACGACGATCTCCGCCGCTGTCTGACCGAGCGCGGCGTCGACCGCCTCGTCGAGCCAATAGTAGATCAGCGCGGGCGTGATGGGCGCTGAGCGGGCGAACCGGCGGTGGTTCGCCGCGCCTGCGGCCACCTCCCGCCAGAGATCCGGCGCGATCATCTGCCGAAGCGCCGTGATCGCCGCCGGCGTCGCCGGGCTGACGAGCCGGTGCATCTGGCGCGCCGCGCCGAACAGGATGAGAGCCAGAACGGCCGTGGCCGCACCGGCGAGCAAAGCGAGAACCGGTGTGTGATACCCCGTGAATGTCGCGTCGATATTGAGCCCCACGACCACGGCCCCGGGACTGGCGGCGAGCACCCGAGCGACCAGCTGGCGCCGCGGGTTGCGGTGGGCGGCAAGGTCGTTCCGCGCCGTCCAGCGGGTCCACCACGAAGGCCGGATGTCTCCCGGCCCGAAAGCGACTGCAGGGTCAAGGGCGAAGTTGTCGGACACCGGGGTCTCCCTTGCTGCCGGGTAGCATAGCAGACGGCCCCTGACGCCCCTATGCGCGAAGTCGGCATAAATGGCGGCCCTACCTGCCCTCGCCTCGTCTGGCGCGTTCTCAGGGCACCAGGACCGTGTGGCTCAGCCTCGGCCGCGTTTGTTGCCGCACGGCTACCGGCCCGGTCGACGCGACGCTCACCAGCCCCGGTTCGGATCGTAGCTGCCGATCGAAGGCACGATCGGGGTTTCGACCCATGCGCTGGCGCGATGCGCGTCGTGGTCATGGTGCCAGTGATGGTGGGACGAAAGGTCGAAGCCCGGCAAATTACCGAGAACATCGACCCCGCCGAAAAT
>CAXTQJ010000006.1:0-33106 GCA_964246245.1 uncultured Sphingomonadaceae bacterium
CTGTTTGATCGAGCAGTTAAGGAGCGAACATCGAAGCCACAGCCCATCGCGGGACTACGTTCCCTCGCACCTGCGCGGGCGCTGCAAAAACCGAAGGTCGAGGTGCAGCGGCTGCGTCTCAAAGTGAACGCTGGTCCGATGCGGCAGTAGGTAGCGGGAATGCACGCTGGCACTTCCGCTACCCACCATAGTGAATCGTTCACGCGCGAGCGGGCTGGCGATTGAGATGAAGGGTCCGAGCGTCGAGGCTGAACGCCCCAGCTCCGAAGGCCGCGACATTGAGCAGGCCGCCGAAGATGGCCACGTTCTTGAGGAAGTGGATCATCTGGTTCTGGTCGGCAAAGTTCGAGTGGAAGATCGCCGCGGTCGCGAGCGCAAAGAGCGCGAGCACGAGCGCCACGGGACGAGTGCGGTAGCCGACTAGCAGCAAAAGACCGCCGCCGACCTCGATCAGGATCGCGATGGCCATCGCGAGCTGGGGCGCTGGTAGTCCGGTCGAGCTAATGTAGCCCAGGGTCGCACCCGGTGCCGCGATCTTGCTGAGACCGCTCATGATGAAGAGGTTGGCCATTAGGGCCCGACCGACGGCGGGCGCGTAGCGTTCGAATGTTGTCATGATGATCGTATCTCCTGCATTTTCGGAACGTGGGTGCACGTCGTCCGGGTTGGGCCGGGCGCACCCGCTACTTTGTCTGCATCAGCTGCGTCGAGCCGCAGTGGACTGAATATCGGACTGGCGGTCGTTTAGACCACCCGATATATTCCGTTACATTCTATCGGCCGAACCGATGGAAGGAGAAGAACGTGCTCGATGGACTGTCGCTGGATCAGCTCAAATCGTTTGTGACGACTGTGGAGGAGGGAAGTTTCTCCGCAGCTGGGCGCAAGTTGGGGAGGGCGCAGTCGGCGGTCAGCGAACTTATCGCGAACCTTGAAGGCCAGCTCGGGGTCCAGCTCTTCGATCGGGTCGGGCGCTATCCCAAGCTCACGCAGGCGGGCGAGGTGCTGCTTTCCGACGCTCGTGGAGTCGTCGAGAGCGTCAGTTACATGAAGTCGCGCGCCAGGGGCATGGCGGCCGGCCTCGAGGCGGAGCTGGCCGTTGCCTTCGACGTATTATTCCCCCTGAACGTCATTACCCAGGCGGCAAGGGGTTTCCTCGAGCGCTTCCCTGACACACCGCTGCGCGTTTACGTCGAAGCGCTCGGCGGTGCCTACCAGCCAGTTCTCGACGGCCGCGCAAGCCTCGGGGTGGTTGGGTCGCTGCCGCTGATGCCGTCGGCACTCACAGGCGAAAGGATTGCGAGCGTCGCGATGATCATGGTCGCGGCCAGCAGCCATCCCCTAACAAAGCACAAGGGCACGATCCCGAGGGCCGAAGTCGCCCGACACGTGCAGCTCGTTCTGACGGACCGGTCAACCCTGTCGTCCGGTCGTGAGTTCGCCGTACTCTCCCCGTCCACCTGGCGGCTCGCCGATCTGTTCGCCAAGCATGCTTTCCTACTCGATGGCCTGGGCTGGGGCGGCATGCCACTGCACACAGTCGCAAACGACATCGCGGAGGGACGGCTTGTCACTTTAGACGTCGAGGACGTTGGACTGGAAGGCCTCGTCTTGCCGATGTCCGCGGTCTACCCGCCCGGCGCGCCGCCGGGCCCTGCCGGCCGATGGCTGATCGAGCGCTTGCGCGAGTGTGCCCACAATATGGAATTAGCAAAAACCTAAGTCTCCAGCTTACCAACGGGTGCCCTTCACCAGCGTGAACGAGCGTCTGATTTCGAGGAGTACTCGATGGAGGCTCAGCGGCGGCTTCTGGAGTCTTTCGCATCCGGCGGCTAACTTAGAGAAAGCCCTCTTCCTTATTTTAACCGTCTGTCTGTTGACATGCTAATATCGGCCCCAATTATGGTCGATGCTTTACACCAGCCTCGACGAGTTTGAGGCCATCGACGCCGAGCGCAGATGCGGCATCCAAGAACTCAAAAATATCCAACCGCCGTTCGCCCGTTTCGTAGCGCGAAACATATTGCTGTGGCCTTGAGAGGAGTTTGGCGACCGCAGCTTGGGATAGCCCGTTTTGCTTGCGCGCCGCGACCAATTGCTCGACCACCCAGCGATAGCGGCTATCGTGGATGCCTTCCGCCACATTCCCTCACATCAAGTTGATGTAAAGGCTTGTGTCGCCGCTTGTTCCTACACCAAGTTGATGTACCGGTGCGAGGATATTTCGTGCCCGAGCTGCTTGACACGTGAATAGCAAACCGTCGAGAAATCGAGGCCTTCGAATGCTGAAATTAGACCAGTGCGGAGTGTATGGTGATTGCCGAACGAGCAGGGTCGAAACACAGTTTCAGCCCATTGCCGTCGCCGGCGCGTCTGCCGTCTGCTCTGCCCGGGTTAAGAGCCGCGACTGCTCAGCCGGTTGAAGTCCAGTAAGCTCGACGCAGTCGTGCCACAGCTTGGCGGCACGACCCGCGTCGTAGGAGGCCGTGGAGGACCGCTGTTCGATCGATCGGCCATTGCGCGACTGCATGAACTTGCCCGAAACGTTGGCGTACTCGGATGCGGCTGCCAAGCGGCCGAGCATTGCACCGGAGAACTGCAGATTGCCGATCGTGACGCCGAGCGCACGCAAAACCCGCTTCATAACTCTCGTCTTCAGCAGCGCCTTCGCCAGCTTGGGAATCGACGCCGTGAGGTCTGTCTCGGAAACCATGCCCGGATCGTAGGCCACCGAAAGAATGTCCGATCCGGCGCGGCGAAGCTTGCGATCGAGTTCGTAGGCGAACATGATCGTGCACAGCTTGGAAGTGGTATAGCGACGGCCGCCGACAATGGCAGCGCCCTTCCGCCCTTGGTTGGCAAGCGAAAACGCATCTGCTTCAATCGCCTTGCCGACAATCTTGCCGTCGGTTGTTTCCGGATCGTGCGTCCCGCTAGCGGTGAAGACGATCCGGCCGCGGGGTAGCAGGTCGTCGATCAACAGGTTCAGCAGCAGGAAATGGCCGAGGCAATTGGTTGCGAACGTCAGCTCGTACCCGTCTGCACCGTAGGTCGGCGGATCTGGGAACTGGGCACCGGCGTTCAGCAGAAGTGCGGCGAGCGACGCCACCTTCTTGTCCGCGATCAGACCTTTGCACCTCTTCGCTGCGTCACGCACCGAGCCAAGCGACGAGATGTCGACCTCTGCTGTCTGGACGTTGCTTCCAAACTCCCGGTGCAGATCGTCGGCGACGCGTTGCATGGCGGGCACATCCCGTCCGCAGAGCAACAGGTCATGGCCGCCCATTCGCGCAATCGTGCGCGACGCCTGAAGGCCAATTCCTTTATGGCCTCCGGTAATCAGGACGGTGGGCATCTGTGGCTCCTCGCCATTTTTCAGCGTAATCGCTCAGGTGTCGACGGAAGACGCATGAATCAGCGCTTCGGCTGCGGTCAGCGCTGCGGCAAGGGCAGCGCGCGCGGCATCGGGCCCGTATGCGATGCCTTCGACCCGCACGACATGAACTTCGCTAAAGCCAAGAAACCCGAGAATAGCTTTCAGATAGGTTGCCAGATGTTCTAGCGCTGCCGCCGGACCCTGACTGTAGATGCCACCGCTCGCGAGGACGAGGTAAGCCTTCTTGCCTTTCAGCAGCCCCTCAGGCACCCCTTCGGCCGTGTAGCGAAAGGTCTGGCCCGCGATCGCGATATGATCGATCCATGCCTTTAGCGTCGACGGAACCGTGAAGTTGTACATCGGCGATCCGATGACGATAATATCCGCGCTTTTCAGTTCAGCGATCAGTCCTTCGCTGCGGGTCACGATCTCGACCTGCGCGGGCGTCCGATTGCCTGCTTCGCTCATCCACCCGGAGCGGAGTGCCCCGTCAATGTGAGGTGGCGGCGTCTCGGCCAGGTCGCGGTAGGTTAACGTGCCACCTTCTGCAGCCAGACCGGCCGCGAGCGCCGCTGAGACCTGCCGCGAGAAGGATGCGTTCCGATCGCCGGGGCTGCAGTCGAGGTGAAGAATATTCATGATCGCCGTCTTTCATCGTAAATTGAGTCTCACAAAGATTGGTGCCAGGTGCACGTCCGGAGCGAGCAAAGCCACTCGCTTCGAGGCGACGGTGAGGACACGTCGCCGATCGATCTCCTAATGAACGAACATTCAGTCATCGCAGGACCTGTGTCAAGCATCGACTCGGACGCGATCGCTTCTGACGACGAGGCTCGGCTGCCCGCCGTCGCTATACCGGCCCATTTAGCGCGTTCCGATCGCGCCTCTTGAGGGTTGAGATCGACTGGCTGCTGCCTGAAGATAGCCGCTGACCATCAGCGTGAGCTGTCGTCGCTGGGCGTTAACCATGTCTGCGGCCAAGCCATGTTCTATCAGCGATCGGGCCGAGCCAGCCAAGGCGTTGGTCACCGCCATCGCAACTTCGCTCGCATCGTCGAACGAGGCATCGGTCGACATCGACAAGGCTTCCGCCACGGCCGCGGTGGTCCGCTCAAACAACAGCTTGACCAACTCGGCATTCTCCGGCTCTGCCAGCAGCCCGTACGCGGCCCGTGACTCTTGGGGGCGCGCCTCGATCGTACTCAGAAAAGCCGAAACCAGATTTGTTGCGACATCTGAAAGCGGTTGCGACCGACTCTCGGTGCATCCCCGTTCGACAGCATCCGCCACAGTCCGAATATGCCGGTCGAACAGCGCCAGCAGCAGCGCTCGCTTGTTTGGAAAATATTGATACATCGTGCCGACCGAAACGCCGGCTCGAGCCGCCACTCTGGTGGTCGTCAAAGCATCGGCGCCATTACTGAGAAGAAGCTGAACGCTTGCCTCGAAGATCGCTTCGACAGTAGCTTCGGCGCGCGCTTGGCGCGGCATCTTCCGCCACGAATTCAATGCGTTCGGCTGCGTGACGGCGGCCCATCCCATTTGCGAATACGCCTCAAGGCCAGGTTGAGCTAGAAATACGGGGCTGTCGGGATCCCGCACCGGACATTCCACTCGTCCCGCAGCGTGTCAACCGACGCGGCATTGCCTCGGATGGAGAGCCCTCGTGTGTGCCAGTGAAGACGACGATGTTCTCACCGCGGTAGGCGTCCACACGAGCCCCAGCTTGGTTCACGCATTCACCATCGGCTCGCTGCAATGCACCGCACTCAGCGACGGCATCGTTCCGGTTCCGGCCACGCTCCTCGCGGTCGAAGTACCGCCGGAAGACTTGAAGGCTTTCCTGCGGACGAACGGCCAGGATCCCGACGTGCTGCTGAATCCAATCTCGTGCCTCTGCGTGACCATGAGCGACGGCAGGAGAATCATTGTCGACTCCGGCATCGGCGGCGTCGCCGGCCCGGACGGAAGTGCGGTACCCTCGGCCGGCCGCTTTGCCGACGCCGTCCGCGAAGCCGGCATCGCCCCAGAGACAATCGAGATCGTGCTCGTCTCGCATGTTCATCCCGATCATATCGGTGGCTTGTTCGACGACAGCGAACGACCGCTGTTCCCGAACGCCGACTACTTCGTCACCCGTCAGGAAGTCGCTTTCTGGACGTCGCCGGCCACCGACCTAAGCGGGACGCTTATGCCTCCACCACTTAGAACGAAAACAATCGCGACGGCTCGACGTTTCATCGCTCTTGCCGGAGATCGGCTTCGGCAGTTCGAGTCCGGGGATGCGCCAGTCCCCGGTGTCGGCTCGATGCCGTTACCGGGGCATACACCTGGGCAGGTCGGCTTCGTCTTCGACGGTGGCAACGAAACCCTCTTGTATACGGCCGACGCGGCTGGCCATCCGTTTGTATCGCTTCAGAAGCCCGAGTGGCGGTTTGCCTTCGATACGGACTCACCTCTGGCGATCGCCACCCGCCGCGAACTCGTGCGCACGCTTATCGACACCGAGTGGCACAATTTCACTCCTCATTTCCCATGGCCGGCGTTCGGCCAAATCGTCGAACACGATGAGTGCCCGGTCTGGATTGCCGGGATGCGGAGCGCCGAGCCGACCCGATGACTATTACTGCCGGTGGTACTATCGTGCCGCCGGGTGATCCGGTCAGGCGCTGGCGTGTCATACTAGCCGGCCTGATGACCGTAATGGCACTGGCGGTGATCGATTCCAATATCGTCAACACATCGCTGCCACGGATTGCATCCGATCTCGGCGGCATGTCGCGCATGGCGTGGGCCGTGACGGCGTTCCTGCTCGCAACGACCGTCTCTGCGCCACTCTATGGCAAGCTGTCTGACCTCTACGGGCGACGACCGCTGATGATCGCCTCGATCGCCATCTTCCTGCTCGGGTCGGTCCTTTGTGGATCGGCGTCGTCGATGCTGCTGCTGATCCTCTACCGGGCTGTGCAAGGCTTGGGTGCGGGGGGATTGGTAACGCTGGTCCAAGCGACGATCGGCGACCTTGTCGCGCCGGCGCATCGGGCGCGCTACCAAACCTTATTTACGACCGTCTTCGCCCTCAGCAGCCTGATCGGGCCACTCCTTGGCGGCTTGCTGACGACCTACTTTTCATGGCGCTGGATCTTCTTCATCAACCTGCCCGTCGGCGGCCTGGCGCTCGGGCTGCTCTTCACAACGCTGCCTGTGACGTCGGCCGACCGCCGCCCGACAATCGATATACTAGGCGCAGCCTTGCTGGCGATCGCCACGACGGCATTCCTGATGGCGATAGGAACAAGCAGTCCCCACCAAGGGCTGGCGACCACCCTCGCCCTCGTTGCAGCCGCCGCCGTCGCTGCACTCCTGTTTATCACGCAGGAGCGCCGCGCGGCCGAGCCGCTTCTCGACCTTGGCCTGTTTGCCAATCGCACCTTCACAATCGCGGTCGCAGCCACTGTCGTGATGTCGTTCGCAATGGTCGCGGCGTTGCTGTTGTTCCCGCTCTACCTTCAGGTGGTCAACCGGCAGACGCCGATACAGGCCGCCATGATCGTAACGCCTCAAATGGCCGGCATTGTGTTGAGTTCGGTTATTGGTGCGCGCCTCGCATCGAGCGTCGGCGACGTTGGCCGCCTGCTGACGGCCGGCGTTATGCTCGAGACACTCGGGCTGTGGGGTGCGGTCGCCGGAACGGGGCTCGACCTGCCCCTATGGGCCTTCTCAAGCATCGCTTTTGTGCTTGGCTCAGGGATGGGGATCGGCATGCCGAGCGCGGTGACGATCGTGCAGAACGCCGTCCGCCGGGACCAGCTCGGCGTCGCCACCGGAGCGATCAGCTTCTTCCGCTCGTTGGGCGGCGCAGTCGGGGTCGCTCTGTCGGGAACCGTGGTCACCGTCATCCTTCGCCACCAACTCGACCGTGCCCGGCTCGGCGACACGGGAAGGCGGCTCCTCGAACGCGGAATGGACGTCCTTGCCGAGCTTGATCCGGCGCAGCAGGCGACGGTCCTTCAAAGCTATCGGCAAGCGATCCAAGGCGGATTTCTGCTGTGCGCAGTCATCATCACTGCGGCGATGGCGCTGGTTCTGTTCCTGCCGCGTTCCGTCCGCCCGGCAGATAACGGATCAACGCCGGTTCGCGCCCGATCCTAACCGAGCCGCATCATTCCAAAAACTGAATAAAGCGATGCAGCCATTGTCCCATCCGCCGCAAAGCGGTAACCCGGATGGTCTTTTCATCATGTCAAACAATGACATAGCCGAGCTGGCAGCGATCTGAAATATACGAATCCCGGCTGAGTAAGTATTCAGCTATGCTCCGTTACATCGAACGAAGGCTAGCGGCAGAAGCCGCAGAAATGTGGGGGATCTGTGCGCCATTCACTTCGGACGGCAGCCGCTGTCATCGCTCTGTTGCCGGTCATCGCTCAGGCGCAGGATCGCGCGACCGAGCCCAACGGTGGGGAAAATGCTCCGACCGCGCCGGGCGGCACACAGCGAAATTCCGCCGATGTTGGCCCTGATGCGCAGGCGACAAACCCACCGGGGCTAACCGATATCGTCATTACAGCACAGAGGAAGGTCGAAACGGCACAGCGGGCCGCGGTCGCCATCGACGTCGTCGGCGGCGCGCAACTGGTCGGTGCCGGCATCACGCAGGTTGCCACCCTCAGCCAACAGGTCCCATCGTTGACGGTCCAGCAGATCGGGGGGTCGACCTCGTTCTTTATCCGGGGCGTCGGCAACTTCTCAGTCGCGACGACATCCGATCCCGCTGTCGCGTTCAACTATGATGGAGTTTATGTCGCACGACTGACTGCCCTGTCGGCGGCGTTCTTCGACCTCGACCGGGTTGAGGTACTCAAGGGCCCGCAGGGAACGCTCTACGGCCGTAACGCCACGGCGGGCGTCATCAATGTCCTACCGACCCAGCCAAAGCTCGGCGAGCTGTCGGGCTACGGCACGGTCTCTTACGGCAATTACAATGCCGTGATCGCGGAAGGTGCCATCAATATACCCATGGGCTCGACTGGAGCCTTGCGTATTTCTGGCACCGTCGTCGATCATGACGGGTATCTGTCCAACGGTATATCAGACGAGCGTACGCAGGCACTGCGAGTTCAGATGAAGACCGAAGCGACGCCCGATCTCACCATCCGGCTTTCCGGCGACTACACCCATCAAGGCGGCAAAGGACCGGGCTTCTCGTACGTCGAGCGCCAAAGCCTGAATTTCCTGACTGGCCAGTTCGCCGTCACGCCGACGAACATCCCTCGCTCGGAAAGCTTCCTGTCGCCGGCCTCGCAGGCTTTTTACTCTTCCTTGGGCGCAGGGCCGATCGGCAACGTACGGGCGACGCGCGACCCGTTCCCGGACATCTTTCGCAATAACGATATCTTTGGCGCAAACGCCCAGATCGACTACCGGACCGATATCGGCACCTTTACCGTGATCCCGGCGGTTCGCTTCGATACAATCCGCAATCTGCAGCCGGCGGGTGGATTCCCCATCACCGATCTGCAGAAGGATATTCAGTATTCGGTCGAGACGCGGCTGGCAGGCTCGCGCGGGCCGATCGATTATCAGCTAGGTTTCTTTTATTTCAACGAGCAGGTCAGGTTGACGTCAAGCGCGACTACGTTCGGCAGCAGCGAAAGCTTCTCCCTGGCACCAACCCGCTACGACACCCAGTCCTACGCGCCATTCGGCCGGCTGACCGCGCATGTCGCCTCGGGCCTGCGGCTCGTCGGTGGCGTACGTTACACGCATGATGCCAAGCAGCTTCTCGCCGACAGCTTTTCGATCTCGGCCGATTGCGCAATCCCGTTCACCTGCGCCAACACCGTCTTGCCGCCCGCCGTGCTATACGCGGGGCAGCTCCCGTTCGCGATCCCTGCAGGACCCGGCACCATCCCCGGACCAACGCCCGGATCGCTAGTAACGCGCAGCGCCGACGTAGTATTCAACGAGCGGCTGAGTGAGCATCGCTTCACCTACCGCGGCGCAGTCGAATATGACGTCGCGCCGGCGTCTCTTCTTTATGCCAGTGTCGAGTCGGGCTTCCGCTCAGGTGGGTTCAATACCTCAGTTGGGTTCGAAACGTTCCAGCCCGAGTACATTACGGCGTACACCATTGGCTCGAAGAACCGGTTCTTCGGCAACCGGGTGCAGCTTAATCTCGAGGGGTTCTACTGGGATTATCGCAACGAGCAGGTCGCGCACCCGGGTTTCGACCTAGAGGTGCCGCCGCGCGCCAACAGCATCGTTCAGAACGTCGGCCGCGCCGACATCAAGGGCGTCGAGGTAGAAGGGCGCGTACTGGTCACGCCGACGACTACGCTGAGCGCCGATGTCCAATATCTCGACGCCAAGAACAAGTTCTTCACCTATCAGGTGCCGTTCGCGTTGCAGTCGCTGACGGGATGCGCCGTTACACCGGCGACAACACCTGGATTCCTCAGCGTCAACTGCGCAGGCCTGCCTGCGTTCAATTCGCCCAGGTGGACCTTAAACTTCGGCGCGGAGCAGAAAATTCCCCTTGGAGACTATCAGATCGTCGTCAGCGGCGACACCCAGTACAAGACGTCCCGCTACGAAGGTTTTGAATATCAGCAAGGTGAACTCCAGCGGGCGAGCTGGACCACCAACGCGCAGGTTCTTTTCGGTCCGGCAAACAATCGCTGGTCCATCGCGGCCTTTGTCCGCAACATCGAGAACGACCGTCTTCTCGCTGTGCCTTTCTCATTCGGCGGCGTGCTCGTGGCCTACACTACGCCGCCACGCACCTACGGTATCCGGGGTTCGGTCAAGTTCTAGTGGGCAGGCGTCTCTTCGGGCGAGACCATCCCGTCCGGCGACGGCTTGGCATCACCGTCGCGCCACCAATGGAGGATGCCGCCGTCACGATGGAGGACGTCAGCCGCGAGCATCACCGTCGCTTCCGCTTCGCCTGCAGGCACTCCCATGGCGCAGAGCGTCATCCGGCCGGTGCGTTCGCGACCGACTCGAACGCGATGATTCTCTCGCACTGGCGAACGAAGGGGCGCATCCGCCATACCTGCTTGTATGACATGCCTGGCCGCCGCCGCAACCCGGCGACGCTCGTTCCACGAAAGCGCCAGCTCAAAATAGCCCAATCGTTTACTCCGACTTGACGGATAGCGCGGCAGTTGAAATACCTAATCCGTCGCGATCCGGCGTGGCTTACAAGATATGAAGCGAGGCTGTTCGATGTATCCTCTAGAACCCGGAATGTTCGCGCCGAAGAACCAATGGTATGTCGCGGCTTGGTCGAGCGACGTTACGCGGGACATAAGGCTACCAAATCGCCCGATGAGGCGAATTCTAACAACAGAAGCTTTGGACGCACTATGCTCTACCTGCGAATTTGCTTCGACAAGGAAGGGGCAGCGACCTTCGAGACGAACTGCGCAAGGCTCACCGCGAGTATATCGGGTCGCACGTCGCGGACGTCGGAATGGCGTAAGGTCGTGCAGGGTGGCCCGATGAGCGCGACAGACGATGCAAGCCGCAACGTCGGCAGCTTTCTTGTCGTCGACGCTGCCTCAATCGACGTGGCAAAGCGTTTTCACGACGCCGATCCGTTCACCAAGGCAGGCCTATTCGGCCGAGCGGACGTCGTCTGCTGGGATCGGCACATCGGCAATGACAACCAGACGGAGTATGTTCCTTAGTCCTCTTTGACCGGATCGGCGACTGCCCCGCCAGGAGCGCGCGCCGGAAGTTGGCTGACAGACTGTTCGAGTGGAGTTGCACGTGTGGGAATGCTGATCGCGGGCGAATGGATCGATGACGACAGCCAGTACCGTGACGTGAACGGTGGCGCGTTCCTGCACGCCGAGATGGCTTTCACTGATCGGGTTACCGCCGACGGGTCGTCGGGCTTCGCCGCGGAAGCGGGGCGTTACCACATATTTGCGTCGGCGGCCTGTCCGTGGGCCCACCGAACGCTCATCATCCGTCGCCTGAAGGGATTGGAAGGCGTCGTCTCGATGTCTCTAGCCGACCTGCCGGCTGTCCGAAGCTGGGCCTTTTCGGCCGGGATCGGCCGCGACCTCAAGCCCGTCAACGGCGTGTTTGAACTTCATCGCGCCTATCTTGCGGCACGACCAGATTTCACCGGCCGGGTAACCGTTCCGACGCTGTGGGATAAGCAGCGTTGGACGATCGTCAACAACGACTCGGCGCAGATTATCCGAATGTTGAATTCCGAGTTCGACGCGTTGCGCGACTCGACCATCGATCTCTACCCGGCTGGCCTTCGCGATGACATCGATCGGGTCAATGAGCGGGTGTTCTCCGACATCAACATCGGCGTTTACGCTTGCGGCCTCGCCAAGTCCCAAGGTGCCTACGACGAGGCGTTCGGCAGACTGTTTGCAGCGCTCGACTTCGTCGAGAATTTGCTAAGCACCCGACGCTATCTCTGCGGTAATCGCATCACCGAGGCGGACTGGAAACTCTATACGACGCTCGTACGATTCGATGCCGTCTACTTCGGCGCGTTTAAGTGCAATCGCCAGCGCGTAAGCGACTTCAATAATTTGTCTAACTACCTGCGCGAGCTTCATCAGTGGCCCGGCATCGCGGAATTGACTGACATGCCTGCCATCAAGCGCGTTTACTACTCGATGCCATATGTAAACCCGAGCGGCATCATTCCGAACGGACCAGCCGATCTGAATCTTGACGGCCGGCACAACCGTGATCGCTTTCCATTGGCCGACGGCCGTGCAGACTCCCCAACACCCATCGGCGAGGGTGCTCGCCGCAAACAAGACCCTGGAGCTACACATGCCTCTTAAGACGTTCGCAAAGACTGCGGTGCTTGCTTTTGGAGTGCTCCTTGTCACGGGTGCGTTTCCGACCCCAACGCGCGCCCAAGAGGGCCGCTGGCCGCCGCCGGGCGTCTCATTCTACGGAGACCCGGCCGTGCCGGACATATCAGGCGTCTGGCTTGGCTCAGAGACGGGGATCCCAGGCGTTGCGTTCGCGCCCAACCGCGGGCCCGCCGACGGCTCGCCGCCAACCTACTGGGCCCCCTATCCGCTGCCCTATACGCCCGAGTACCAGAAGATCGTCAGCGAGCGGGCAGCCGCGGCGAAGGCCGGTCGTCAGATCGCCGACACGACGGCGCGCTGCCTTCCCTTCGGCATTGTCTGGGCCTTGGTGGCGCGCGTCTATCCGGACGAAATCGTCCAGACGCCCGGCGAAGTGACGATCTTTACCAATAGTTCGATGCCTCACGTCATCTGGACCGACGGTCGGCCGCATCCAAAGGATTTCAAGCCGAGCTTCGGCGGTCACTCGATCGGGCACTGGGTCGGCGATAGGCTATTCGTCGACACGGTCGGCATAACGCGGCAGACGTCGATCGACCACATCATCAATCCTCATAGCGACAAACTGCACATCCGCTGGTCGATCCAGCGCGTCGCCAAGGATCGGCTGCACTTCGATGTGACGCTCTACGACGACGATGCGTTCACCGAGCCGGTGACGACCACCAACATCTGGCGGCGAAAGACCGATCCGCGCTGGCAGGTTCTTGACGATGGCTCGTGCTTCGAAAACAATAGGACTAATGTAGATGAGAAAGGCAACACGGACGGGTTCATCAAGTTCTGACGACTCGCCTGTCGCAAAATCTGCGGGTGTGAAAATCGTGCTGGTGGGATTGTCATGAAATACTCGATAGCAATTCTATTGGCTGCCCTCGTGTCGGCTTCGGCTGCGACCGCCACTGATCGCGGGATCGCCGACAAGGCAGTCGGGCGACCGGGAACTAAGTTCCGCGAATGTCCTCATTGTCCCACAATGGTCGTCGTCCCGCCGGGCGTCTTCACGATGGGGTCGCCGAGTGAAGAGGCTGGGCGCTTCACCAATGAAGGGCCGCAGCATGCCGTAACCGTTGGCCGCCCTTTCGCGATGTCGGTCTATGATGTGACCGTTGGCGAGTACCGCCGCTTCGCCAAGGCGAGCGGGAGGGTCGTAGCGAACGATTGCCGAATTTACGATCCAAGCTTCATCGAGCCGCAGCTCGTTCGTGTTCAGGGAAAGAACTGGACGCGACCGAATTTCGCCCAGACAGACAGGGACCCGGTGGTCTGCGTCGCTTTCGACGATGCTCGCGCATACGTCGGCTGGCTGAATGGCATGGTCGGCCGACATGGACCCGGTCACAAGGATGGAACAGGGCCGTATCGTCTGCCGAGTGAGGCTGAATGGGAATATGCCGCCCGCGCCGGGAGCCTGACGCCGTTCTACTGGGGTAGCGTTATGCGCCGTTCGGATGCCAACTATGGACCCGACGAACCGGCTTTCGCGCCGGTGGCGAAAGGGCCGGATCGTTGGGGCTATACCTCACCTGTCGGTTCGTTTCCCGCAAACCCTTTCGGGCTCTACGACATGGCGGGCAACGTCTGGCAGTTCACCGCCGACTGCTGGAGTGCGACATACGATGGAGCTCCCGTCGACGGGTCTCCCCGAGCTGGGGACAAATGTGGCGAGCGCGCTGTGCGCGGAGGGTCATGGTTCAAGCCGCCGGCTGGAGAGCGCTCGGCCAAGCGCGGCGAGGGGACGGTGTCCGATCTCAAGGGGAGCTCAGAAATTGGGTTTCGAGTCGTTCGCGACCTCAATGACGGACCGTGACCCGGCCGTCGGCATCTGAGATACGAGAGCCCCGCTGTGGATGGCGAAGAGACATTCACGTGGTCCACTGATCGGCCGCATCTGAACATCTGTTCAATTTAGATTGCGATGCCTGTGATTGCTTGATACCTTTCCGGCAGCTGAGAGACCGTCGACGAAGCGAACGGCCAAGGCAAGCGGGGGGAATGACTGCGATGCGTTATGCAGGTCAGACAATAATGCTCGGGGGTCTGGCGGTGCTGTTGCTGGGCAACCCTGCGGCAGCGCAGGATGCCCCTGCCGACGCGGCAGCGGCTGCAGGCAGCGGCACCGCGCTCACCGAAATCGTCGTCACGGCGCAAAAGCGGGGTGCGCAGAACCTGTTGAAGGTACCCGTGCCCGTGGCGGTGGTTGATGCCGGCGATCTCGTCGCTCGAAATCAAGTCAGGGTGCAGGACTTCGCCAACGAAGTCCCTGGCTTCGTCGCAGCACCGGCGGCGTCGAACCAGATCAACTTGTCGATCCGCGGCATTAATCAGGGCGGCCAGGGCGGTGCGCCGACTGTCGGCGTGACGATCGACGATGTGCCATTCGGTAGTTCGGTTTTATCCTACGTTCCCGAGCTCGATCCCGGCGATCTGGCGCGGGTTGAGGTGCTGCGCGGTCCGCAGGGAACGCTGTACGGGTCCGACAGCATGGGCGGTCTGTTGCGCTTCGTCACCATCACGCCGTCGACCAAGGCGCTGAGCGGACAGGTGTCGGGCGGCGTGGACGGCATCCAGAACGGCAACGGCGTCGGTTATCAGATCCGCGGGTCGGCCAACGTACCGGTCGGCGACACGCTGGCTGTGCGGGTCAGCGCCTTCCGTCGGGAGGAGCCGGGCTATATCTACGATACGTTGACCAACCAGAACGGCAACAATCAGGTGAGGGCGGATGGTGGCCGCGCTGCGGTGCTGTGGCGGCCGAGCGATCAGTTCTCGCTGCTGTTGACCGGTTTAATCCAGACGACCGACAGCGATGGCAGTACCGAAATTGTTCCGCGGTTAGGCGATCTGACGAGCAACGCGCCCTATGGTGCCTCCGCCGGGCACCTGCAGATCGAAAGTTACAGCGCGGTTCTCAACGCCGATCTCGGCCGCATCCACCTAACCTCGCTGACCGGCTTCAATCTCACGCGCAATCGGTCAAGCCACGACTACACCTACCGGTTTGGTGCCCTCGTGCAGCATCTGTTCAACGTGCCGCCCTACGCATTCAGCCAAATCGGCGACCGCAACGACTCGCTGACGCAGGAAGTCCGACTGTCGACTTCGATCGGCCATGCCGACGTCCAGCTCGGCGGCTTCTATTCGAACGAGAAGAGTACGGATATCGGCACGCTGTACGCGATCACACCGACAACCGGCCAGATCACCATCCCGGTCAACGCCTTCTATCATTATGCAACACCCAACCATCTGAATGAATATGCCGGCTTTGGGGACCTGACGTATCACTTCACCGATCGCTTCGACCTGCAGATCGGCGGTCGCGTCAGCCACATCGTTCAGGTGCAGGGTTCCTATCTCAGCTATTTAATCCTTGCGACACCTGACCCGCAGTTGATCCCGCGCGCGTCATCGCGGGCGACACCGTTCACCTACCTCGTCACGCCGCGCTTCCAGATCACGCCAGATATCATGGTCTATGCGCGGTTCGCCTCGGGCTATCGCCCTGGCGGGAGCAACTCGTCGGCCGGAGCACCGCTGCAATACGGCCCCGACATGACCAAGAACTACGAAGTTGGGGCTAAGGGAACGTTCTTCGATCGGCGACTGACGCTCGACATGTCGCTTTATTATATCGACTGGGACCAGATCCAAATTCAGCTGCGCACGCCAAACTTCCTCTCCTATGTTGGCAACGGCGGACAGGCCAAGAGTACCGGCGTGGAGTTCTCGGCCTCGGCCAAGCCGTTGAAAGGTATGACCGTATCCGGCTGGGTAGACTATGACGATGCCGAGCTGACCTCGAGCTTCGGGACCAGCAGCCCGACCTATGGTGTTGCCGGCGACCGGCTGCCGCTGTCGCCCCGCATCTCGGGCGACGTTTCCGTGCGGCAGGATTTTCCCGTTGCCCGCGACATCAACGGCTTCGTCGATGCCGAAGGCCGCTACACTGGCGGCCGTATCGGCATTTTCCAGCCGACGGCCGTGCGGCAATATTACCCCGCCTATACCCAGATTAACTTACAGGCCGGCATCGAACACGACGCCTGGCAGGCAAGTGTCTACGTCAACAACGTCAATGATGCGCGTGGCCAGCTCAACGGCGGCATCGGCTATGTCGATCCGTCGGTCCTATTGTTGATCCAGCCGCGGACTATCGGCGTGACAGTTAACCGAAAGTTTTGACGGCATTCCGTTCGAGCATAGTCATAGAGGAGCCTAACCATGTATGCCGTGACGCGCCGGACGTTCATCACCACGGCAGCGGCAGCCGTTCCGGCGTTGCAGGCGGGACGCGCCTTGGCCGCCCGCGCCGACCGGGTCATCGTCATCGGCGCGGGGATAATGGGTGCGTCGATCGCCTATCACCTCGCCCGGCGTGGCACCAACGTCACTATCCTCGAAAAGGCGCGCACCGCGGCGGCGGCCACCCGCAACTCCTTCGCCTGGATCAACTCGTACCTGAAGGAGCCGCATAGTTATTATCAGCTCAACATGGCCGGCGTCATGGACTGGCACCGACTCGCGCTGGAAATCGGCCCCGACCTTCAGGTCCAGTGGGGCGGCAGCGTACAGTGGGCGGCAACCGCCGACGGTGCAGCCAAGCTGAAGCAGCAGGTCGAACAGCGCGAGCCGTTCGGCGACCCGATGCGGCTGATCGATGTCGACCGTTTGGATGCGCTGCTGCCGGGCGTGATCCCCGGTCCCGTCGCCGCGGCGGTGTTCAGCGATCTTGAGGCGACCGTCGATCCGGTGCAGGCGACGCAGGTGTTGCTCGCCCGTGCGCAGAAGCTGGGGGCGAAGCTCGTCTATCCGTGCGAGGTGACGACGCTGCGCGCCAGTTCCGGCCGGATCGACGGCGTCGTTACCAGCCAAGGTACGATGACGGCCGATCATTATGTCCTCGCCGCCGGCACCGGGAGCATGGGGCTGGCGCAGCAGGTCGGCGTGCCGGTGCTGCTGATCGATAAGCCCGGCATCCTGACCCATAGCCAGCCGATGGCGCGGGTTGTCGACCGGGTTGTCGTCCTGCCGATCGGCCTGGGCCTCGGACTCAAGCAGACCGCGGATGGCCGAATCGTTACCGGCGGACATTTCGGTAACAGCGGCGAACAGCAACCGACCGACGAATTGGGCCGACAAATGCTCGCTAGCGCCGCGCGCTACCTTCCGCGGCTGAACGAGGCGCGAGTCGACTTCATGACGCTCGGCCACAGCGTCATGCCCAAAGACGGCCTACCGATCGTCGGCGTCGACCATAACCACCGCAACCTATTCGTCGCCGCGATGGACAGCGGCGTTACCCTGTCGGCGCTGATCGGACGGCTGGCTGGCGCGGAACTGATCGACGGTGTCGCGACCGAGATGCTGGCACCCTACCGCCCATCGCGATTCACCACGGCGTGAAGGTGTCCCGCGCAGCAGCCTTCGAGCGCTCAAGATGATCGTGCGGCGGCGGCGGCGATCGAATCCTCGGGTACGGGCGAACCAACCGACAAGGGGGCCCGTACCGCATTCTCAAGAACGTCGAGGTCGGCGGCGCGGGCGATTACGACTTCGTTCTCGCTGATAGCCAGTCCCGCCGCCTCTATATTCCACGCAGTGAGGCCGGGGGAGGCCTAACCGTATTCGATCTGTCGACGTTGGCCCGCGTCGGCACGATATACGGGATCGACGCAGGCGGTGCCGTCGTCGATACAGTTTCGCATCACGCTTTTTCGACGAGCAAGCCGATCACGAGTGGAACACCACGACGCTCAAGGTGCTCAAGACGATCGAGGTTGACGGCCGCCCGGACGGGACCACGTTCGATCCGTATAATCGGCAAGTCTGGGTCTCAAGCCATGTTGCGCCATACGCCACGGTGATCGACGCGGCGACTGGCACAGTCACTGGCACCGTCGACCTTGGTGGCGAGCCGGAACAGGCCGTCTCCGACGGCAGGGGTACCATCTATGTCAACCTGCAGGATCGGCCACAGATCGCCGTCGTCGACGCTCAACCCGCGCCACGTCGCCGATCTTGGCGGTTTGCGGAAACCGGCTACGTCACCGTCCGATGCGCAGATGCATAGCCCGCCAATTGTTCAACTTCGGCAATGCGGCATGAGCAAACGGCCTGATCTGACCGATACCCGGCGGTTGCCCTAGCTCCGCTGTCAGACTGAGAGACTCTCAGCCGAGAACAGGCGATCAGGCGATCGCTCTGGAGCAATCAATTTAACCGCATTCATTCGGTAATTTCATGGTTGCTATTTTCTCAATGGTTAAGCGAGCGATCGTCCGGTCGCTTAGACCAAGACCTGTCGCGTGTGCCATCCGCGCCGCGTTGAGTATTCTGGTGATCTGTCCGGCCGCTTCGACGTAGTTCAAGCCATGTGGCGGCCGGATGTTAGAGACGCAATCACGTTCGCTGTCGCGGCGTCCTTGCCACGGTGCCCAGGTCACGTAGGCACCAAGACTATCGGGGGCGGTCAGACCCGGTCGCTCTCCAATCAGCATGACCACGAGATCGGCACCGAGCGCGGCCCCGATTTCATCGCCGAGGGCAACACGCGCCTGATGCGCCAGAACGATCGGCGCGATCGACCAGCCGGCGAGACGCTCCATCACGGCAAAAAGAAGGCGATTATATAGCTTGCAAACACGGTAGCGCGCTGGCATAACGCTCCTACAGGGAGCGCCTACCGATGTCCGTCTTTTCCAACCCCTACTTTCACGACGAAGAAGCGGCCTTTGCTTGGCTCGAAAGCAAGCTGTGGGCCGACGGCCCGGTGTGCGTTCACTGCGGAGGCTCGGACCGGATTACGAAGGTGAAGGCTAATCCGGCGAAGCGCATCCGCGTCGGTCTCTGGCGCTGCGGCCAGTGCAAGGGCCAGTTTACCGTCAAGGTCGGTACGGTTTTCGAGCATGCCCGGATGCCGCTGCATAAGATGCTTCAGGCCGTCTACATGATGACGAGCAGTAAGAAGGGCGTCTCCGCTCATCAGCTGCACCGCCATCTAGAGGTCACCTATAAGACGGCGTGGTTCCTCGCGCACCGTATCCGCGAGGCCATGCGCGACGGCAACCTTAGTGCGTTCGGCGTCGGCGGCGGCACCGTTGAGGTCGACGAGACTTTCATCGGCCGCGTGAAGGGTGCGCCGGTCAAGCGCGCGTTCCACCACAAGATGAAGGTTCTCGCACTGGTCGACCGTGACAGCGGCAAGGCTCGCACAATGGTCGTCGACAACGTGACCGCCGCGACCCTCATGCCGATCGTCATCGCCAACGTCGCAAAGGAAGCGACGATCATGACCGACGAGCACAACGCCTACACCCGCGTCGCCGATCACTTTGCCGGTCATGGTACGACGACGCACAGTGCTGGCCAGTATGTCGACCCGGCCAACCCGACGATCCACAGCAACACCGTCGAGGGCTATTTCAGCATCTTCAAGCGCGGCATGAAAGGCGTCTACCAGCACTGCGGCGAGGCGCACCTTCATCGCTACCTTGCCGAGTATGAGTTCCGGTACAACTACCGCGTCCGCAACGGCTACGACGACGGCGCGCGGACGGTTGAGGCGATCAAGGGCATTGTCGGCAAGCGCTTGCTTTACGCGGACTCATTGGTCGCGTAGACTCCGCGCCGGAGGCGCGAGAGATGGCGAACCCTATACGGGTAACGATCAAAGGTTCTGACGCCACCGGTACGGACGCGCCGACTGTTGATGATCTGCTTGAGCAGATTCGCGATTTTGTTGAGGTCCTGAGGGGTGTCGAGCGCGCTGTCACAGCCGATAGCGCGAACGAACTCGTTTGGCGTGTTACTGACGTGACTATGAACAGTCCCATCAACGTCGAACTTACGCCATTTCCAACGAACCCGGCAATATTCATCGGCGCGCGCGCTGACGCAGTAGAACAGGCTACCGCGCGGGGCTTTGCTGCGCTTCGGCAGGGAGAGGTGCGCCCTTCTTATTTCACGGACGACGTGCTCCCAAAGGCCCGCCGAATGTACGCGCGAGTCCTCAACGGTCTAGCGGATACTAAGATAGCCTTTGGGAATGAACAGAATGAAGATATACAGATTGATCAGCCAATCGCGCGAAAGGTTCAAGCCGCCGCTATCGCGATTGAGCCTGTGCCCTATCGAGAGCTGGGAAGTGTTGAGGGGTTTGTTAGTAGAGCTGAGCTTGATGGATTTGGTCGAGCAATCTTGCGTTTCCGCGCGCGCTTAGACAATTCTGATATCAAAGCCGTTGCCACTGGTAAGGCGTTTGGTCAATTAGAGGCTATGCGGCTCTCTGATATCTGGCAGGGCGTTCGTGTTCGTGTTCATGGTACGATCAGCTATAAGAGCCTAGGACAGATTGATGGCATCATAGCATCTGGTATAGAGATACTGGATCAAGCCAACCTTCCCAGTCTAGACGACATTAATGATACCAACTTTTCGGGTAGCCTTACTTCCGAGGAATACTTAGAAGAGCTTAGGAATGATTAAAGCCATTCCTCGCGTCTACTGGGATGCCTGTACGTGGATCGCGTACATTAGAAAAGAAATGCCAAGCGAGTTTAATACGATTAAGCATCCGCGGCACACCATGTGTCGAGAAGTCCTTATTAAGGCTGAAGCAAAAGAGCTAGAAGTGGTCACCTCTGCATTTTCTCTCTCGGAGGTATGTAAACGTAGGTCGGAAATGCAGAATCCCTCGATAAACTTGCCGGGGTTTTTTAATCAGCCCTATGTTCTCTTGATTAATGTGGACAAGACCATAGGAGAAAGAGCGCAAAATCTTCAACTCGCGGGAGTAGGCAATCTCCGTCCGCAAGATGCAACGCATGTGGCGTCGGCACTTGTTTGGAGTATCCCCGTTTTTCATACGTTCGATGGTGGCCTGCTTGACCTTGATAAATTGCTTACCATGAATGACGGGAATCAGTTGCGCATCGTTCGACCGACGGAAGAGTTCCCGAAGCCGGGTTTGCTGGAAGCGATGCAAAATGGCGAGTGATCAATCCCAGGTCGACAAGTTCGCCGAACTAGCCCGTTCCCTCGAATGCGACGAGGACGAAGCGCGCTGGGAAGAGCGGCTGAAGGCGGTGGCGAAGCATCGGCCTGTGCCGGATCAAGGTGATTCATAACTGGTCAGCGGAGCAAAATCTTCGTCCTCCGTTATCACGACAACGGTGCTGCCATAGCCTAGGATCAGGCCTACTTCTTGCGCGGCGGCCCACGTTTCTTCGTAAGCCTTATCGGTCCACTTCTGACGCTCACAAAAGTTGTAGAAGAAAGGCCAGGTTAGCGTAAGCGGTTGGCTCTTTCTCTCTCGCATAATCGCACGTAGTTCTTTGGCGACTTCGCTGGCGGCTTTGGGCATCGCGATCTCCTTCGACCGTCAAGCTACCGGCGACGTGACGAGTTTGCAAACTATATAATCGCCAAAAAGAAAGGGTACGGCGTGTCGGGCGACGGCCGCCGCCGACAGCCCATCTCCAATAACGATGGCCAATTCGGCGTCGCCCAGCGCGAGCGTGCGACGATCGCTCTCGTCGAGCAGACGGCCGAGATCGGGTCTCTGCAGATACGCCGTGCGATTACCGGCGCGGCTGCGTACCTCGATGTGCTCGAAACCGGCTAATGCGCTGCGCAACGCTCGAACGTCGAGTGGAGCTTGCACCGCGTCGCGCGCACGGGCATGCGCCAACTCGAAGTCGAGCGAGACTTTGGTGGTAAGCGACTGGCCGGTCCGCTCGAGGCCGATCCGTGCCTGCGTCTATGCGCGCTGGCGCTTGACGAGATCAGCGGGATGCTCAGGCACCGGGGCGAGCAAGCGCCGGAACGGGTAGAGTGGTCAACACCGAAGAGGAGCCCTCTATACGGCCATCGGAGGCGACTATTCCCATCGACGTCAACCAGGACTCAAACTCGGGTGCCCGGGCCAGTCGAAGCGTTTCGCGAAGTAGAGCGCGTCATGGAAGCTCGTCGACTGGTAATTGAGCATGATATCGTCAGCCCCGGGCACACCCATGATGAAGTTGACCCCGGCGACATCAACCAGGGTCAGGATGCCATCCATGTCGTCCTTATCGGCTTCGGCATGATTCGTGTAGCAAATGTCGAGCCCCATCGGCAGGCAGCTTCCCACAGCAATGATCCTCGAGCGCGGCGCGCATTATCTGCTTCCCGTCGTAGAGATACTCGGGACCGATGAAGCCGACCACCGGATTCACCAATAAGGGTTTAAAGGCGCGTGCGACGGTGTAGACGCGACACTCGAGCGTCTGTTGGCCGACGGCGTGGTGCGAGTCCGAGGACAGCGCGGAGCCTTGTCCCGTCTCGAAATACATCACATCGCGTCCGACCGTACCGCGATCGAGCGAGAGCGTCGCATCCTGCGCTTCGCGAAGCACAGCGAGATCGATGCCGACGCCGCTGTCGCCCGTTGTTTGCCGGCGATCGACTGAAAGCACAGATCGACGGGCACACCACGCTCGATCAACCGAAGCGTGTTGGTGACGTGGGTCAGGACGCACGACTGTGTCGGGATGTTGTAAGCGGTGCGAATTTCGTCAATCAGTTCGGCATCAGTGCATTATTGGGACATGGATTCACGGCTGGCTGGCTGCGCCTGAGCTGCGCAGCTTGCCGATGATGTTCTGCTCGAACCCGCCAAGGTCGCGACGCCCCGCGATTAACTCATTGGCCGACAGATCGGCGGCAACGAGACCGTCGGTCAGCAGGACGCCATGGTCACAGAGCATGGCCCAGCTCGCCAGGTCATGCAGGGCGGTGATCAGCGTCAGGCCGCTGGCAACCAAAGCCGACAGGGCAATCTTCAGTTCGTAGGCACACACGGGATCGAGCCAGTTGAACGGCTCGTCGAGAATGACCGACCTGCGGCGAGTCGGCGCGACGAACGCGGCATAGATCGCGACCCGCTGGCGGTTACCGCTCGATAGGGTGCCGATCCGCCGGTCGAGCAGAGGTGCGATCCCGAGCGCGGCGCGAAGCGACGCGAGATAATCATTTTCTAAGTGTGACCGATCAGAGAGCAGCTCAAACAGCTGGCCGGGAACGAGACTGCCCGGAAGCGTTGCCGCCTCGGGCGCAAATCCGATGTTCCGTGCTCGCGACGCCCGGTCATGGGTGACATCAACGCCATCGACGACGATGCTGCCACCGGCGCAGTCGAGCCGGCCGGCAATCGCGCGCAGCAGCGAGGTCTTGCCGCTTCCGTTGGCTCCCACGATGCCAAGCCATTTCCCAAAATTGGCTTCGAGGCTGACGCCGCGGACTGCCAGCGACCGGCCCCGCATAACGTCGAGGCCCGTGACTTTGATTTGCATCGTCACGGCATCGCCCACGTGGCGACGCGAGCGGCGCGGTACAGGTACGCGATCCGAAGCAGCAGCCACCCAACAGCGAGGGGAGGGAACGTCAAGCCGAGCAGGCTCGCCGCCGCCACGTCTACCTGGATAACGAGGTCGGCCGCACGACGCTGGCGCGTCCGGTAGTACCCGACCCTTACGGCAGTGAAAGCTGCGATCGAGACCGCAATGCCGAGCACAATCACCACTCGACCAGGGACTTGGATTAGTGCCACATCAGCCGGTATGAGAACGAGGCAGAAGATGCCGGTGGCGAAGAGGTGATCGCGGGCGCTTATAAGAGGCCCGCGACCGGTGAAGGCGGCAAACCGGACGAGCTCGGCGTCAATGCGTGTCAAGGCGAGCAGGACAACAAGAGTAAAAACGCCAAGGGCAATGGAACCTGCGGTGTTACCAGCGGCCCCGGCAACAGCAGCTGACAGCGCGCCCACCACAAGGGCGAGAAGACCTGGGACGACAATTGTCATCGGCGTGTTCGCGGGCGTCATCGTCTGGCGCGCGGCGATGACAACCGCAAAACGCGGCGACCATGCCCGGGTTCGGGTCGCGCGATGCCGCTGCGCTTCGGTCGCGCGCACCCACTTTGATTGGAGGAAGCACACAGTTGCTGTCCCTACAGTCGGGATAATGGCACCGATGAACAGAGTTGCGCCCACCGTAACGGCCAAAGAAAAGGCCCATGACCATTTCGCGGAACGACACCTATCACGAGAATTCTGGCGATCACGACTGGGGTCAGAGCAGCCGCCCGGTAAATCAGGCGCGTTGATGGATCGAGCGCGTCGGCACATAAAGTAGACTGCTCAACGAACTCCCGAAGTCGGCCGCCGATGGTCTGCATTGTGCTGGCGGTTGCGAGGGCGAAAGCGACCAACATTGCGCCTGGCAGCCACGGGGGTGCGGCCTGCACGTTAAGCGGGTGCGAGTTGATGAGCCAACCAAGCCCGATAGCCACGAACGTGCCCAGCAGCAGGCGATCCCGCCACGAGCCGAGTACGTCCGTGAGATCGTTCCGAATTAGCAGCAGATCATGGCGCAGCAGCCGGTTCGTCTTCATCGGGTAGCGGAGGTCCCTAAGCGATGCGATGCTACAATCCGGGACACGGTCGGCTGACTGATATCGTAAAGCCGCGCCATCTCGGCCGCCGACTTGCGCCCGGAGATCACGCTGTCGGCGATCTCAGCGCGCTTCGCGTCGTCGAGCTTGCGCCGCCGGCCACCGACGCGCCCCTCGGCCCGCGCCTGAGCAAGGCCGGCACTGTTCCGCTCGCGGATCATGGCGCGTTCGAACTCGGCGAAGCTGCCGACCATCTGCATCATCATGCGGCCCGCCGGCGTCGTCGTGTCGATCGCCTCGCTCAACGACCGAAATCCTGCTCCCGTTGTCTCGATGCGTTCGATCAGGTGCAGCAGATCCTTAAGCGACCTTGTCAGTCGGTCGAGCTTCCAGACAACGACGGTGTCGCCGGGGCGTAGCTGACGCACCATATCTTGGAGGACAGGCCTATCCCAGCGGCCACCAGATGCAGCCTCTTCGAAAATGCGCTGGCAGCCGGCGGCAGCAAGTGAGCGAGCCTGAGCGGCGTTCGACTGCTCGTCACCCTTCGATACGCGCGCATAGCCAATCAGATACGGCGCGGTCGTCAAACCGGCTCCAGTCGAAGATGCGGTCCCACAGGCAGCTTAATGACAACGTGATCGCCCGGGGCTACCGTGCCGCTGATGCAGACGATCGCCATGACGCCGGCTTTACGAACAAGCTGACCTCCCTCATCTCGATCGAGCATCGCGCGCATGAGCCCTGCCTCGAACGCGTCGAGTTGCGCACAAGGATTGCGCAGGCCGGTCACCTCGACGACCGCGTCTCGACCGAGCCGAAGGCGCGTGCCCCGTGGCAGCCTCAGGAGATCGATACCCTTCGTCGTGATATTCTCGCCGATATCGCCGGGCCGGACCTTAAATCCTAATATCGCCATTTCGTCGAACAGTTCGCGGTGCACGAGATGGACCTGCCGCAGTTTGGCTGCGTCGGATCGGCGCGAACCCCGCGAGCGATGTTTAACGGTCACGCCGGCGTGAGCGTCACCTTCGACCCCGAGTCCGGCAATCAGTGTGATCGACCCCGCGATGGTTCTTGAGAAGCGACGACCGACTGATCGGGCGACTGCCTCGACGCTGCCTTCCACCGTCTTGATTGCTTTCACAAACGAGCGTCTGCGGAAGCCTCGCCGACGGATCGGCCGCACTGAGCGTGGCGACCTTTCACAATCCTCTTTCATGACGGTAGCGTAAGGCAAGAGGTTTTTGTTGGAGGTTGCCGATGCCAGCGCGTGTCCCGATGACCGAGCGCCAGCGTGGGGCGCTGCTGGCACTGCCGGTGACCGAGGACGAGGTGGTCCGGCACCATTCGCTCGGACCCGACGATCTCGCCGAGATCGCCGAGGCGCGAACTCCGGAGACCCGGCTCGGCTATGCGCTACAGCTCTGCTGCCTGCGGTATCCTGGGCGATACCTCCGCCGTGGCGAGACGTTGCCTGCGATCATGCTTGACACATCGCCGAGCAGATCGGCGTTGATGCCGATATCCGCCGCGTTCGCCCGGCGTGGACCGACGCGATACGAGCAGCTCGTGCTGATCAAGCGGCGGCACGGCTTCCGCGAGCTGACACATCCGCTTCGGAATGAGGTCGCCAGCGGTCTCGTCGACGCCGCCATCGGCCTGGTCTACGGTCGCATCCTGATCGAACGCCTGATCGACAAGCTGCGGGCTGAGCGCATCGTCATTCCCGGCGTCACGGTTGTCGAGCGCATGGCAGCCGAGGCGATGCACGCGGCCGACCGGCAAGTGATCGCCGACGTCGATCGACTGCTCTCTTCCCACCAGCGGGAGCGCTTCGACGCGCTGCTGTCGGACCAGGAGCATTCGCGCAAAAGCCGCCTGTCGTGGCTCCGCGAGCCGGCGACGCGGGTCGGCAGCCGCTCGCTGGCCGACATCCTCGACAAGCTCGAACTGACGCGTGCGACCGGTGCCGTCGCGCTGACGGTGCCGGCGGCCTATCATCCCCGGCTTGCCCAGATGGCACGGGAAGGTGTCCGCTATACCGCCCAGGCATTCCAGCAGATGAGTGCGCCGCGGCGGTACGCGACGCTGGTCGCCACCGTACGGGAGCTCGAGGCGACCCTGACCGATGCGGCTATCGCCATGTTCCGGTCGCTGGTCGCGCGCGCCAACCTGCGGGCGCGCAAACGGCTCGAGGCGACGATCGCGGCGTCGGCCGATGGTGGCCGCGCGCGCCTGATGCGGATCGCCGACGTGCTCGAGACACTCGCCAAGGCCGCCCGCAGCGGCGGCGATGTCGTCGCCGCCGTGACCTCGGTCGCATCGCTGGCGACGATCGAAGCCGATGCCGCCCTTATCCGGCGAACGACGAAGCCGGGCCGCGTCGACATCATCGGCGAGCTCGCGCCCGAATACCGCGTGTTCAAGCTGATCGGCAGCCGCTTTCTCGCAAACTTCACCTTCGAGGGCCGGGCCTCGACCGCACCGCTGCGCGCCGCGCTCGATGTGCTATCGCGCTCGGCGGCGACCGGCGCAAGGCACTGCCGACGACGGTGCCGCTCGGCCATATCGAGCGGCGCTGGCACCGGCACCTCGTCAGCGGCGACGGCGTCGATCGGACCTACTGGGAACTAGCGACATATTTTGTGCTTGCTGACGCGCTGGCTGCCGGCGACATCTGGGTGCCGACCTCGCGCCTGCATCGTTCGCTCGATGCCCTGATCACCGCCCCGGCGACGGCACTGCCGGCGCGTGTGCCGGTCGCGCTTTTGTCGTCCGCCGACGAGTGGCTCGCCGCCGCATCGGCCAAGCTCGACGCCGGGCTGCTCGATCTGGCGCGGGGACTGTCGCGGAAGGGGAGCGAGCTGTTCGCGCGAGGAGACATTCAGCGCAGCGCTCGGCTGTCTGAACGACGCGATCCACGCCGAACCTCTTGCTGAATGGCTTCTATCTTGGTGGCCCCGGGCAAGCCGGCGGCCAGGTCAACGCGCATTATGGGCGCGACCCGATCGTCAAGATCTACACGACAATCACCGATCGCTATGCGCCGCTGCACCAGACGGTGATCGCCGGTACCGCCGGCGAAGCGGTCCACACCCTCGATGGCCTGCTCGGCCACGACAGCAGCGTCGACATCGGCGCGCTCCACGTCGACGGCGGTGGCGTCTCCGACATCATCTTCGCCGTCATGCACCTGCTCGGCATCCGCTTCGAGCCCCGCATCCCGCGTCTGTCGGACCGCCGTCTCTACGCGTTCGAGCCGCGCGCCCGCTATGGCCGGCTCGCCCCGCTGTTCGGCCAGCGGCTAGATGCTGGCATGATCCGGGCACATTGGGATGAGATCGGTCCGATCGTCGCGGCAATGCGAACCGGACCGTCACGCCGTCGCTGATCCTCAGGAAGCTGTCTGCCTACCGGCAGCAGAACGGCGTCGCTGCGGCCCTCCGCGAGATCGGCCGTGTCGAGCGGACCCTGTTCACCCTGCGATGGTCCAACGACCCGGCGCTCCGCCGTATCGTGACCGGCGAACTCAACAAGGGCGAGGCGCGTAACAGCCTCGCGCGGGCCGTCGCGTTCCACCGGCTCGGCCGATTCCGCGACCGTGGCCACGAGAACCAGCAAACCCGCGCCGCGGCGCTCAACCTCGTCACGGCCGCCATCATCCTGTTCAACTGCCGCTATCTCGGTCGAGCCATTGGCGAGATGCGGAGCCGCGGGCAGGTCATAGACGAGTCCCTAATCCCGCAACTCTTACCGCTTGGCTGGGACCACATCAATCTCACGGGCGACTATGTCTGGTCAGACGCGATGGCCCTCGACGGCGACGGATTCATGCCTCTCCGTCAAGCCATAAATTAACCATATCGGCTTACCGTATATCTGTGTCCCAATAATGCACAGGGCGAGTTCGAGCAACGTCGCCGCGGCCCTGAGGCCGTCGCTCGCGGGATTGATGCCGATGACCGCATCACCGAGCCCAGGAGAAGGCCGTCGAGGATCGAGGCGGCGATGCCGGCGGGGTCGTCGGTCGGGTGATTAGGTTGAAGTCGAGTCGATAGTCGCCCCGGCAAACCTATCGTATCTCGGAAGGCGGTGACTACGCGAACCTTGCGCGCCACTGCGATGAGGTCTTGATTGCGCATTAACTTGGAGACGGCGGCGACCATCTCGGGTGTCAACCCGGATGCTAACCTATCAATCGCGGTGCCATCGGCCTCGTTGGAAAGCAGCCAGTCGCGCAGTCCACCAACAGTGAGATGCGAGATCGGTGCGAAGGCCGCGCCGTCTTGCTGGTCGACGATCAAGCGCGACACTTCGTCGATCTCGTAAGGAATTACGACATTGCGCGCCCTCGCCGTTCAAGTAATTTGGACGGCCGACCGTAAGCCCGGTTCAAACGCCGAGGCTTTCATGAAAAATCCTCAGCCGGCATTTTGCGGGCGAAACCGTCGATAGAATGGATGGCGAACTCTGCCGGATGCCACCCATCAAAGCGGCGACGGCAGACAAGGGCGAGAGCCGTGCACGCTAGGGCCCCGACGACGAGCACGGCCGCCGGAGCCGGCACCGTGCCGGCGATCGACAGGTGGGCATCAAGCAGTATGCCGCCAACGATCGGTGCGGCGATGGCCCCGAGTCGACCCATCGCCTGGGTCCAACCGGTGCCGAGCGCTCGCACCGGTGTCGGATAAAAGATGCCGAGCAGTGCGGTGATGCGGAGCTGGACGCCGACAACGCAGGCTCCCGCGCCGGCAATGACAATGCCGTGCACTGCTGGCAGCAGACCCGGCAACCCGATTGCGGCAATCAGAGGCGCGCCGATCGTGAACAGTGCGACAAGCAACACGACCCCAAGACTGTCGATCGTGAATAACAACACGAGTCCGGCGGCGAGGCCCCCCATTGAAAACAAGGCCGCGCTAAGCCCCGCCTGGGCGGTGGTTGACCCAGTCGACTGAGCAATGTCGGCAGCCACGTCAGAGCAAAGAAATTGGCCATCTGGTTGGTCGCTTGGCACAGCCACAGTAGCGGCGTGACAACCATTAGGTCGCCAAAAAATAGCTGGCGCGCCGAGCCCCGCGCATCGCCGGTAGTTGCTGTGAAAAAGCAAGCCGGGTGGAGTCACCGATAACAAGATCGGGACGCAGCTGGCGCGCAAGACGGCGCATGTCACCGGCCCGGTCGGGCTGCTGCGCAAGGTACCTAAGGCTCTCGGGCATGACAATGATGCTCGCGAGTGCGAAGAGCAGCGGCAGCGCACCCCCAACGACGAGCAGCGCGCGCCATCCAAAGGCGGGGACAAGCGTTGCCGCGGCCACCCCAGGCAAGCCGATTCCGATAACGACACCGAGGGCGACGAGAACGACCATCCGGCCGCGGACCCGACGTGGCACGATCTCGGCGATCAGCGCGACGACATTAGGTATTACGCCACCAAGACCAATCCCGGTCAACAAGCGCAATGCGACGAGTTCACCGGTTCCGGTCACCGCGGTGGTAGCGAGGGTGACCAGCCCGATACCGACGAGGCCAGCGACGACGATCCTTTTGCGCCCGAACCGATCGCCAGCCCAGCCGAGGAGCGGCGCACCGACGAAGAGGCCGATGATTCCCGCCGAGAACGCGGGGACAGAACACGCGGGCGCGACGTGCCACAGCTTGGCCAGGTCAGGCGCGACGTAGCCCATCGCCGATAGATCAAACTCGTCGCTGATCAGTGTGAGCATCGCTACGATAAGTATAACGACCAATTTCAGATCAAGTCGCTGGCCATCGATCAAGTCATCGAGATCAAGCGCGTCAGCGATGGTCATCGATTAGACCTTAAGGTTCATCAGGAAGGTGGCAGATGAGCTTGGGCAGCGCACGAACGGTGCGACCTCAGCTGGCCGGCTCGAACGCTGCGGTGATGTGAAGCTCGACCTCGTCGCCGATGAGCGGCAGCGCATAGCCAAGCCCAAAGGCGCTCCGCTTGATTGTCGCGGTTGCCGAAAAGCCGACATTCAGCCGCTTGCTCATTGGATTTGTTCCTGCTCCAAACAGTCGCACGTCAAGCGTCACTGGCTGGGTTACACCTTTAATCGTGAGATTGCCGACGACCGTGGCCTGTTCGCCGTGGATCATAACGCCGGTCGACTTGAACATCGCTACCGGGTATTTTGCGGTGTCAAAGAACTCATTGCTAGATAAGTGTTGGGTGAAGGCCGGCACAGTCGTTGACATGCTTGTCATGGCGAACGTCACATTAACCGCCGTGTTCTCGGGATGGGCGGGGTTCAGCATGAGCATGCCGGTGCTCGCCGCGAAAGCCCCGGTTAATGGCGTGATTCCCATGTGGTTCACGGTCCAGAAAACCTGAGTGTGGTTGGTATCGATTTTGTAGTTGCCAGCCGGAACGCGCGCCGCGTCGGCTGCGCCAGGAAGCCCTTGAGCGGCAGCGGGTGCTGCACATGCTATGCCGACGATCAGCGCTGCTAATGCCAATTTCACGTGTCGCTCCTGGATTGCGGATGAATTCATCGTGACTTGGGCAATACGGTTTCCGAACACACGGAATGCGACGGCACAATTTGTCGATAGGCGGCGGGTGCGACGAACGCAGGTCGCACCGTGATATCGTACAAGCCGCGCATCGCTGCCCCCCCGGCCATTCCAATTTACGCGTTGCCTCTTGCAAACGCATGTTCAGCCGCTGTATGACCGTCTGAACGAATGTTCAATCATAGCCAGGTTGGCTAGTCAATCCGTTGGAGGGCGAGACCGCTGAACATGGTTGGAAGGCGAGTTTTCGCCGTTAGGTACAAATGACGTAATGCCGTGTTCGAATGTAGCCAGATCGTAGCACCGGCGAGGCGCAAATAGAAAACGACTGCCGAATGGCAGGGCATCCGAAGGGGGGAAAGTTTATGCTGACATACCGCCTACGATTGGGAGTTGCACTGGTCGGATTGTGCGGCGTTGCCGAGATTGCCCAGGCGCAGACGGCGCAGCCGATTATCCCGGGTCAGCCGCAAGCGACGGAAACGAGCCGCGCTCCCGCCGACATTGCGGCCGCGACGACTGCCGATACCGCACCGTCCGGGGTCGAGGACATTATCGTTACCGCCACTCGCCGGTCGGTCGACCTACAGAACGTTCCGGCGACGATCGAGGCCGTGACCGCAAACACGCTCAAGGCCTTCAACATCACCGGCGTCAACCAGCTCGTCACGCTGACATCGGGGCTCGTCTCGGTGCCGTCGGGCGGTAACAATCTTTTCCTGCGCGGCATCGGGTCCCCGTCGACCGGCTATAACGAGGCACAGGTCGCCGTCTATGTCGACGGCCTCTACCTTGCCAATCCGTCAGTCGGCATCCTCTCGTTCAACAACATCGACCGGATCGAGGTGCTCAAGGGTCCACAGGGAACGCTCTACGGCCGCAACGTCACAGGCGGTCTGATCTCGGTCATCACGCGTGATCCGGCGCCAGAGCGACGACTCGACGCCTCGGTCGGATACGGCAACTACGACACTGTTCAAACCAACGTCTACGCGTCGACGCCGATCACCGACACCCTCGCTGCCAACGTCGCGGTCTACCACGCCAAGCAAAATCTGGGATGGAGCCGCAACGTCTTTCTTAACGTCGACGAGCAGCGCAGCGACGAGACAGGAGTCGAAGCCAAGCTCAAGTGGCATCCGGAACCGCGGACGACGGTGATTGCCACGTTCATCTACGACTTCAACAACCGCGACATCGGCTCGGCGTATCAGGTCGAGCCGGGGACGCTCGGGTCCGACGGCACGCCATTCCTCGGCAACTATCGCGTTGCCGCGCGGATCGCGCCGTCCGGGCCGACCAACATCTACATCGGAAGTTTGAAGGTCGAGCACGATTTCGGCTTCGCGACGCTGTCGAGCATCACCGGCTATCAGACTAGCCATGCACTGATCACCTTTCAGGGCGGCTCGCCTATTCTCGGGCAGCCGGTAGCAACCCCAGGCTTCGCGACGGCGAATAACTTCTTCTACGAAAAGAACAAGACGTTCAGCCAGGAACTCCAGCTGACCTCGAAAAAGACAGACTCACGTTTCGACTGGGTCGTCGGCGCGTTTTACTATCGAGACAACACTGAGCTACGTCTCGACACGATCGGTACGTGCGTTGCAGGGGTATGCGCAGGGCCGACGCCGACCCGTAGCGACGGCTTCCCGACGACCCGGTCTGTGTCGGTCTACGGCGACGGCACCTATCGCTTCTTCGACGCGACGCGGCTGACAATCGGCCTGCGCTATACCAATGAGGACAAGGGCCTGTCCGGGCTGCTCAGCCCGCTGCCGGGCTATTCCAACTCGTTTACTATTCTTGCTCCGACGAGTTCGTTGATGCCGTGTTGTCGCTTCGTCGCCAACGTCAATGGCGTACCGGCGCTGCAGCCAGGCATCCCGACGAC